>CAZXHG010000440.1:0-4086 GCA_964639985.1 uncultured Rickettsiales bacterium
ACCTCGGTGTTGTAGTCGTTTTCCGTCGTGGACGCGCTGTCGACGTAGCCGGCGCAGGCGAGGTAGCCGTCGCCGTCGGCGTCGGCCTCGTCCTCGGGCAGCTCGCCGTCGCAGTCGTTGTCGAGGCCGTCGCACAGCTCGTCCGCGCCCGGGTACGTGTCTGGGTCGTCGTCGTCGCAGTCCCCGCCGGCGGGCCCATCCTCGCAGGACAGGTAGCCGTCGCCGTCGAGGTCGAAGCCGTCGTCGGCCTCGCCGTCGCAGTCGTTGTCGATGCCGTCGCAGATCTCCTCGGCGTCCGGGTGCACGTCGGGATCGTCGTCGTCGCAGTCGTCGCCGTCGCAGTGCTCGCCGTCGAACCCGTCGCCGTCCGCGTCGCAACCGGTCTCCGCGGTGATCGCCAGGGGCACGTTGCGGAACTCGGCCGTGTACGAGTCGCAGTTGCAGCCCCCGGCCTCGGTGGCCTGGGCGAACACGAACGTGGCCGTGGCCGCGAACTGGCCGTCGTCCGACGGCACGAGGAAGGTCACCAGCACCCGCAGCTCGTCCCCGGTCTGCAGCAGGACGGGGAACGGGATCGGACCGCCGCCGAGGTCCGTGACCTCGAACACGTCGGTGTCCCCCTCGAGGGTGACCTCGAGCAGGGTGGCGTCCCGTTCGTCCGTGTTGGTCAGGGTGACCTCCACCTCCTCGATGGCCGAGCCCGCGGGCACGGTGCCGAAGTCCACGGCGGCCACGGACTTCTCGATGGTGGGCGGCTGGTCGTACGCGTCGGGGCAGCCCGTGAGCAGGGCCGCGGCGACGAACAGGGCGATGGGGAAGGGACGGTGGCGCATGGGGTTCTTCCTCGACAGGTGCGTGGACCCAGGAGCTCGTTCCATGGCTCCGCGGACAAGACTATCAGAGGCGCACGCGCGTGGAAGACGGCCGTGCGTGGTAGAAAGGCGTCATGCGAGATCAGCTGAGACGAGATGTGCACGCGGCGTACGTCGACCGGGCGCTGCTGTCCGACGGGCGGTACCGCGACGCGGTGGAGCAGACGATCGCGCTGCTGGATCGCGGCGAGGTGCGCACGGCCGCGCCCGCGGACGGTGACTGGGAGGTGCACGCCTGGGTGGCCGAGGCGATCAACCTGTACTTCGCCGTGGCCGAGATGAGGGTGATGGAGCTGCCGCCGTTCACCTTCCACGACAAGATCCCGATCAAGAGCGACCACGAGGCCGCCGGTGTGCGAGTGGTACCGCCGGGCACGGCCCGGTATGGCTCGTTCCTCGGTCGCGGCGTGGTGCTGATGCCGGGCTACGTCAACATCGGCGCGTACGTGGGCGCCCGCACCATGGTCGACACCTGGGCCACGGTCGGCACCGGGGCGCAGATCGGCGAGGATGTGCACCTGGCCGGTGGGGTGGGCATCGGTGGGATACTGGAGCCGCCCGGCTCCCGGCCGGTGATCGTGCAGGACGGGGCGTTCATCGGCTCGCGCTGCATCCTCGTGGAGGGCATGCACGTGGAAGCCGAGGCCGTGCTGGGCGCCAACGTGGTGCTGACCGCGTCCACGCCGATCATCGACGTGACCGGACCCGAGGAGGTGGTGCACCGCGGACGCGTGCCCGCTCGCTCGGTGGTGGTGGCCGGGACCCGGCCCAAGACCTTCCCGGCAGGCACGTACGAGATGGCCTGCGCGCTGATCATCGGCCAGCGCAAGGAGTCCACGGACCGCAAGACCTCGCTGAACGACACCCTGCGCGAGTTCGCGATCTCCTCATGAGCGACGTCGCCGACATCCTGCTGGACCTGCTGGCCATCCCCAGCCCCACGGGCGAGGAGCGGGCGATCTGCGACCACGTGGAGACCGCGGTGGTCGAGGCCGCGGATCGCGGCCAGCCCCTGGTGGGGCAGCGCCACGGCGACGCGGTGGTGGTGTGCGGGCCGCGCCGCGAGGGGTGGCCCCACCTGGTGCTCGTGGGGCACGTGGACACGGTGCCGATCGTGCCGGGGCTGATGCCGCCGACCCGCGACGGCGACCGGTTGACCGGCCGCGGCGCGGTGGACATGAAGGCAGGCGTGGCCGTGATGCTGCACCTGCTGCAGTCGCTGGACCTGGTCCACGCGCGCGTGGACCTGAGCTGGGTGTTCTACCCGGGCGAGGAGGGCTCCTTCGCCACCAACGGCCTGGGCGACCTGCTGGCCGACGGCAACGTGCCGCTGGACGGCGACCTGTACCTGGTGCTGGAACCCACCCGCGGGCAGCTGGAGTTGGGCTGCGTGGGCTCGGTGTCCGCGGACGTGACCTTCCTGGGCCAGGCGGCCCACGCGGCGCGGCCGTGGCAGGGGCGCAACGCGATCTCGCGGGCCGGGGGGTGGCTGCAGCGCATGCACGCGCTGGTGGCCCAGCCCGTGGTGCGACACGGCCTGGAATTCAGGGACACCTTCGCCGTGACCCTGGCGCAGGGCGGCATCGCCCAGAACGTGGTGCCCGACGAGTTCGTCTGCCGGGTCAACCACCGCTTCGCCCCGGGCGTGACCCTGGAGCAGGCCACGCAGCGGCTGGCCGACCTGTGCGCCGAGGCGGACCGCTTCGAGGTGGTGGACGCGGCGGGCGCGGGCGAGCCGTGCCCGGACAACCCGCTGCTGGTGCAGCTGCGCGACGCCATGGGCCTGCAGGTGCGGCCCAAGCAGGCCTGGACCGACGTGGCCCGGCTGGCCGCCGAGGGGCTGGACGCGGTCAACTGCGGGCCCGGGGACAACGCGCTGGCGCACCAGCAGGACGAGTGGATCGCGGTGGCGGCGCTGCGGGAGTTCGACCGGGGTCTGTCCGAGTTCCTTGCAGGGGAGGGGACGGGGGAGTAGGTTTCGGCGCCTCGAAGGGAACGACGATGAAGGTCGGGATCACCGGTTTTCCGGGCTGCGGCAAGAGCACCATCTTCCGGTCCCTGGCGCCGGGCGCGGCGCCGGCGGACGGCCGGCGCGGGCCCGTGCTGGGCAACATCAAGGTGCCGGACGAGCGGGTCGACTTCCTGACCGCGCTGTTCGATCCCAAGAAGACCGTGTACGCGCAGATCGACTTCGTGGACGTGCCCGGTGGGGGCGACGCCAGGGGCGGCGCGTTCTCCGCCGAGGTGGTGGCGGCCATGCGGCAGGTCGACCTGCTGGTGCACGTGGTGCGCTGCTTCGACAGCCCGTACACCGGGGACGCGCCCGACCCGAAGCGGGACGAGGCCGCGTTCCGCGCCGAGCTGCTGCTGCAGGACATGGCCGTGATCGACAAGCGGCTCGAGCGGCTGCACAAGGAGCACAAGAAGGACGCCGAGGTGACGGTCCTGGAGAAGTGCGCGGCCCTGCTGGAGGACGAGCTGCCCCTGCGGCGGGCGGGGCTCGACCCCGACGAGCTGAAGCTGGTGCGCGGGTTCGGCCTGCTCAGCCTCAAGCCCAAGATGAGCCTGTTCAACCTCGACGAGGACGGTTGGTCCGACCCGGCCCTGGCCCACCTGCGCACGCCGCCGGAGCCGGAGCACGACGACGAGACCGCCCTGGCACTGTGCGGGTCCATGGAGGCGGACGTGGCCGAGATGGACGCCGAGGAGCAGGCCGATTTCCTCGCCGAGTTCGGCCTCGGCGAGCCTGCGCGCGTGCAATTCATCCAGAAGGCCTACGAGCTGCTGGACCTGATCAGCTTCCTCACCGAGGGGGGCGACGAGTGTCGGGCATGGCCGGTCCGGCGGGGGACCCCGGCGGTGCGGGCCGCGGGCAAGGTGCACAGTGACCTCGAGCGCGGCTTCATCCGCGCGGAGGTGATCGGCTGGTCCGACTTCGAGCGGCTTCGCAGCGAGGCCGCGGCCCGCAAGGCGGGCGCGCTGCGCGTGGAGGGGCGCACCTACGAGGTGCAGGACGGCGACGTGATCCACTTCCTGTTCAACGTTTGAGCAAGGTGTCCCCACCCCCCTGATTGCAGTCGTTACAGGCACTTAGCGATCCGCCCATTTCAGTCGATGTGTCCGAGAACGTCCCCGGCGGTCCCAGAGTGGGTACAGATCCGGGGACAGCTCGAAACATGATGTGTGAGGAGAGGGGTCGTTACTCGGACTCGTT
>CAZXHG010000441.1:0-4065 GCA_964639985.1 uncultured Rickettsiales bacterium
CGAGCTGCCAAGCGGGAGAAAGTGCCCGATAGCGGGGGCTAACTAATCAGGTCTGTAACCCTGGAAAAGCTTAAAGCTTAATAACCGGCACCTAACCCTGCTCCCCCCGGCTAGAGCTCTCCGAACGGTAGCGCTACCGTCCCCGGCCTCAGGGGGAGTCTCGAATCCCCGGGGTGCACCAGGTATCCCTCGCCCACCCGCTCTCCCAGATCCTCCCGCAGCACGTCGATCCCGGCCGCCATCACCGGTCGAGGCGTGGCCGACAGCTTGACCTCCAGGGGGACCAACGACGGGCCGTCCTCGACCAGGAAGTCCACCTCCCTGCCCGCGGAGGTGCGCCAGAAGTGCACGCGGGGTTCGACCCCCCGATGCCAGCTGGCCTTGAGCAGCTCGGAGAGTACGGCCGTCTCCAGGATCGGGCCGCCCATGGGTCCGGCCGACGCATGCTGGCCATCGCGCAGCCCGACGAGGTAGCACAGCGTGCCCACATCCGTGAAATAGACCTTGGGCGTCTTCACCAGGCGCTTGCCCACGTTCGCGAAGTAGGGGCGGAGCACGACGACCTGGTAGGTGGCCTCGAGCACCGACAGCCAGGCACGCACGGTATTGACGGCGAGGCCCAGATCACGCGCGACCTCCGAGTGGTTGAACAGCTGCCCGTTTCGCGCGGCCACGGCTCGGAGGAAGGACTGGAACTGCGTCAGGTCGCCGACCTGCCGCAAGGTGCGGACGTCCCGCTCCAGGTAGGTCTGGACGTAGCTGGCATGCCACAGTCCGCTGTCTCTGCCGGGTTGCCGGTGCAGTTCCGGATAGGACCCGCGCAGGAATCCCGCCCAAAGGTCGTCCAGGGGTGGAACGCTGCGAGTCTCCGGATCGTGGCCCTCCTGCCACGGGTGGGGGGCGTGCGGTGCGCCGTCGATCTCGCGCATCGACAGCGGCAGCAACCGCAGGATGGCCGCCCTGCCGGCGAGGGACTCCGAGACCTGTTCCATCAGCAGCAGGTTCTGCGAACCGGACAGGAGGAACTGGCCGGTCTCGTCGCGGTTGGCGTCGATGTGCTCGCGGATGTGGAACAGCAGCTCCGGCGCTCGCTGTACCTCGTCGAAGATCACCGGCGGTGGATTCAGCTTCAAGAAACCGCGCGGATCGCTCGTCGCGGCCTCGCGCACGTCGGGCAGGTCCACGGAGACGATTCGATGGGTCTCACCGAACAGGTGGCGCAGCAGGGTCGTCTTCCCGGCCTGGCGTGGCCCGGTCAACACCACTGCGGGGAACTCCGCCGCTGCCTGTTCGAGTACGGGTTCGATGGTCCTCGGGATGAAACCGTTGGTCATGCGTGTAATCTTGCATTTCAAATGCAAGATTGCAAGGGGAGCGGGGTCAGGCACTGACAACTACCATTTCTCGATCCGGATACCGGGGCCGATTGCCAGCCACTTCGACAGGGAGGCGGAGGCCGGATGGTAGACTGCGCGGCAGGAGGGAAGCCCATGCGGCGCATCTGGTCGGGGATCGCGTCCGTCCTGTTGCTCGCGGGCTGCGCTCCGGTGATCGCCTCCTCCACTTCCACCACGGACGACACCTCCATCCCCCCCTACCGCGGGCCCATCGACCTCACCGCGGCCAGCGTGCAGGCGATGTGCGAGTCCGAGGTCGGTGCGGACGACCCATCAGGAGGCCAGGGAGAATTCCGATTCCGTCTCGAATTGTCCGGCCTGGCCCGGCGATGCTGGATCGGCATGCACGCGATGGACGGTTCGTACTGCGAGGGTGACGATCCCCTGACCGGCGATCCCTGCGTGATCAAGGGCGTGGAGCGCCCTCCATGGGAGCTGATGGACTCCGACTGGGACAACTGGTGGGATGGCGGATTCGGAGACGGGTGGAGATACGATCCCGATGAGGGATTCTGGGACCGATGGTACCTGAACCTGGCCTACGACGCCGGCACCTGGCCTCCGATGGAAGACGTGTCCCGGTTCACCTGCGAGCAGGCCGGGACCGCGATGGTGACCTGGCTGTGCTGCTCGGACGCGGCGGACGACGAGTTCGTGCAATGCGTCCCTGTCACGGTGGCACCGTGGTGATGCGCACCGTGCTCGCGCTGGGATTCGCAGCGTTCGCGCTGACGTCGAGCGGTTGTGGCGAGGGATGGCAGCTCTTTCGGCCCAAGGCGGCGGTCGAGGTGGCCTGCGAGCCCGACAGCCCGACAGCTGGCGACTTCGACGGTGACGGCAACCTGGACCTCGCGGTGAACTGCTACGGGGGGTGGGAGCAGGCCTGCTGGATCGACATCCTGCTCGGGGACGGCCGCGGATCCTTCGAGCGCGTCGACCTGATCGACACCAGCCAGTCGATCTGGGTCGAGTCCGGGGACTTCGACGGCGATGGGTTGGACGATCTCGTCTACTTCACCTATGACGATGGCCAGGGCGGTCTGGGCACGCACGTCCTCACCAGCCGCGGCGACGGCCGGTTCGACGAACGCAAGTTGCACACCCACGACTGGAGCCGTCCCGCGCTCGGAGACGTCAACGAGGACGGCCTGCCCGACATCATCGCCGGCTGGTACAGCTACTTCTACGACGAGGGGGGCCTCGATCTGCTCCTGGCGCCGGACTTCGACGAACCCATCGCCCTACCCAGCCTGGGTGGCGACCGGGCCATCGGCGACGTGGACGGTGACGGCCACCTGGATCTCGTGGGACACCAGGGCGTGCTCCGGGGGGACGGCGCAGGGGGTTTCTCCGAGCTGATCGAGGTCGGCAAGGAGGTCGGTGTCGCGTACGTCTCCGCGATCGCCGACGTGAATGGCGACGGTTTCGGCGACCGTATAGGGGCAGATCCCGAGGAGATCCTGGTGTCCCTCGGCGGCAGTGATGCGCAGATGGCACCAGGCTACACGTACGCGGGCGGCGGGAGTCTGGGCGTGGCGGACGTCGACCACGACGGACACCTCGATGTGCTCAACGGGCGGGAGGACGAGCTGACCGTCCGGTTCGGCGATGGCGCGGGGGGCTTTGCCGAGTTGACGCGGATCGTCACCCAGCGTGGCGGTTGGTACTCCCTGCTCGATGTGGATCTCGATGGGGACGGCGCCGTGGACGTGGTCGGCATCCGGGGCGGCTCGGAGTGGGCGGTGACGATCCTGATGGGCGTTCCCTGATCCCGGCCCGATCGCCCTGCACCGTGGACACGGGGGTGGTGGTGACGATCGGCTATCCTCCTGGCGGAGAGGGCCGAACACGGGCATCCGCAGGCCGAGGGGAGGCAATCCATGAACGGGACCAGGGTGGCGAGCTGCCTGCTGATCGCGCTCGCGTTGGCTGGCTGCCCGGCCGAGGGCAGCGACGACGACGACACGGTCTCGGACGACGACGTGGTAACGGACGTAGATGGTGACGGCCATTCGGCGACCACGGATTGCGACGACTTCGACTCGCACGTGTACCCCGGCGCCGACGAGGGCTGCGACGGCATCGACACCGACTGTGACGGCATGCTGGGACCCGATGAGGTCGACGAAGACGGTGACGGATTCACCGAATGCGACGGCGACTGCGATGACTCCGATGCCGACGTGCACCCGGGCGCCGAGGAGGTCGCCTGTAACGACCTGGACGACGACTGCGACGGCGTGCTGCACGCCGACGAGACCGACGACGATGGCGACGGGTTCACCGAGTGCGACGGCGACTGCGACGACATCGAGCCGACGTACCACCCCGACGCAGAGGAGTTGTGCGACGGTCTGGACAACAACTGCAACCATGGCATGCCACCCGACGAGGTGGACGGCGACGGCGACGGCTGGCTGGTCTGCGCTGGCGACTGCGACGACACCGATCCCGACACCCACCCCGATGCTGAGGAGCTGTGCGACGGTCTGGACAACAACTGCAACCACGGCATGCCACCCGAGGAGGTGGACGACGACGGCGACGGCTGGCTGATCTGCGCTGGCGACTGCGACGACTCCGACCCCGACATCCACCCCGGTGCCGAGGAGTTGTGCGACGGCCTCGACAACAACTGCAACCACGGCATGCCGCCCGGCGAGGTGGA
>CAZXHG010000442.1:0-4055 GCA_964639985.1 uncultured Rickettsiales bacterium
TCGCGTCGACGCAGATGTAGGGTCGGGTGTAGTTGAAGATGAGGTCCCAGGTGCGCGATAGCAGCGCCGCCCACGAAGCGCTGCACTGCTTGCGGCCGGGGCCGCGTTCGACGCGGGGCTCGGCTGCGCCTACCCCCTCGTCCTCGCGTTCCCGACGCCACCGGGCGCGCACCACGGCCGAGTAGGCGCCGTACTGCCTCCACGCCTTGAACCCGAGGGGCGGGATGTGCTGCAGCAACCTGGCCAGGAACCCAACACCGCTCGCCAGCAAACATCCTGCAGGCTCTCGCGGCCCGGTGTCTCGCGAAGCATGGCTCATGATCCGAACTGGTTCTCGACGAGCGCGAGCAACTCGGCCTGCTGGGAGGCAAGGACGGGATCATCAACGCGGTTCTCGTTCTCGTCGGGATCTCCGAGGAGATCGTAGAGCTCGCTGGGCGCACCGTCGGCCACGACCAGCTTGTGCTCGTCGGTGCGGATCATGGTGTACCGGACGGTGTCGTCGGCGCTCACCTGCGAGAAGACCTCGCCCTTGCCCGTCTGCGCCTCGGGGGAGTCCGGGCCTCCTTCGACGGCGTCGAGGAGCGATCGCCCAGCGGCGGAATCCGGTTCCAGCCCGGCGATGTCGAGCAGGGTGGCTCGTATGTCCATCGTGTCCGAGAGGGCATCCGAGGCCCAGGCCACGCCGCCGCCGGGCGGACGGATGATCAGCGGCACCGAGATCGAGCCCTCGTGGAACACGATCTTGCCCACGAGCCCGTGGTCTCCGAGCATCTCGCCGTGGTCGGAGCTGTACACGATCCAGGTGTTGTCGAGCATCCCCCGTGCAGCCAGAGCCGCGACGATCTCGCCGATCTGCGCGTCGATCATCGAGACCTTGGCGTAGTAGAGGGCACGAAGGGCACGGACCTCCTCCGGCGTCGACGGCCCACCCCAGTGGGCCAGGACTGCGTCAAAGAGCGCCGAGGCGGGCTCGGGAGGCTGCGTCCCCGCTCCGGTCGGGATGGAGGGGTCGTCCGGGTCGTAGTCCTGCCGCCACTCGGTGGTCGCGTCGAAGGGATTGTGCGGCCCGGGAAAGCTCACCTGCAGGAAGAAGGGCCGATCCTGGGGCACCTCGTCAATCCACTGGGCGGCGGTCTGCCCACAGAACACGTCGAGGTGATCCTCGGTCTGCAGCTCCCAGGGGCTCTCGTCCGGCGCGGGTGTGAGCCAGTGGTCGTGGTCGAAGTGGTTCGCCCAATAGTTTTCCATGTACTCGACGAACCGCTCGAACCGCTCGGAGCCCAGGAAGTCGGTCCAGGCCGACTCCAAGCCGGTGGACTCCGAGGGTCCGCTCAGCTCCACGCTCTCCTCGAATCCCCACAGATCCAGCACCGACCGCGCATCGTCGAGGTGTCCGGACTCGTCGTGCAGGTGGGTCTTGCCGATCACCGCCGTGCGGTATCCCGCCTCGTCGCGGATCCTCCGCACGAAGCTGGGACTATCCGCATCCGCCACGCCCCAGGCGCTCCAAGCCCCGTGCTCTGACGCGAACAGGCCCGTCATCAAGGATGTGCGAGCGGGCCGGCACAGGGGTGAGTTCGTGAAACACCGCCGGAAGTTCACCCCCTCCGCGGCGAGGCTGTCGAGGCTCGGTGTCTGGACGACGGGATCGTCCAGGCACCCCAACGCGTCGCCCCGGTGCTGGTCCGAGTAGATGAACACGATGTTGGGCACGACGGGCGTGGCCGGATCGCCCTCACCAGGCTCGTCCTCCCTGCCGTGGCACCCGAAGGTCAGACCCAGCCCCACGTAGCCCATCCCGGCGAGGAAATGGCGGCGGTTGATCATGGCAGCACCCTGAACGAACGGGCGTCGACGTCGATGGCGATTCGCGAATCCACGGCGATGTCCTCGATGCGGATCTCCGAGGTCTCCTGCAGAGGAGAGTACAGCTGGATCACCGCAGCTACGTCCGTGTGCGCGCCGAGGCCGAAGTGCGCGAACAGATCCTGCGATGTCTTGTACGTCCCTGTCGAGGGGAACAGATCACGGCGCCCGAGCAGCGTGTCTCCGTCGTAGAGGAAGACCTTCGCCCCCACCAGCTCGGACCAGGGGCGGCCCTCGAACCGGATCTCCACCCAGTGGTTCGACGTTCCACCGAAGCCACCAGCGTTCCAGTACACGCGGTCGTAGGACGGGTAATCTCCACCCATCACCGGCACCCGCTCGGCCACCACGAGGTCGAGCCGGCCATCGCCGTCCAGATCCCGTGCGTCCGCGGTCACACCGGTGGCGTCCATCCCCGACTCCTCGGTCGTCAGGACCCGGAACGTGCCATCCCCCTGGTTGAGGAACACCAGGTTGCGGATGATGTCCAGGGCGCAGTCGTGGCGATCCACCACGTGCAGGTCGAGCCAGCCGTCGTTGTTGAAGTCGGCGAACACGCTGCCGCCTCCGAGCATCATCTGGTAGTCGCCACCGGCCATGTCCTCGCAGGCCTCCTGCCAGTCGGACTGCTCGCACGCCCACTCGGCGAGCTCCAGGGTGTCGGGGAAGTCGGCGTCCCACAGCTCCGCGAGCTCGTAGTAGGTCCAGTTGAGCGCCTCCAGGCCGCTCTCCTCGGTGGCCACGTCGAAGGAGAGACTGCCCTGGTTGCGCCAGAACCGCCCCGCGACCATGTCGCTCTGCACGTGCCAGGACGGGTCGGTGGGGGTCAGGCCGAGGACATCCAGGTCGCCGTCGTTGTCCACGTCGGCCGCGTTCATGCTCAGCGGACTGAACGCCCGCCCCGGGCCGTCTGGATCTACCTCGTACCGCCCCCCGGACCTCCACCGCATCGATCCCCCTGGCCACCGACGACACGCTGCCCCGCTCGCCGTTCGCCCGCCCGCGCAGTTCGCAGCGCCGATGCCGCCGGCGCTGGTTTCGTGGCAGAATCCGGCCCGGTACACGCCGACAATGGGCCTCGTGTCACGACGACGAACCACGACCGAAGGGGAAGGCATGCCTGCATCCAAGGACTACCGCCAGGGGACCCTGTTGAGCACACTCACGGGTTTCCTTCTGTGCCTGCTGATCACACTCGGCGCGCTCGGCACCGCGCAGCGGGCTCACGCCCAGGCCAACGTGTTGCTGATCTGGGACACCTATAGCGCCGGGACGCAGTCCCTGGAGGCGGCCCTGCAGGGCGCGGGGCACACCGTGACGCTGTCGGACACCGACGAGGACAGCTGGGACAACACCAACCCCGCGCTGACCGGCTTCGACGTGGTCATCCACCTGGCCGGCTCTACCTATATGTACGAGATGTCGACCGCCGGCCAGCAGGCGCTGGTGGACCACGTGGCGGCCGGTGGCGGGTACGTCTACACCGAGTGGCTGGCCTTCGAGTTCGACGACATGGGCTGGCTAACGCTGATGGAGGATCTGATCATCCTGGAGCGCTACTACGGCCGGAGCGAGAGCATGACCTACGACGTCGTGGTCGGCCAGGAGTCGCACCCCGTGGTCGCGAACGTGCCCGCGACGTTCACCTTCGACAGCGGCTCCAGCCCCACGACCCTGCGAAGCTACGGTGTCGACGAACCGGTCGCGCTGATGAACGACGACTATGGAACCCCCGGAGTCGCGGTCCGGGAGTGGGGAGATGGCCGCATCGTAGGCTTCAACCACGCGTCCAACTACAGCTACGACCCCCTGTCGGACACCAATATCCAGCAGCTGTTCATCGACGCCGTGAGCTGGGCCGGAGACGCGATGCCCTGCGCCGACGCGGACGGCGACGGCTACACCGACGACGCCTGCGGCGGCACGGATTGCGACGACACCGACGCGGCGGTGAATCCTGGCGCGACCGAGATCGCCTGCGACTACGTGGACAACGACTGCGACGGCGCCTACCACGGCGACGAGGTGGACGACGACGGCGACGGATACGACGAATGAGTAGATGACTGCGACGACGCCGACGCGGCCATCAACCCCGGCGCCATCGAGTGGGACTGCGACTACGTGGACAACGACTGCGACGGCGACCTGCACCCCGACGAGGTGGACGACGACGGCGACGGCTT
>CAZXHG010000443.1:0-4024 GCA_964639985.1 uncultured Rickettsiales bacterium
CGCCAGGGTAGATGGCTGGGTTGGTGTCTTCGCAGTCACCCGCGTCCTCGTCGAAGCCGTCGCCTTCGTCGTCGTACACCTCGGTCTGGTCGTCGACGAGCCCGTTGCAGTCGTCGTCCTCGCCGTTGGCCACCTCGGCCTGGGCCGGGTTGATCCACGCGGCCGCGTCGTCGCAGTCCCCGCCGGCCTCCGTGAAGCCGTCGCCGTCGTCGTCAGCCGAGTCCGAGCCCTCGTCGACCGTACCGTTGCAGTTGTCGTCCACCCAGTTGGGCACATCGTCCGCCTCGGGGTGGATGGCGTCGTCGTTGTCGTTGCAGTCACCCATGTCCTCGGCGTACCCGTCGCCGTCGTCGTCGTAGGCCCAGGTCTCCTCGTCCACGATGCCGTCACAGTCGTCGTCCTCACCGTTGGCCTGCTCCACGGCCGAGGGGTGCACGTCCGCGTCGCCGTCGTCACAGTCGCCGGCACAGGCTCCGAAGCCGTCGCCGTCGTTGTCGAAGTTCAGCGACGCGGTGGAGTCGCAGTCGTTGCCGTACAGGGACACGGCCTCCTCGCTGGCAGACGCGGTACCGATGGTAAGGACCGCCTGCACCGGGTCCTCGGTCGTGGGTGCGTAGGAGACCGTGACGGTCAGTTCGGCCCCTGGGGCCAACGCGGCCGGCAGCTCGGCCTGGGCCGTGAACTGGGCGTCGTCCGCGGTCACGGACGCGATCTCGAGCGTGGGCAGGCCCTCGTTGAAGAGTGTCACGTCCCGTTGCACGATGTCGCCCGCGGCCACCGGCCCGAAGTCGACCAGCGAGGGGAACACGGCGATCACGCCGGGGCGACCGCTGCCCGCCAGCTCCAGGTACACCTTCTCCTCGAGGCCGTCGGTGCTGATCTCGATGGTGGCGGTGTAGTCCTCGTCTGCCGGTGGGTGGAAGGCGATGGACATGTCGGCCTTCTCCCCGCGGGGGATGGCGCCGGTGAACTCCTCGGCGATGCTGAAGGCGTCGCTGGTCTCGGAGAAGCCCACGGACATCACCGCGAGTTCGCCCGAGCCGCCATTGTCCAGCGAGACCGTCATCGTGGATTCACCGCCCACCGGCACGAACGGGAACACCAGCGCCCCGGGGTTGAGGGTGAGCTTGCCCTTGGCCCGCGCCACGGTGCTCTCCGAGCAGCCGGACATGCCGGCCAGCAGGGTGAGCGCCAGGGCCGTGGTCAGCAGCGCCCGCCCCCCGGGTGGTCCGCGGCGGCCGCGCCGCAGGAGCACCGCCGCCAGCAGCAGGGCCGCCAGCAGGGCGCCGGCCTCGCGCCGGCCCAGACCACCGGCGGCGGCCGCACCGCACTCGCAGCCGCCCTCCGGGTCGTCCGGGTCGTCGGTGACCTCGCCGCAGCCCTCGTCCACCTCGCCGTCGCAGTCCTGGTCCGCGGCGCCGTCGCACAGCTCCGTGGCGCTGGGCGAGACGAACGCGTTGCCGTCGTCGCAGTCGCCGTCCTCCTCGCTCCAGCCGTCCCCGTCGTCGTCGTACACGTCGGTGCCCTCGTCCACGATCCCGTCGCAGTCCTGGTCGACGCCGTCCGCGTCCTCGCCGGCTCCCGGGTACACGCCGTCGTCGCCGTCGTCGCAGTCGCCGTCGGTCTCGCTCCAGCCGTCGCCGTCGTCGTCGGTCAGCTCCGTACCCTCGTCCACGGTCCCGTCGCAGTCGTTGTCGATCCCGTCGAGCACCTCGGTCCCGTCGGGCGAGATGTCCGGGTCGCCGTCTGCGCAGTCGCCGTCCTCCTCGCTCCAGCCGTCGCCGTCGTCGTCGTAGGCCTCGGTGCCCTCGTCCACGATCCCGTCGCAATCCTGGTCGATCCCGTCCGCGATCTCGCTGGCCGCCGGGCTCACGTCCGGGTCGCTGTCGTCGCAGTCGCCGCCGGCCTCGGCGAACCCGTCGCCGTCCTCGTCCACGGCCCCGCCCACGCCCTCGTCCACCTCGCCGTCGCAGTCGTCGTCCATGCCGTTGTGCACCTCCACACCGCCGGGGTACACATCCGGATCGCCGTCGTGGCAGTCGCCGGCGTCCTCGCTGAAGCCATCGCCGTCGTCGTCGAAGCCGTCCGTGCCCTCGTCGATCACGCCGTCGCAGTCGTTGTCCAGCCCGTCGGCCACCTCCTCGGCGCCAGGGTGCACGGTCGGATCCGCGTCGTCGCAGTCGCCGCCGGCGGTGGCATACCCGTCGCCGTCGTCGTCCTCGTACCCGCCCACGATCTCGTCGATGTCCCCGTCGCAGTCGTTGTCCTGGCCGTCGGCCACCTCGGGGGCGCCGTCGTACACGGTCGGATCGGCGTCGTTGCAGTCACCGTCCGCCTCGGACTGACCGTCGCCGTCGTCGTCCCCCAGGGGGGTCTCCTCGTCGGCGATGCCGTCACAGTCGTTGTCCAGGCCGTCGGGCAGTTCGGGCGCGCCGGCGTACACGTCCGGGTTGGTGTCGTCGCAGTCGCCGCCGAGCTCGGCCATGCCGTCGCCGTCGTCGTCGTGATTGTCCGTGCCCTCGTCCACCTCGCCGTCGCAGTCGTCGTCGAGACCGTTGGGCTGCTCGATGCCGCCCGGGTGGATCATGGGATCGCTGTCGTCGCAGTCGTCCCCGCCCGCCGCGGCCGCGTCCGGGCCGTCCCCCGCCAAGTAGACCGGGTACACGCCGGCGCAGGCCTGGTCCACGCCGTCGTAGGGGATCTCCGGGGCCCCCGGGTAGGACTGGGGATCGCCGTCGTCGCAGTCGTCGGCGCAGCTGGAGTACCCGTCCGCGTCGAAGTCCGACAGGTTGAGATCCGCGTCGGTGTCGTCGCAGTCCCCCTCGCACTCGGTGAAGCCGTCGCCGTCGTCGTCCACCTCGTCCGGGTCGTCCACGCCGTCGCAGTCGTTGTCCGGCACCCCGTCACAGTCCTCGGGCGCGCCCGGGTACGTATCCGGGTCGGCGTCGTCGCAGTCGAGCCCGCCGCACGCCTCGTCCTGGTAGCCGTCGAGGTCCAGGTCCACGCAGCAGATCGGGTTCTCCTCACCGGGCGTGCCGTAGTCCGCCGAGTCCAGCTCGTAGATCGCGTCCGTGGGCGTCGGGCACCAGGCAGCGCCGTCGTCGTTGTCCGCCGGGTCGAAGTCCCAGGGGTGCAGGTTCATGGACTGGCCGTCCGGATCGGGCCAGGTCCCGCCGCCGTCGTACTCCACCTCGTCGAGCTGCACGCCGCCGTGGGTGATGATGATCTCGTCCGCGCCGTTGCCGAGGGCGAACGCGTCGTCGTAGTCGTGGTCCGCGACCACGCCGCCGTTGAGCGCCGCGTCGCCGTTGCGCGCCAGCACCGCGAACTCGCCCGGACCGACGATCAGGTCACCGATCACCGTGAACGTGTCCGATCCGAGGTCGGTGACCACGGCGCCGACCAGGTTGAGCTCGATGGCCGAGTTGTTGAGCACCTCGAACCACTCGCCCAGGGAGTCATCCACACCGAACGGGTTCTGCATCACCTCGGTGATGACCAGCACGTCCACGGGCAGCACGCCGTCGTCCACCAGCCCGTCGCAGTCGTTGTCCACCGCGTCGTGCACCTCGGCCGCGGCCGGGTTGATCGCGGGATCCGCGTCCTCGCAGTCCCCCTCGCAGATCATGAAGCCGTCCGCGTCGTCGTCCGCCTCGTCCGCGGGCACCACGCCATCGCAGTCGGTGTCCACGCCGTCGCAGGCCTCGGCCAAGCCCGGGTTGACGGCCGCGTCCGCGTCGTCGCAGTCCCCCTCGCATTCCATGTAGCCGTCACCGTCCACGTCGAGCTCGTCCGTGGGCACCACGCCGTCGCAGTCGGTGTCGAGCCCGTCGCAGGCCTCGGCCGCGCCCGGGTTGAGGCCGGCCGCGGCGTCGTCGCAGTCGCCGTCGCACTCGGTGTACCCGTCGCCGTCGTCGTCGATCTCATCGGGTTCGTCCACGCCGTCGCAGTCGTTGTCCGGCACGCCGTCTCAGTCCTCGGCCGCGCCGAGGTAGGTCAGCGGATCCGCGTCGTCGCAGTCGAG
>CAZXHG010000444.1:0-4016 GCA_964639985.1 uncultured Rickettsiales bacterium
TGCTCGTGGGTGATGACGATGCCACGCAGGGTGGCGGGATCGAGGCCCCGCGCCTCGAGGCGCAGGGTCGTCTGGCGGCCGCTCAGGCCGGCGTCGACCAGCAGTCCGCGGCCGTCGCGAGCGATGTAGGTCGAGTTGCCGCGGCTGCCGCTGGCCAGGTTGCACAGGACCAGCGCGCCGTCCGCCGGCGGGGACGTGTTCACCGGCCGCCGAGGTCGATCGGGGGCAGCCCACCCCCGGGCAGGTCGAGGCCGCCGGGCAGCTCCAGGCCCCCGGGCAGGTTGCCCAGGTCCAGGTCCATCTCCATGGCGCCGTCCGGGCGCTCGGCCGTGACCTTGACCTGCGGGAGCCAGCCGAAGCCGCCGGCCGCGCCGGGCAGCTTGACCCGGACAAGGCCCTCCTTGCGGAAGATCACCTCGAGGCGATCGCCTTCCTTGACGTCACCGGCGACCTCGTCGGCGTCGTCCGACCAGCGGGTCGCGCTGGCGTCCTCCACGGCCCAGACCGTGTCGGCCAGCGCCATCGACGCGGTCCCCAGGACCGCGACCAGGCTCAGCAGGATCAGGAGATTGCGCATGGCGTCGTACCCATCGTCTTGGCGGCGCCCTGGGCGCCGGGAAGGGGGCATCCTAGCAGCGTCGGACCGCGTTGGCCATCGACGCTTCGACCCGTTCGCGCGGAACATCGCCGGCGGTCGTGTACAATCCGGGGCCGATGCCGGCGCCGACCCACGCCCTGTCCCTGCCCGAGCGGCTGCTGCAGCCGGTGGATCGCTTCGGCCGGTTCGCCGGCAGGGTGCTGATCACCGTCATCCGCGATCCCATCCACTGGCGCGAGGTGTTCTACCAGGCACGGGTGATCGGCGGCCGCTGCATCGGCCCGGTGCTGGTCACGATCGTGCCGTTCGGCATGGTGCTCGGCCTGCAGGGCATGAGCATCTTCGAGATGATGGGTGCCCAGCGCATGATGAGCGGGCTGGTGACCCTGTTCATCGCCCGCGAGCTGGCGCCGGTGCTGTGCGCGGTGCTGACCGCGGCCCAGGGGGGCTCGTCCTACGCCGCGGAGCTGGGCACGATGCGGATCAAGGAGGAGATCGACGCCACCGAGGTGATGGCCGTCGACCCGGTGGCCTTCCACGTGGTGCCCCGCGTGCTGGCGATGGTGATCGTCAATCCCTGCCTGACCGTGCTGGCGATCCTGTTCGGCGTGGGCGGCGGGTTCATCGTGGCCACCCTGTCGTACGACCAGGCGCCGGGCGTGTTCATGGCCAACATGACCAACCTGGTGGGCATCTTCGACGTGTGGGCCGCGCTGCTCAAGGCGCTGTGCTACGGACTGTTCCTGGGCCTGCTGGCGGCCTGGCAGGGCTTCGAGACCACGGGCGGCGCCGAGGGCGTGGGCCGCGCGGTCAACAACACCATCGTCTACACCATCGTCTTCCTGCTGGTGTTCAACTACGCGGCCTCCAGCCTGCTGTTCGGGTGGCAGTGATGACGCGCATCCTGCGACCCATCGAGGCCCTGGGCGAGTTCGGCTACTTCGTGTGGGACTGCCTGCAGTACACGGTCCGCTACGGTGTCCGCTGGGACCGGGTGATGCTGGAGACCTACCGCGTGGGGGTGCGCGCGTTCCCCATCCTGATGGTGATGACCGTGTTCGTCGGGTCCAACGTCGCCATCCAGGGATACACGGCGTTCTCCACCCTGGGCGCGGGCAACATGGTGGGCATGTTCGTGTCCATGGCGGGCATCCGCGAGATCTGCCCGCTGCTCGCCGGCGTGATGGTGGCCGCCAAGACCGGCACGGAGATGACCGCCCAGCTGGCCGTGATGCGCACCCGCGAGCAGATCGACGCGTTGGAGGTGATGGCCGTCAACCCCTACGCCGAGCTGGTCACCCCCGGATTCCTGGCGATCTGCATCGCGCTGCCGCTGCTGACCATGATCGGGCTGGTGGTCAGCCTGGCCAGCGCGTGGCTGGTGGCCGTGGGCCAGCTCGGGGTCAGCCCGGGCGAGTACAACGACTACGTGTGGTCCAACATCACCACCCTCGACCTGGTCAACGCGATGGTCAAGGCGCTGGTGTTCGGCATGCTGATCGCCACCATCAGCGGGTTCTTCGGCTTCTTCTCCGAGCGCGGCGCCAAGGGTATCGGCCGCGCCACCAACCGCGCGGTCGTGTCCATGTGCGTCACCTGCATCTGCGCCGACTACCTGCTGACCGCGGCGTTCTACGGATGACCACCATGGAACCGATCATCCGCATCGAGAACGTGCGCAAGACCTTCGGCGACCTCGTCGTGCTCGAGGACCTGACCCTGGACGTGGAGACCGGCAAGACCACGGTCATCATGGGCCCGTCAGGGGTGGGCAAGTCGGTGTTCCTCAAGCTGCTGGTGGGCCTGCTGCAGCCGGACGCGGGCCAGGTCTGGGTCACCGGTGTCGACGTGGCCCAGGCCCGCGAACGGGAGCTGCGCAAGGTGCGCATGCGGCTGGGCATGCTGTTCCAGGACGGCGCCCTGTTCGACTCCATGACCGTGGGTGACAACGTGGCCTTCCCCCTGCGGCGACACACGAAGATGAAGCCGCCGGAGATCCAGCAGGTGGTGGCCGAGCGGCTGCAGCGGGTGGGGCTGCCCGGCATCGAGCACAAGATGCCCGGCGAGCTCAGCGGCGGAATGCGGCGCCGCGTGGGCCTGGCGCGGGCCATCGTGCTCGACCCGGAGATCGTGCTGTTCGACGAGCCGACCAGCGGCCTCGACCCCATCACCAGCGACCAGATCGACAACTTGATCGCCGAGATGAAGGTCGCGCTGGGCATCACCTTCGTGGTGATCAGCCACGACATCGTGGGCTCGTTCCGAATTGCGGACCGGATCGGCATGCTCTATAACGGTCGACTGATCGCCTTCGGAACCCCGGACGAGGTGCGGCACAGCGCCGACCCCACGCTGCGGCGGTTCCTGGGACGCAACCTGGCCCTTCCACCCCTCGAATCGCTGCCGGAGGGCTCTTGAAGCGGTTCCGCAACGAGTTCGGCGTCGGCGTGCTGCTGATCGCGGCGCTGATCGCCCTGCTGTACATGAGCTTCAAGGTCGGCGCGCTCAAGTCCGTGGGCGACACCGTGGAGGTGGTGGCCCTGTTCGAGGACGCGGCCGGGCTGGTCGAGGACAGCGACGTGCGCATGTACGGCGTGCGCGTGGGAGGCGTGAAGGAGCTGGCCATCGACCAGGGCATGTGCCGCGCGACGCTGATCGTCAGGCGCGGTGCCGGCGCCCGCAAGGACTCCCGCGCCGAGATCCGGGCCCGCTCCGTGCTGGGCGAGAAGTACGTCGCTCTCGTGCCCCGCGGCGACCAGGCCCCTCCCCTGGAGGACGGCGACCACATCGTGGACACCTCGATCCCCTACGAGATCGACCAGATGGTCACCACGCTGGGACCGCTGCTGGAGCTGATCGACCCGGAGGACGTGGCCGCCATCGTGGGCATGGTCGCCGAGCTGTCCCGCACCGAGGACCTGGACACGAGTGGCCTGCTGGCCGAGGCCGAGCGCCTGCTGGCCAACCTCAACGAGATGGCCTCGGTGGCGCCCGAGGTGAAGCGCGACGTGCCGGTGATCCTGCGCAACCTGCGCACCACCAGCGAACGCCTGCCCGGCACGCTGGAGCGCCTCGACACCACCCTGGCGCGGGCCGACACCCTGATCGCCGACCTCGAGACCTCCACCGAGCCCCTGCCCGAGACCATGGCCGACCTGCGCGCCACCGCCGACGAGCTGCGCACCCTGGCCGAGGCCCTGGGCGACAGCAGCGACGACGTCGCCCCCATGGTCGACGACCTCGCCACCATCCTCGACACCCTGTCCGCCTTCGACGAGGCCACCATCCGCACCATCCTGCAGGACGAGGGCGTGCGCGTCCGCATGAAGCCCCTCAAGGTCGAAGAAGACTGACCACCGCCCTGTTCACCCCCGGACAAACACCTGTCCGCCCCTGAACCGGCCCCACGCGCCGGTTC
>CAZXHG010000445.1:0-4014 GCA_964639985.1 uncultured Rickettsiales bacterium
ATGATGGCCTGTGGGGACGACAGCGCCAGCGGAGACGACGAGCAGATCTGCGACGACGGCGTGGACAACGACGGCGACGGCGACACCGACTGCGACGACGCCGACTGCGTCGCCGATCCCACCTGCTCGGCCGTGGACGACGACGGCGACGGCTGGACCGTGGCCGACGGGGACTGTGACGACGCCGACCCGGACACCTACCCGGGCGCGCCCGAGCTGTGTGACGGCATCGACAACGACTGCAACGGCGCCCTGCTCGACGAGCTCGACGACGACGGCGACGGCTGGCGCGGCTGCGACGGCGACTGCGACGACGCCAACGCCAACACGTATCCGGGCGCGTTCGAGCGCTGCGATCGCCAGGACAACGACTGCGACGGCGTGGTGCCCGCGGACGAGGCGGACGCGGACGGGGACAACTGGTCCCAGTGCGCCAACGACTGCGACGACAACAACCCCCTGTTCCACCCCAACGCCACCGAGCTGTGCGACGGCCACGACTACGACTGCGACGGCTACGTGGACGACGGTTGCCCGGGCGTGGACGCGGACGGCGACGGCTGGACCGTGGACCAGGGCGACTGCGACGACGGGGACGACACGTCGTACCCGGGCGCGCCCGAGCTGTGCGACGGCGCGGACAACGACTGCGACGGCGTGGACCCGGCCCTCGACGAGGCCGACGACGACCACGACGGCTGGCGCCTGTGCGACGGCGACTGCGACGACAACCACGCCAACACCTGGCCGGGCGCGCTCGAGCGCTGCGACCGCAGGGACAACGACTGCGACGGCGTGATCCCGGCCCAGGAGGCGGACGACGACGGCGACCTGTGGTCCCTGTGCGCGGGCGACTGCGACGACGCCGATCCCGCGGTCCATCCCAATCTGGCCGAGCTGTGCGACGGGCTGGACAACGACTGCGACGGCGACGTGGACGAGGGCTGCGGTGGCGACGACCTCGACGGCGACGGCTGGACCGTGGCCGACGGCGACTGTGACGACGACGACGACACGGTCTACCCCGGCGCCACCGAGCTGTGCGACGGGCTGGACAACGACTGCGACGGCGCCGTGCTCGCCGACGAGGTGGACAACGACCTCGACGGCTGGTTCGGCTGTGACGGCGACTGCGACGACGGCGATCCCGACGCCTGGCCGGGCGCGCCCGAGCTGTGCGATGGCGAGGACAACGACTGCGACGGTACCGTGCCCAACGACGAGGTGGACGTCGACCTGGACGGCTGGTTCGTGTGCGCGGGCGACTGCGACGACGGCGACGACGCGGTCAACCCCGGCGCCACCGAGGACTGTGACGGGATCGACAACGACTGCGACGGGTTCACGGACGAGGGCTGCACGGGCGACGACCTCGACGGCGACGGCTACACCGTGGCCGACGGTGACTGCGACGACACCGTTCCGGACTCCTACCCCCTGGCCACCGAGCTGTGCGACGTCGTGGACATCGACTGCTACGGCGCCCTGCCAGCGGACGTGGCGGACGACGACGGCGACGGCGTGGCCACCTGTGACGGCGACTGCGACGATGCGGATCCAGACAGCTGGCCGGGCGCGCCCGAGCTGTGCGACGCGGTGGACAACGACTGCGACGGCAGCGTGCCCGCGGATGAGACCGACGCGGACGGCGACGGCTGGTGGGAGTGCGACGGCGACTGCGACGACAACCACCCGCTGGTCCACCCGGGCGCGCAGGAGTACTGCGACGGCGAGGACAACGACTGCAACGGCGTGGTGGACGATGGCTGCGGCAACCCCGAGGTGTGTGACGACGGCGTGGACAACGACAACGACGGCGCCACCGACTGCGACGACGCCGACTGCGCGGCCGACAGCTGGTGCGTGGACGGCGACGGCGACGGGTGGACCCCGGACACCGGTGACTGCGACGACGGCGATCCGGACGTCAACCCGGGCGCGGCCGAGGACTGCAACGGCGTGGACGACGACTGCAACGGCACCGTGGACGACGGCTGCGACTGCCCGATCATGGTGGACGTGACCGCGGTGGGGTCACTCGAGCTGGGGACCCCGGACGACCCGTACCTGTCCATCCAGGACGGGGTCGACGCCATCGGCACCTGCGACGAGGTGGTCGTACTGCCCGGCACGTACGACGAGAACGTGCGCATGGAATTCGTGGACGGCTCGATCAGCTCCCAGGACGGCCCCGAGACCACCATCATCGACGGCCAGGGCGGCCGCACGCTGTACCTGGAGTACGCCGACGTGACCATCGAGGGCTTCACCATCACCGGCGGCCAGGCCTCGTCCGGTGCCGGCGTGTACGTGCTCGGCGGCTCGGTGGAGATCGTGGGCAACCTCGTCGAGGACAACGCCTGCGACGCGGGCGGCCAGGGCGGCGGGCTGTACGCCACGTCGGCCACGGCGCTGACCGTCGAGGACAACGTGTTCTCGGGCAACGACTGCGGTGCGGGCGGTGACGCGGCCGGCAACAACGGCGGCGGCATGGCCATCGAGAACAGTGACGCGGTGGTGATCGGCAACGACGTCGTTGACAACTCCGCGGGTGACGCGGGCGGCATCTACGTGTCCGGCGGCCGCACGTACGTGCTGCAGAACATCATCTGGCGCAACGAGGCCGACGACGCACAGCCGGGCCAGACCCTGCTGTACGGCGGCGGCGGGCTGGTGATGCGGGGCGACGACCAGGACGCCACGTCGCAGGTGATCGCGACGAACAACTTGATCGTGGAGAACGAGTCCAACGACTCCGGCGGCGGCGTGATCATGCTGGAGACGACCAACGAGTGCTACCTGCTCAACAGCGTGCTGGCCGGGAACGTGGCGGCCACGGATGGTGGCGGGCTGGCGTTCAACAGCACGGACGAGGGCACGGTCTCCAACAACATCATCATCGGTAACACCGGCTACGGGATCCACAGCGACATCGGCAACAACCTGCTCAACTTCCAGATCGCCTACAACGACGTGTACGACAACACGCTGGGCAACTACGGCGGCTCGATCTGGCCGCAGACCGGGCTGCTGGGCAACATCAGCGAGGCCCCGCTGTTCGTGGCGTGGACCAACGACGACGACCTCACCAACGACGACTTCCACCTCGACACGGGCTCACCGTGCATCGACACTGGCAATCCCATCGCCGACCTCGACGACGTGGACGGCTCCCAGAGCGACATGGGGGCGTATGGCGGGCCGTATGGGGGATGGTAAAGGCTACACGTTGCAGGATGTGGAGACCTGGTCCCGCCGTGCAGTCACCACTGCCTATCGAGGCTCCTCAACCAGGCTGGAATAGGGCTCGCGCGCTCGCAACGGCGTGAGTAGGATTTTCAGAATCCGTACTTGGCGCGCCGAAGGCGAAAGGCCTCCTCGCCACCGTCGAGTGTTCGCAGGATGGCTTCGCGGACCTCTGGGTTCTCGATTGCCCCGGACGCGTATGCGGTTCCGTGCTGTGCGTCAGCTTCCAGTGCGATCACTTGATCCGCATCTCCATTGACTACGATGTTGGCGTTGTGGGTAGCGAATATGACCTGGCGCTTGCCCTTGAGCCGATGCAGCGCGGGGATGATGGTGTCGTTGAGGAACCGGTTGTCCAGTTCGTCCTCGGGCTGGTCCACGACGAGCGGTGTAGGGTCGTCGGATTCGAGGACCAACGAAAGTAACACAGCTACCTTCCGGCCACCCGACAGGTCATCCAGGATCTTCGGTTCACCGTCCTCTACCCAGTGGATCAGATATCGGTCTGGTGTCCGTAGAGTCCGGGCTTGCAGTTGCCTGGACCATGGAGCGAGCTGCTCAAGGAGCGAACGCGCGACTGCATCCGACATACCGATGCCCCCCGCGAGGCGGATCGCATCGTCGTGACGTTGGCTCGCCAGCGCATCGACGATTTCCACCATCGATGTCGCCGTACCCTGCTGACAACCCCCGCTATTCCACCACTGGGTGATACCCCTGTTTGACAGGTGCTACGCACATGGATCCGAAAAACGCAGGTAGATCGCT
>CAZXHG010000446.1:0-4013 GCA_964639985.1 uncultured Rickettsiales bacterium
GCGGTCATCTGGCCGTACATGGTCACGCCCAGGGCCGCCATCTTGTTGTAGTCGTCACCCGAGGAGTAGTTGGGGATCACCATGCCGTTGGTGACCACCACCCGCGGCGCGTCGCGGTGGGACGGGAACAGCCCCAGCGGGTGCCCCGAGTACATCACGAGGGTCTGGTCGTCGGTCATCTGCGACAGGTACCGCATGGTCAGCAGGTACTGCGCCCAGTTCTGGAACACCGTGCCGTTGCCGCCGTACGTGATCAGCTCGTGGGGGTGCTGGGCCACGTGCGGGTCCAGGTTGTTGGTGATCATCAGCATGATCGCCGCGGCCTGGTGGCAGCGGGCCGGGTACTCGGTGATCGGCCGCGCGTGCATCGGGTAGTGGGGCCGGAAGCGACGCATGTAGATGCGGCCGTCCTCGGCCAGCTCCCGCGCGAATTCCGGGGCCAGCACCGCGTGCATGTGCGCAGGGAAGTACCGCAGCGCGTTGGCCAGGGCCAGCTCCCGCTCCCGGGGCGACAGCACGTTCGGCCGCCCGGGCGCGTGGTTGATGCCCTCGGGCTCGGGCGGGGTCTCCGGCAGGGTGCCGGGGATGCCGGCGGCGACGAGATCGCGGAAGTTGTCGGTCATGGGATCACCATCGTGTTGCGTGGAGCCTAGCCGAATCCGAGCATCCAGAGGAACTTCACGCCCTCGTCGGTGAGGGTGACGAACTTCCACAGGTCCTGGGGGCCGCCCTCCATCTCGGTGACCAGCCGCGGCTTCTTGCGCACCTTCACCAGCTCCATGTCCTTGAGGTACTTGACGTGGTAGTTGGCGCCCGGGTCGGCCTCCGGGTCGGTCAGCTCGGCCGCGGTCTGCTCGATGCGCTCGCGGGTCACGGGCCAGCCGGGCTCGTAGGCTTCCTTGGCCGCGCCGGCCAGGATGCCGCCGTGGGCCAGCAGCTCCCAGCGCTCGGCCGGAGCCAACGCCAGCACGGGCAGCGCCCTCCGGATGTAGGCCGGCTCCTCCTTTTGGTCCCGGATCGTCACGAGCATCCGCCGCAGGAAGGGATGGATACGCTCGTTCGCGCCCCGCAGGTAGCCCTCGGCCAGGAACGCGTAGCAGGTGAACACCTCCTCGCTGGACAGGGACTCCGGCGACCACGTCTCGGCCAGGCGCGGGTCGCCCAGCACCTCGACCAGGTCCTTGCGGAACAGGGCCGCGCGCGCGGCCTGCTCCTCGTCCTCGTACTCGAGTTCGGTCGCCTCGGCGTCACCGGCGTCGGGATCCACGGAGCGGCGCAGATCGTCGAGCGCCGCGAGGAACAGCTGGACCGCCTGTTCGGACATCGATCAACTCCATCTCGCCCGCGCGGGGGCGTGCTTCATCACCGCGGTGGAGCACCGCGAACCGGTTGCTCCTACCAGCATCGCAGGCCCCTTGCAACGCGTGCGCGGCGATGTGGCATGATCCCGCTCTCTACCGGAGGAACATCCATGATCGGTCTGCTCTCCCACGGCAGCTTCCTGCCCAGGTACCGCCTGGACCGGCAGCTGATCTTCAAGGCCATGGGCTGGTTCAACCCGGCCACGTACGGCCTGTCCCGCGGCGAACGCACGGTCGCCGGCGACGACGAGGACGCGGTCACCCTCGCCGCGGCCGCGCTCGCCGACTGCCTGGCCGGGTTCGACCGTGGCGCGGTCGACGGCCTGAACCTGGGCTCCACGACCCTGCCGTTCGCCGAACGGCAGTGCGCGGCCCTGCTGGCCACGGTGCTGGATCTGGGCCCGGCCACGGCCACCGCCGACTTCGGCGGCTGCCACCGGGCGGGCACGTCCGCGCTGCTGGCCGCGTTCGACGCGGTGCAGTCCGGCCGCAGCGCCCAGGTGGCCGTGGCCGCGGCCGAGTGCCGCATCGGCAGGGCCGGGGGCGGGGCCGAGCACCTGTACGGGGACGGCGCGGCCGCCATGCTGGTCGGCGACGGGGACCCCATCGCCGTGCTGACCGCCAGCCACTCCGTGGCCGCGGACTTCGCCGAGACCTACCGGGAGAGCGGCGCCACCTTCGACCGGCAGTGGGAGGAGCGCTGGACCAAGGTCGAGGGCTTCGCCAAGCTGCTGCCCGGCGCCATCGCCGGCCTGCTGAGCAAGACCGGCTCGGACATCGCCGACTACGCCGCGGTCATCTACCCGTGCCGCTTCGCCCGCGACCACGGCAAGATCGGCAAGCGCGTGGGCGCCACCCCCGAGCAGATCGGGGCCCCGCTGATGGACGTGGTCGGCGACACGGGCGCGGCCCATCCCCTGCTGATGCTGTCCGCCGCGCTGGCCCAGGCGAAGCCTGGCGACCGGCTGCTGGTGGCGTCCTTCGGCAGCGGCTGTGACGTGTTCACCCTCGAGGTCACGGCCCACATCGAGGCCTACGCCGCCCGCCGCGGCGTGGCCGGCCACCTGGCCGACCGGGTGGAGCTGGGCTCGTACGAGAAGTACAGCGTGTTCCGCGAGCTGGCCCCGGTGGACAAGGGCATCCGCGGCGAGCTCGAGGCCCCCACCGCCCTGTCGGTGCTGTGGCGAGACCGCGGCCGGGTCCTGGGCCTGGTGGGCTCATGCTGCACCGAATGCGGGATCCCGCAATTCCCACCCCAGCGTGTCTGCGTCAACCCTGAATGCCGCAGCACGGACACCATGAAGCCCTACCGCTTCTCCGACCGCGGAGGCGAGATCTTCACCGTCACCGGCGACTACCTGGCGTTCAGCGTCTGTCCGCCGCAGATCTACGGCACCGTGGACATGCACGGCGGTGGCAAGCTGTTCGTGGACTTCACCGACTGCACCCTGGACGAGCTGACCGTGGGGCAGCCGATCGAGATGGTCCTGCGCCGCAAGTACCACGACACGGCGCGGGGCTTCAGCGGGTACTTCTGGAAGGCGCGTCCGCAGCGGTTCGGCGCGGGAGAGGAGCGGTCCGATGGCTGAGGGCATCCGTGACAAGGTCGCGATCGTCGGCATGGGCTGCACGAAGTTCGGCGAGCTGTGGGACAAGGGCGCGGACGACCTGCTCGTCGACGCGTTCGGCGAGGCCCTGATCGACGCGGGCCTGACCCGCGACGACATCGGCGCGGCCTGGCTGGCCAACTGCTTCGACGAGGTCAACCTGGGCAAGAGCGCGATCCCCCTGTCGATCGCGCTGAAGCTGCCGTACATCCCGGTCACCCGGGTCGAGAACTTCTGCGCCTCCGGCACCGAGGCGTTCCGCGGCGCAGTCTACGCCGTGGCCTCCGGCGCCTGCGACATCGCCCTGGCGATCGGCGTTGAGAAGCTCAAGGACACCGGCTATGGCGGCCTGCCCGACTTCGGCGAGTCCCTGGGCACGTCCAACCGGTTGACGTTCCCCAACATGACCGCGCCCGGCGCGTTCGCCATGATGGCCACCCGCTACTTCGACCGCTACGGCCTCAGCCGCAGCGAGGGCAAGAACATCCTGGCCCACGTGTCGGCCAAGAGCCACGCCAACGGCGCGCTCAACCCCAAGGCGCACATGCGCATGGCCGTACCGGTGGAGAAGATCCTCAAGTCCCCGATCGTGGCGGATCCGCTGGGCCTGTTCGACTGCTGCGGGGTCAGTGACGGTGCAGCCTGTGCAATTGTTGCTACACCCGAGGTGGCGAAGACGCTCCGCGACGACCCGGTGTACGTCAAGGGCCTGCAGATCGCGGTCACGTCGGGCGAGGAGCTGATGCTGCCCGGCTGGGATGGCACCCACGTGGAGACCACCCGGCGCGCGGCCGCGCGGGTCTATGCAGAGGCCGGCGTGGACAACCCCCGCGACGACATCGGCATGCTCGAGCTGCACGACTGCTTCTCCATCACCGAGCTGGTCACCTTCGAGGACCTGGGCATCTCCGAGACCGGGAAATCGGGCGACGACGTGCTGGACGGGTTCTACAACCTCGACGGCGGCATCCCGAGTCAGTCCGACGGCGGCCTCAAGTGCTTCGGCCACCCCATCGGCGCGTCCGGCCTGCGCATGATCTACGAG
>CAZXHG010000447.1:0-4003 GCA_964639985.1 uncultured Rickettsiales bacterium
CGCGCCCTCGGGGTTGAAGTTGATGCCCACGTAGGGCACCTGGAACTGGTCGTAGCCGACGAACGCGTCCTCGAGCAGGTCGCCCGTGAGGTCGGCGTTCCGGTTGAGCAGGTAGGGCGTGATGCGGGCGGACTCGCCGGTCAGCTCGTCGCGCTCCTTCTCCCACAGCACCTCGGTGCCCTCGGGCAGCTCGGCGGCCATGGCGTTGTTGACCTGCAGGTCGGAGTAGTCCTCGCCCAGTCCGGCGCGGGCGATGGCCTCGGCGACCCTGCCCTCGAGGTTGGCCGGGCCGATGGCCTTGTCGACCATGCGGAACTCCAGCTGCGCGGTCTGGCCGATCAGCTTGACCGCGCGATCCTGGTCGGTGATGCCGGGCAGCTGCACCATCACCTGGTCCGCGCCCTTGGGCGCTATCACCGGCTCGTTGACGCCGAACTCGTCGATGCGGTTGCGGATCGTCTCGATGACCTGGTCGATGGCCCCGCGCTGGATGTTGTCCTTGTACTGCGGGAGATAGTCGACCACGACCACGTCCTTGCCGTCCTTGCGCCGCGTCTCCTGGTACTGGAACGACGTGTAGTGGTCGTAGAAGAAGTCGCGCACCAGCTTCTGCTGGTCCGAGTCCTCGACCATCACGCCCACGCGGCTGCAGGGGGGCTCGCCGCAGTCGGCGTAGCGGAACACCTCGGGGTTCTCGATCCCCTCGCGTCCCAGCCCCTCGACCATGCCCTCGAGGGCGCGGTCAGCCGCCACCTCCACCGAGTCGGCCACGCCCACGCCGAGCACCAGGTCGATGCCGCCCTGCAGGTCGAGGCCGAGGTTGATCTTCTTCTGGGGGAACAGGGTCTGGACCCACCCCGGCGCCGGGGCGTTCTCCCCGGGATCCTCGCCGCGGGCGCGCGCCTTCTCCTTCTGGGCGATCTCGTCTTCGGTATCCCAGCCACCCACGGTCCACACCAGGTAGTAACCACCCAGCAGGACCACCAGCGCGCTGACGACAGCCGTTATCCGCCAGTTACCGCTCATCTGCTCTCACCAACAACGCCACGAGTGCACGGCATGGCCGCGTCACTTGTCGGCGCCCTCCTTGTCGTCCTTGTCCGTCAGCCGCGCCACGATGGCGCTCTTGTCGAGCTTGAACCGCACGTCCTTGCCGATGGACACGGTGATCGCATCCTCCTCGACGGCGAAGATGCGACAGTAGATGCCGCCGGCCGTGACGATCTCGTCACCCTTGCGCAGCGCCGCGATCATGGCCTTGCGGCCCTGCTCGCGTTTCTGCTGGGGGCGGATCATCATCAGCCACCAGATGACGCCGATCGCCAGGAACATCATCACGATCGACATCAGCCCGCCGCCCGCTGGCGCGGTCGCCGTGCCATCCTGGGCGTAGGCCACCGGGGTCAACCAGTCTCCGAACATGTGCTCTCAACCTTCCCTGGCGTCCTCGGACGCCAGTCGTCGTCGCTGTTCCCTTCGCTCGGCCACCAGGTCGGCGAAGGTCCCGCCGGCGATGGCTGCCCGCATCCGCTCCACCAGCCTCAGGTAGTGGTGGAGGTTGTGCAGGGTCATCAGCCTGCTCGCCAGCATCTCCCCGCACTGGAACAGGTGCCTCAGGTACGCCCGTGAGAACTGCGCACACGTGGGACACGTACAACCTTCCTCGATCGGTCCGTCGTCCGCCTTGTGGCGGGCGTTCTTGATCACGATCCTGCCGCCTCCGACGAACAGCGTGCCGTTGCGCGCATTCCGCGTCGGCAGCACACAGTCGAACATGTCCACGCCCGCGGCCACCGCCTCGACCAGGTCGTCGGGGTAGCCCACGCCCATCACGTAGCGGGGCCGATCGTCGGGCAGGCGCGGGCCACAGGCCCGCACCATCTCGTGCAGCGCGTCGCGTGGCTCACCCACGCTGAGACCGCCCAGGGCCAGGCCGTCGAAGGGCTGGGCCGCCAGCTCGTCGATGCACTGCTGCCGCAGCGCCAGGTCGAATCCGCCCTGCACGATGCCGAACAGCGCCATGGGGTCTTCCCCGCGGGCGTCCAGCGAGCGGCGGGCCCAGGTCAGGGTACGCCGCAGGCCTTCTTGGACCTCCCGTTCCGGCGCGCCCCAGGGCACGCACACGTCCAGGGGCATGGCGATGTCCACGCCCAGCCGCTGCTGGATGGCCACCACCGTCTCGGGGCTGAAGCGTCGCTTCGAGCCGTCCACGTGGGAGCGGAAGGCCACGCCGTCGTCGTCCACCCTGCGCCGGCTCTCGAGGCTGAACACCTGGTAGCCGCCGGAGTCGGTGAGGATCGGGCCGTCCCAGCCCATGAAGCGGTGCAACCCACCGAGCTGCTCGATGGCCTCCGAGCCGGGCCGCATGTCCAGGTGGTAGGCGTTGCCAAGCACGATGGAGGCGCCGAGCTCGCGCAGGTCGCGGGGCATCAGCCCCTTGACCGCACCGTAGGTGCCCACGGGCATGAACGCAGGCGTCTCGATCACGCCGTGGGCGGTCTCGATCCGTCCGGTCCGCGCCGCCGTCGCCGGGTCGCGCGCCGTCACCTCAAAGGAGAAGCATCGCATCGCCGTAGCTGTAGAAGCGGTAGCCCGCCTCCACGCCCTCCCGGTAGAGGTCCATCAGTCGGGTCCGCCCCACCAAAGCGCTGACCAGGGCCAGCAGCGTCGAGCGGGGCAGGTGGAAGTTGGTCACCAGCCCGTCCACCACGTCGAACACGAAGCCGGGTCGGATGAACAGATCGGAGTCACGCAGCTGGCCGTCGCCGGGGCGACCGGCCAGGGCCCAGCTCTCCAGCGTCCGGACCACCGTGGTGCCCACGGCGACCACCCGGCTGCCGCGGGCGCGAGCGCGCTCGATGGCGTCGATGGTCGTGGGCGGCACCCGGTATCGCTCGGCGTGCATCGCGTGCTCGGACAGCCTGTTGCCGCGCACCGGCTCGAAGGTGCCGATGCCCACATGCAGGGTGACCGCGGCGCGATGCACACCCCGCGCGTCCAGGGCGGACAGGGTCCGGGGCGTGAAGTGCAGGCCTGCGGTCGGCGCGGCCACCGCGCCGTCGTGCCGTGCGTACACGGTCTGGTAGCGCCGGTGGTCGTCGTCGTCGGCGCCGTCGGGGCGCCGGATGTACGGCGGCAGCGGCGGCTCTCCCACGTCGGAGAGGTCCAGCGACTCCGGCAGCACCACGCGACGGTGGCCGCCGGGGAGGGCCTCCTCCACGGCGATGGCCGCATCGCCACGGTCCGTGAGCACGCGGGTGCCGGGGCGCACGCGTGCTGACGGGCGTACCAGCGCCTCCCAGGTGCATGCGTCGTCGAGGGGGTGCAACAGCAACACCTCGACCGCAGCGCCCGTGGGCTTGCGGGCACGGATCCGGGCCGGGATGACCCGGGTGTCGTTGATCACCAGCAGGTCGCCCTCGTCGAGCAGCCGGGGCAGGTCGGCGAAGGTGTGGTGGGACAGCACGTCGCGGGAGCGGTCCAGCGACAGCAGGCGGCTGCCATCACGCTGGTCCGCCGGACGCTGGGCGATGCGATCGGGCGGGAGCTCGTAGTCGTAGGACTCGAGGTCGTCGTCCAGTATTGGGGTGCCAAAGATCGTGGCCGGCTCCCCCGCCGCCGCCCTCGTGGCAGATCGGTCCGGGTCCCCGGTCGGGTCGCCCCTTTTACAGTCTGTGCTCGGCACGGTCAAACTCCCGCGGCAGGCAGCGGCAGAGACTACTGTCGGCAGGGGTCGCTGTCAACCCGAAACCGGGCCAAAATCGCAGCTATTTCAAGAGGTTGTATATTCCCGGACGATTCCCTCGATCGAGTCGGCCCCGGGACCGCAAGCAAACCCCTCCCACACGCGAAATCCCCCCCGCTCGACCTGCATCCGTTCCGCACACCTGTTCACCCCTCGACAAACACCTCCTCGGCCTCGAACCGGCCCCTGGCCCCTGTTCACCGCTCGACAAATGAATAGCGTTGTTCCCGACGGGCCCCCCACGTGAGAGTGCCCGCG
>CAZXHG010000448.1:0-3984 GCA_964639985.1 uncultured Rickettsiales bacterium
GTGGCATGGTGCTGGCCTCATGAGGAGGCGCCATGTCCCAGGGTACTTCACGGCAGCAGGTTCCAGCGAAGCCGACACCGCGTGAGCAGGAGATGCATGCGCTGGTCCGCGCGTTCGAGCGCGACAGCGTCGGCCTGACCGCTTTTTGCAAGCAGCACGACGTCAGCGAGCGCTGCGTGACGTACTGGCAGCGTGAGTGCCGGCGCCGCACAGCTTTCCGGCGGGAAACCCGCGATCGAGTGGAGCCTGTCGATTTCGTCGAGGTCGTGGCCGTGCCGCAGCCGCAGCCAGCTGCGGCTGCGGTTCGCTGTTCGCCGACCGGCGCGATCCGGATCGTGCTGCCCGGCTGGCGCCACGTGGAGGTCGAGCCAGGATTCGATGAGATGACGCTCGCGCGGACGGTCCAGGTGCTGGAGTCGTTGCCGTGCTGACGCTGTCGCCCCGGGTCCGGGTGTTCGTTGCCACGGAGCCGGTCGACCTCCGCAAGGGGATCCACGGCCTGTTCGGCCTTGTGCGGGAGCGGTTCGGGCACTCGGCGTACGAGGGCCACCGGTACGTGTTCTTCAATCGGCGGCGCGAGCTGGTCAAGGTGTTCTACTGGGACGGCAATGGGTTCGCGATCCTGCTGAAGCGGCTGGCCAAGGGGCGGTATCCGTTCCGGTTCACCGCCGCTGGCGGGGCCCGGGAGATCGATCTGGCGAGCTTGTTGTTGCTGCTGGACGGGGTCGAGCTGGAGCAGGTGAAGCGAGTGCCGCGCTGGTCACCGCCGGACGGAGCGACAGAGGCGCAAACGTCGACCCTGGCATTGTAACGAAAAATCTTCGCGGCTTGTTCTTCACCGGTGCCTGTGATCTCCTACAGGTCATGGATGGCCCGACCGATTCCAGCAGCTCCCCCGTCAGCGAGATCGCGGTCGCCGATCTCACGCCCGAGCGGGTGGAGTCGATGCAGCTTCCCGACAGCGTGGACACCCTGCACGAGATGGTGCGCCACCTGCTGATCCAGCTGGCCGATCGCGACCGCAGCAACGAGGACCTGCGGTTCCAGCTGCAGCGCCTGCAGCGGGCGCTGTACGGCCCGCGCTCCGAGAAGATCTCGGACGCGCAGCTGGCGCTGATGTTCCAGGAGCTGACCGATCTGCAGGCCCGGGAGGCGGCCGACGACGACGCGGGTGACACGCCCGACGACGAGCCGTCACCGCGCGCCCGGACCCACCGCAAGCCGGGGCACGGCCGGCGCAAGTTGCCCTCGCACCTGCCCCGCGAGCCCTACCAGCACCGCCCCCAGGAAGCCGACGAGCCCTGTCCCGAGTGCGGCAAGCAGCGTCGCAAGATCGGCGAGGAGATCAGCGAGGTCCTGGAGTACTTGCCCGCCAGCTTGGTGGTCCACGAGCACCACCGCGAGAAGTGGGGCTGCCCCGACGGCTGCTGCAAGATCGCCATCGCGCCGCCCGCGCCTCGTCCCGTGGACAAGGGCCTGTGCGGGTTCGGCCTGATGGCCTTCATCCTCACCTCCAAGTACGCCGATCACCTCCCGCTGAATCGCCAGGTCGGCATGCTCACCCGCCAAGGTGTGGTGCTCGGCACCTCGACGCTTTCGGACTGGGTCGCCCAGGGGGCGGCCCAGCTCGAGCCGATCGTCGAGGCCATGGCCAGGCAGCTGCGCCAGGCGCCTGCGATCCACACCGACGACACCGGCATCCCGGTGCGGATGCCGGACCGCAAGCACTGCCGTAAGAGCCACCTGTGGATCTACCAGAGCCTCGAAGAGCACGGCGAGGCCGGCCACTGCGTGTTCGTGTACACGCCGACGCGGGAAGGCAGCGGACCGAAGGCCGTGCTCGGCGGCTACACCGGCAAGGTGATCGCCGACGCGTTCTCCGGCTTCGACCAGCTGTTCGGGGAAGGCGGGGCCACCGAGGTCGGCTGCTGGGCGCACACGCGGCGCAAGTTCTACGACGCGAAGTCCTTTGCCCGCGCGGACGCGGCCGAGGCCCTGGCACTGATCAAGAAGCTGTACCGCATCGAGCGCAAGGCCGACCAACGGAAGATGTCGATGGACCAGCGGCTCGAGCTGCGCCAGCGTGACTCCAAGCCCATCGTCGAGGAGTTTCGCCAGTACCTCGAGCGCGTCCGGCCGCACTACCCGCCGTCCAGCCCGCTGGGAAAGGCCATCACGTACGCCACAAACCAGTGGCCGGCACTCAACACGTTCCTCGATTTCGGCCTGCTGCCCATGGACAACAACGCCGCCGAGCGCGCCCTGCGCGCGCCGGTCGTGGGTCGCAAGAACTGGATGTTTGCCGGCTCCGAGGACGGCGCACGGCGCGCTGCGACGCTGTTTTCGCTCGTCGCGTCGTGCAGGCTCCACGGCATCGATCCGTGGGCCTACTTCGACGACGTCCTGTGCCGCGTCCAAACCCATCCCGCCAGGCGCGTCGGCGAACTCACGCCCAAGGCCTGGGCCGAGGCGCGGAAGAAGTCGGATGGATCGGGACCAGACCCGCCCACGTGACGGCCGCAGGCCGCGGCCCGAATTCGTGACAGCTGAGCTCCGCGGACGCCGCGATCCGGCCGTGTGCTCCCTCGCGCCACCGCGGCCAGCGACAACTACATCTCCCCATCGCCCACCGTGCCGTACGCCGCGGCTACGTCGGCGTGCGCCACGAACCGCGCCACGAACATGGGACCCCCGCGCCACGAACATGCCCCCCCCCTACTGCCCCGCCGTACCCCGTCCTCACTGGTTCACCGAGTGGTTACTTTTCAACTGCCGATCCTTCGTGATCTGCCGGTCAGTTCCAGGAATGCCGAGGCCCTGGCCCGCACCTGGACTCGTTTCGCCGGATCTTGCTGCATGGCGACCTCGTTGTGGATATCTGCCGTCGCCCCGGCGAACATGTCCGGCACCACCCGGTCAACCAGGATGACCTCACCCTCATGGGTGTGATCTCTGGACTCGGGGATGCCTAGAGAAACGTTCGTATCAACACAGACGGCCTACCGAGCCCTGTGGGTGGCGGCTCCGCACGGACAAGCTCACCTGGATCGCGATCGCGCCGGTGTACACGACTGATTGGTTCAGGGAGAGGAATCGGAGTTCCCTCACGGCCTTCGCTCCTCCTCGCTCGGACATCGCACGTCGATGACGACCAGTTCAATGCGTCTGTGGTGGCGGGAGAGGAACGTTTCGTGACGGGTCTCTCCGCTGTTGTCTTTGTTTCCTCTGGGTGGTGTCGTACAATTATTCTGGAGAGCCCAATGACAAACCACGCCCTCAGGAAGCCCGCTGCCCTTGCGGTCATTTGCCATCTATTTATTTGCTGTCTTTTTGTTGCAGTATGCGGATGCGAAGAAGATCCCCCGTCCACGCACGACATCACGCAGGTCATGGATGCGGACATCGTACTTGTCGGTGAAACCGACGGCGATTGCCTGGGAACCGTTGTGGAGGGTGGGACCGATGTGGATTCCGATGGACACGACGACCTTCTCGTCGCAGGTATCGGTCGAGACACGTCAGACAACGAGGAGGTCTACACCTCCGCTGGCGGTGTCTTCCTGTTCCACGGTCCTCTTTCGTCCGGCGACTCCCCGCATAGCCCAGACAACGCGGTTCTCGGAAATCACGATTCCCAAGGCCTCGCGGGTACGATCGACGTGGTGGGTAGCACGGGCGACGGTGACCAGACAAGGATCGCGATCGGCTCATCCTCCGACGGGAGCGCTCCGGATGACGCATGCTGTGGAGCAGTCCACCTGATCGAGGATTTTAGCAACGACAACGCCTTCATCTCCGACGTGTCGATTTCGGTATTCTACGGGGAGGATGGGACCTCAGGCTTTGCCGGCGAAGTTCACACGTATGTCTCACCCGATGGCAGGTCCATCCTGGCCATCGGCGCCCCCGGCGCGGATCGGAACGAGGATGAGTCCAGACCTCCTGACATGGGGGGCCGTTTCCCCTGTAACGACGGGGGATTCG
>CAZXHG010000449.1:0-3973 GCA_964639985.1 uncultured Rickettsiales bacterium
TGGCACCCCTCGCCGCTTCCCGGCCAGGTGGTCCTGGTGACCACCCTGGACGAGAGCGGGCGCCCCAACGTCTCCACCAAGTCGTGGATCTCGATGACCGCGTTCGGTCCCCCGCCGGTGATCATGTTCGGCTGCAACCTCGAACACGCCACCGCTCGCAACGCACTGCACCACGGTGAATTCGTGGTCAACGTCCCGGGAGACGACCTGGCCACCGCTTGCTGGGCCATCGGGACGGATGCATCGGTGACAGGTGAGGCTCGTTTCGCGGCGAACGGCCTGAACGCGATCCCCGGGGACGCGGTCTCCGTACCCCGCGTGGCCGAGTGCCGCGCCCACCTGGAATGCGAACTGGAAGGGCACCGGACCTGGGGCGACGAGGTGGCGATCTTCGGACGCGTGAAGGCCGTGTCCGTGGACGCCGCCCTCCTCGAAGACCGCCGGACCACTCGCTACGCGGCCCTCGCACCGTTCTTCTTCCTGGCAGGACGGCTGATGGGCGCGCTCGGCGAGATCAAACACGTCGGCAAACCGACCGACTGACTCCTCCCCGACGCGGCACCCACCCTTCCCTCGGTGTATGCTCGTCCCGGGAGACGACCCATGCACATCACCTCGGTCCGCCACGCGGCAGCCGCGCTGCTCCTCGGCTGCCTCCTGATCGCCCCCACCAGCGCCTCTGCCCTGGAAGTAGGCGATCCCGCCCCACCGCTCACCTTCACCGACCTGATCCAGGCCCCGGACGACGCCGACGTCAGCTGGGAGGCCCTCGAGGGCCAGGCCGTGGTCCTCGAGTTCTGGCACACCCGCTGCTCCCCCTGCGTGGTGGCGATCCCCCACATGAACGAGGTGATCACCACCCTGCGCGACGGGGGCGTGCCGGTGCAGCTGATCTCCGTCACGATCGAGAATCGCCTCACCCTGGGCCGCTTCCTGGACGAGCGCCCCATGGAGGGCTGGATCGGCGTGGACCCCGACCGCGCGATGATGGAGGCCTACGAGGCACACTCCCAGCCGCACACCGTCCTCATCGACCCCGAGGGCAACATCGCGGCCATCACCCGCCCGCTCGCCGTCAACGCCGACGTCCTGCGCCAGCTCGCACAGGGCCAGCCCATCGAGATCCCCGAGCACGCAGGCGGCAGCCGCCCTGGCCTCGAGCCGGGCGCGAGCGGCGAGGTCACCGAGCGCTTCGTGCTCCGGGAGACCGCCTACCCCCACGGGTTCGGCATGAGCACCTCGAACACCGCCATCACCGCCACCAACGCCAGCGCGGTCCAGCTGCTGGCCTGGGCCCACGACACACCCGAGTCGCGCATCGTGTGGACCGCGGACCAGGCGCAGGGCCGCTACGACCTGATCGCCGCGGATCCAGCCGATCCCGACGGCTTCCGCGACTCGTGCTGCCTGCGGATCGCCGAGCTGCTGGGCCTGGACGTCCGTATCGAGACCCAGCAGGTGGCCGTGTATGTGCTGCGCCTGGGCAAGCGGGGCGACGAGCAGCTGACCCCCGCCAGGGACACCAGCATGTCCTCGGCCCAGCTGGGCGTGGGCAACTACAAGATCACCAACCAGCCCCTGGGCAGCCTCTGCCGGATCCTCGAGGACTACTACGGCCGGCCGGTCGTGGACGAGACCGGGGTCGAGGGGACCTTCGACTTCGTGATCCGCTGGGATCCATCCAGCCGGGGCAAGCTGCTCAAGAAGCTGCGCACCAGGTACGGCCTGTCGCTCACCGAGGAGATGCACCAGGTGGAGATGTTCTTCGTGGAGTAGACCCAGACCGAGGGGGTATCCGTGCACGTCCCGACGATCCGATCCCTGACCGCGGCCCTCGCGGCCCTGCTCGCCCTTTCGACCGCCCACGCCTTCGAGGTCGGCGCCCCGGCTCCGCCGCTCCTGTTCGACGAGCTGCTACAGGCCCCGGACGACGCCGATCCCAGCTGGGAGGCCCTGCGCGGCAAGGCCGTGGTGCTCACGTTCTGGACCACGGAATCACCCGGGTGCGAGAACATGCTGCGCAACCTCGACGATCTGATGCGAGAGGTGCGCGACCAGGGTGACCCGGTCGAGTTCATCCACGTGACCTTCGACTCCCGCGAGACGCTCGAACCGTTCCTCGCCGACCATCCCATCGAGGGCTGGATCGGCCTGAACCGGGACAGCTCGCTCATCCTCCGCTACAGGGTGCACGTGCTGCCCCGCGCGATCCTGGTGGATCCCGAGGGCCGCCTCGTGGCCCGCACCTGGCCGGGCTCCTTGCACGCGGACAACCTGCACCGGCTGGCGCAGGGCCAGGACCCGATGCTTCGGGACCGGTTCCGCATGAACGAGACCCGATACCCCGACGCGGTGACGATCAACCTGTCGCCGCCCCAGGTCTACGCCACCAATGTCGACGCCCGGTTCCTGCTGGGCTGGGCCTTCGGGATCCCGGAGACCCGCGTGCAGTGGCCTGGATTCAGCAGTGAGTCCAGGTACGACATGTTCACGTCCACCGAGGGTACGGACGAGGATCTCCACGCCTCCTCCCAGCGCGACATCGCGGACTGGCTGGGTGTCTCCGTGCGCACCGAGACCCGTGAGACCGCGGTCTACGTGCTCACCCTGGGCTCCCGGGGCGCCGCGCGCCTCAGGGAAGGGGAGGGCAACCCACCGGACATCGTGGCCTGGAGCCCGGTCCGCTACGAGGCCACGGACCAGCCCCTGTCCTCTCTCGCAGCCACCCTGGAGTACGAGCTCGGCAGGCCCGTGCTCGACGAGACCGGCCTGCCTGGCACCTTCGACTTCAAGCTGCGCTGGGAGCTGGGCAACCGCGGCAAGCTGGTGGAGCAGCTGCGCAAGAAGTACGGGCTGGTGCTCACCGAGGAGTTCCGCGAGGTGGACTACCTGCTGGTGGACTGAGGCCCTACAGGTCCAGCAACAGGCCGTTGGCCTGCAGGTCGCTGGTGGTGGAGGTGACGGCCGCTGTCGTGTCGTCGTCGGACGCGGCGTCGAACAGGGAGAACTTCAGGTCCACGAACATGTTGGCGTCCGTGGACCGGATCTGGTCGGAGAAGGCGCTGTGCTGCTTGCGCTGCTCGTCGAAGAACATCGACCCGGACATGGTCTGCAGGACCCGGTCCTTCGTCTCCTCCAGGATCCCACCGACCAGATCGGCCAGGGGCAGCAATGCCTCGAGCACCACGCTGGCGACCAGACCTCCGGGGCTGGTCGTGCCGACGAGGTCCTTCACGCCCGCGATCACGGACGCGGCGCCGTCGTCCGAGCCGATGGTGCGGATCACCTTGCCCGCCTGCCGCGTGTCCTCCTTGTGCCGGATGATCAGCAGGTGGAAGACCACCAGGTCGGCGAGTCCGCCGGTGCGCTGGTAGATGGCGTGACCGTCGAAGCCGAAGTCCCAGATCGCGGACCTGTCCGCGTGGGGGCGGTGGTTCATCGTCGCGACTCCCGGTGTCTCGGTCAGCAGGACCTTGCCCAGGTTGTCCGCGGCGATGCCCAGCGCGTAGATGCGCATCCTGCGGGGGGATGCGTAGTCGAAGGCGATCTTCTCCACGTTGAGGGCCATTGCGTCGTTGGTCACGGGGCATTCCTCCGGGGGAGCGATCGACGTGCTCGCACCCCACGCGCGAGATCACATCGACCGCATGCTGGACGTGTGGGCTCCCCCACTACAGGCGATGCTAGCGGCGCATTCAGCGGGGACACAAGGTGAATGTCGACGATTAATATGTGACAGCGAAAAGCACTATGTGATCCGGCAGGACAGGTCGGAACGGAACTCGATTTCCGCCCGTACCGTGCGCGAAGGGGCCCTCCCGAAATCGGGAAGGGCCGTGATACGGTCGGCCTCGGAAACAGCAGGAAGGGGGCACCGATGCCCGGGAAGAAGAACAATCGTATCTCGACCATTTTCGTGACACTCCTGGCATAGCGAGGAATCGCCCTCTTCCCTGCTGACCCGACGAGACGA
>CAZXHG010000450.1:0-3923 GCA_964639985.1 uncultured Rickettsiales bacterium
AGTCGTGCACGCAATGTTCGGGCATCATGACCCTCGCCGGGGTGAAGGCAGTCGTCTACCTGCAGGACGACCCGCAGATGTACCACATTGGCAACATCGTACGGCGCCTCTCCGAGGTGGAGCCGGGTGATCCACCCTATCTGCAAGCGCCTCTTCCCATCCCAGGCTCCCAGATCGGCTTGGACGGCTACTCCGTCCTGAACGAGCGCTTTGCGGAATTCAAGGTGCGTCAGGCTGCGAAGGTCTCACCGTTTCGGATCCACAGGAAGACCGGGGAGAAGCGGTACTCGCCGACCTCCATCACAAGTTTCCTCTGCACGAAGGAGGCCTTCGAAGTGTTCACTGCTGGCGGGCCGACGCTCGATTCCATGGCGCAGCCGAACGGACTCGCTTTCGGGGCATACCGCCCCGACGGGAACGAAAAGACACTTCGCAATGCCGAGTGTCTCGACGAGGTCCGCTCTTTTCTCAAGTATGTGGAGAGCCGAAAGGACAGAGCGAGCGCACACAAGGGGTGAGTGCTGGCTCACTCCCATCCGCGCCTGGTGGCCGCGGAGCCTGCACGTTCGACGAAGGTGTCCAGTCGCCAGAGGACGGCAGGTCGCACGGCCAACCTGTAACCTCCTGACCAACTCGACATCGAGGATCAGCGCAGCGATCGCACGACCTTCGAGATCGCTCTCCTGAAATCGGTCCCTTGGACATTCCAGCTTGTGAACTGGATGATGTTTCTCGACGTCAGGTATGGAGCGTAGTCACTGCTGCAGAAACGACTGAACACATACCCATCGAAATCCAGTGGTAACAGTATTTCGACGCGTTTCTGGCGCTGCGCCGAAAGCGCTCTCTCCTTGGACAAGGCCATTCTGAGTTCGGCGTCGACCCACCAACTGTTGAGTGACGCCCGCGAGCAGCACAGCAGAACCTTGTTCGAAGAGCGAATGCCCCTCGAAATCGCGCCGATGATGTCCTCTCCAGCCCCCACTTCATTGTCGTCGAGCCAGCAGGGAATGCCTTCGTCTACCCTGGCAACAACATCACCCCCACACGCCCGACCACCTCGAAGTGGCGGTCGGACGTCACGATCTCCGCGCCCTCCCGCGCGGCCAGGGCTGCGATCCAGATATCGTTGGTCGGGAGCGGGGTGCCCGCCCTCCGCAGTTCCACGTGGATATCGGCGTACAGGGAAGCGGCCTCGTCGTCCACGGCGAGCACGCGGACGAGCGGGTGCGCGAGGAAGGCTCTCAGCTGGGCCTCGTTGCGGCGTCATGGCCGTGGAGTCAAAAAAACGAGACGAGAGTCGAATGGCACCTTCTCCTACCAGCATCCAGCCAGCGCCAGCCCTCCACCCCGCGGGAGCGCCAGCGGCGCGACCAGCACGATCGGGGAACCCCGCTGTGCGCCGGCCTCGTGCTCGTCCAACCGCTCCCTGATCCCGGTGATGGCGACCTCGTTGTCCACGTGGCCGACGATCGAGGACGCCGTGAGCAGGCCCAGGCCGACGAGGGCCACGATCGAGGCTGCCTGTTCGTCCATCGGCTCGGCATAGAGGCCGAGGGTCGCGATCACCATCATCAGCCTGAACACCTGCACCAGGCCGAAGATGGCCAGCACCCCACCGCCGCCGGCCGCGAGCGCATCGGCCACCACACGACCTGCGCGGGGCTTCAGGGGCGGAGGGAGCCGCTGCACTTCGAAGGTGCTGACGATCGTCGACAGGGTCAGGGCCGAGATGAAGATGGCGCCGCCCGTGACCCCCATCGCCGTCAGGGGCTGCATCTCGGAACGCACCGCCACCTCGCCGCCGAGCAGGCCGAGGCCCAGGCCGAGACCGATCCAGCCGATCGTCGTCACGGTGCGCAGCCTGGCGAGTCGCAGTCGCAGTTCGGGTGGCGTGTCCTTGTCGTCCGCCTCTTCGCCGTGCTGTATCTCGTCCGTGTCCTGATCGCCCGCGAGACCACGCGAGGCCGACGCGGGCCACAACGGGGCCACGGTCACTGCGAACGCCAGGGTGAGGGCGAGCACCCTGGTGGCGATGTCGCGCGGCCGGCGAACGAGGTGACGGCCTCCCATCTCCACCTCCAGGCTACCAGTGTATCACTGGCCCCTCCACGGGCTGATCCTGGGTGGAACGGGTAGAACCCCGGCGTCTCGTTCGCCGGAACTGCTACCGTGGGAGGTGAGGGGAAGCGAGATGGCACCGAGATACCGCATACCGTTGGTCATGCTGGCGGCGACTGCCGCCCTGCTGCTGGGCTGTCCACCCGCGGAGGACGAGGTGGACGATGACGTCGGTGACGACGATGTCGGGGGTGACGACGACACGTCCGACGACGACACGTCCGACGACGACACGGCGGACGACGACGACCTGAGCGACGACGACACCGAGGTGCCCATGGAGATCCCCCCGGTCTCGGGCGTGACCTGTGCGGACACCGAGCCCAATGATTGCGCGATCGATGGGTGGGGTGGGGAGTGGGGGACCTGCGCACAGGACTGCTCACCCATGGTGACCGGGGACGGCCTGGCCGACGAGATCACCGGCTCGCTGTCGACCATCGTCCACCAGACCTGGGACGGAGACAACGATACCCATGAGTTCGTGATCGAGGGCCCTGGCTACCTCAACGGCGTGCTCGACTGGGATGACGTGACTGCGGATCTGGACTGGTACATGGTCTGCTTCTACGAGGACGAGTTCAACGAGCCCGGCTGGTACAGCATGTGTGGCGACCTGGTCGACCTGAGCAAGCCGGAGCAGGGGACGAGCCTGGTGGCGATGCCCTCCGGCACGATGTGCTACGCCTGGATCGTGGGCTATGAAGCGGTCGACGGCGAGCCGTACACCCTGCACATGTGGATGACGCCACCCTGAGGAGCCCCGGGGGGAGCACGCAGCAACGTTCCCTTTTCCCTCGCCGGTCGTGATTAGATCCAGACGATGGAGAGGGGCAGGACATGAGAGCAGGAATCGTGATCCGAGCGTTGGCGTCAGGCGTGTTCGCCATGGCCCTGGTGGCCGTGCCCTGGGGAGCGACGGCCCAGCCCGTGCCGGTACCTGCAACGCTGGCCGGCTGCACCTACTTCGACGCTGCCGTGCTCCCCGCTGGTGACCTGCTGGCCACGGCCTGCTTCGACTCCGGACCGTGGCTGTGGGATCTCGAACATGGTCCCCTCGGCCCGATCGATCCGACCCTGGAGGCCTCGTTCTCCCTGGCGGTCAGCCCGGACGGCGCCGTTCTGGCCGTGCGTTCGATCAACGCGGACGTGGTCCTGCTCGACGGATCCACGTTCGAGCTGCTGCAGCGGTTGGATCTTCCCGGTGGGGGTGGCACGGCCATGGCCTGGGCGCCGGACGGCAGCGCGCTCGCCACCGGCTCCATGTGGGGCGTGCTGCGCCACTGGACGCCCGACGGCGCCACGGTGAGATGGAGGACCAGCCGCCACACGGGCGGGCTGGCCGCCGCGGCCATCAGCCCGGACGGCCGCTGGACGGTCAGCACCGACGGCACGGTCCGCGTCTGGTCGTCGACCGACGGCACCCCCGCGCACACCCTGCTGCGCCGGGGGGACGACTGGGCGGGGATCACCCCGGACGGCCGCTACACCGCGGCCAGCCCGGACACCGCGCTGCTGCGGTACTGGGTCGGCGGGCAATCCCAGCCCGCGTCGGCGTTCCCCGAGCTCTTCCAGGCGGATGGCCTGTCCCCGTGACCCCGGTCTCGCTGCGGTAGGATGAGTTCGGTCGCATGGATGGATTCTCGATACGCACGATCCTCAGACGCCGGCGCCCCTGGCCGCGCATTGCCGCCCTGGGCCTGCTGATGCTGGGTGCGCTGCCCCTGCTGTGGCCGTGCACGCCGGGATCCAGCCCCTGCGCGTGGCCGAGGACAGCGGCCTGGTCGGCCCCGGCCGCTACC
>CAZXHG010000451.1:0-3859 GCA_964639985.1 uncultured Rickettsiales bacterium
CAGGTCCATCACCGGGCACTTGGTCTCGCAGATACCACAACCGATGCACAGGTCCGGATCCACCACCGGCCTCCCGGCCGTGGTCTCGGTCCCATCCGGCGCCAGCGCGGGCGCCTGGATCATCTTGATCGCCTTGGGCGACGTGGGGCAGTGCTCCTCGCACACCACGCATTCGGTGCCCAGCGCGATGGGGATGCACCGCCCCGGATCCACGAAGGCCGTGCCGATGTGCAGCTGCTGCTTGGCCTCGACCGTCAGCTCCTCGATCGCCCCGGTCGGGCACACCTGCCCGCACAGGGTGCAGTTGTACTCGCAGTATCCCAACCGCGGCACCAGCACCGGGGTCCACAGCCCCTCGAGCCCCGCCTCGATCAGGGTCGGCTGCAGCCCGCCGGTGAGGCACACCTTCATGCACTCCCCGCACCGCACGCACCGCGCCAGGAACGCCTTCTCCGGCAGCGACCCCGGCGGCCGGATCAGCAGCGGAGACGCCAGCTCCTTGGCCATCGGCACCTTGATCAGCGGCGTGATCACCAGGGCCGCGCCGGTGCCGGCGATCACCGTCCGGCGCCCCACGTCCACTCCCTTCACAGGGGCCTTGGCCTTGCCCACGGGCAGCGACCAGCCGAACTTCAACCCCCTCTCGCACTTCGACGTGCAGTTGCCGCACACGTAGCACTCGGCCGGCCGCCACTCACCCGCGGCTGCCGCCTCGGGCTCGGCTCCGCCGGGACACCTCGTCTCGCAGAGCCCGCAGTGGTCGCAATCGCGTTTCTCGATCTTCAGCCGCAGCCCGCCGAGCCGCGCCACCATCCCCAGCAGCCCGCCCAGCGGACACACGTAGCGGCACCAGAACCGGGGCTTCCACAGGTTCGCCGCCAGGATCCCCACGAACAGCAGTCCGATCAGCGCGGCCTGGCGGAACGCGGGCTGCTCGAAGGACAGCACGGTGCGCTTGGCGAACCCGAACACCGGCTCGGACACGGCCCGCACCGGGTCCAGCCCGGTGTCGTACAGCCCGTCGAACACCGCCCGCGTGCCCAGCTCCAGGGCCGGGCCCACGGCCAGCCCCAGGGACCGGATGCTCAGGGAGATGGGATCGAGCCAGCCCACCCACTGCAGCCCCAGCGCAGACGCCAGCAGCAACCCGGCCAGCACCCCGTACTTGATCCGCTGCCCCGGCGACCAGCGCCGCACGGCGCGCTCTTTGCCCGGCCGGCGCCGCTGCAGGTGGCCGGCGAGCTGGTTCATGGCGCCCAGGGGGCAAATCCAGCCGCAGAACGCCCGCCCCAGCACCAGCCCCAGCAGCAGCACGACCAGGCTCGCCAGGAACGTGGCCGGCACGGCGTGGGCCGACAGCAGCGTGCCCAGCATCACCAGGGGATCGATATCGAGGAACAGCCGTACCGGCCAGGCCAGCTCGTCGCTGCCGCCGTAGCGGGTCAGCACCAGCAGGGTGAGGAACGCCAGCAGGGCCGCGCCCTGCACCACGCGGCGGGTGTGTCGCAGCACAGCTCAGCCCAGGTCGATCTCGCGGGTGGCCAGGCTGGACAGGTCCTTCTTGCCCAGGCCCCGCTCCTCGCCCAGCGGCACGCACCGCAGCTCGTCCGGGCCCATGCCGAACAGGGAGGCGCCGAACGAGTCCACGGCCACCGGATCAGCCGAGGCGCAGATCGTACGAGTCGTCTCCACGTCCGCCTCGCGCCCGCCCTGCGGGCCGTTGGCCGTCAGGATGCGGTAGGCGTCCAGGATCGTCAGCTGGGGTCGGAAGTACGCGGCGAGGTCGACCACGCTGGGGTTGATGTGCTGGTGCATGCGCGCGCGGTTGCCGCCCACGCTACCCATCCAGTTCTTCATGCCCAGGGTCACGCGGGACAGCATGTGGTGCTTGGCGATGGGCACGTTGATCTTGACGTCCATGTCGAGCAGCTCGTCGTACACGTCCCACTCGTGCAGCACCTCGCCGCCGAGGTCCACCCGGGTCACGCGATCGTCGTCCACGTGCACCACGCGGCCGCCCGCCGCCTCCACCGCCTCCTGGATCCCGCTGTTGGCATAGCACCGCCGCGGATCGTTGCAGGGCCGGTCCATGACCGTGACCCGCTTGGCGCCGGCCTCCAGGCACAGCTCCACGATGCGACGCATCACGTCCGGGTTGGTGTTGGCCGCCAGCTCCGGTCGCCGGTCCCAGCCCATGTTCGGCTTGACCAGCACCTTGTCGCCGCTGGACACGAACCGCCCCATGCCCCCCAACGCCTCGAGCGCGGCATTCACCAGCGCCGCGGGATCACCGTTGCGCACGATCGCCACCGCGGCCGAGCCGGTGGCCGCCTGGCTGGCGCCCACTCCCGCGGTCCAGCCCAGCAACCGCTGGAACTGCTCGGGCGGCGGCACCTCGTCGGCCCGCGCGCCCAGGGGGACCAGCAGGGGTCCAGCCGCGGCCGCGGCCGCTCCCGCACCCAGCCAGCCGATCACGGTCCTCCGTCGCATCGAGTCGTGCATGTCACCTTCCCGCAGGCGTCATCGTTCTGTTGCTTCGCAGTGCCTCTATCGTTTGTAGTTAGGATAAGATACGCCGCTCGTACAACCCGATTCGTGGGGAAAGGTCCGATTCCGATGACGCTGATGGGTCGATTTGCCATCGTCACCGCCGTGCTGTTCACCTTCGTCTTCGCCCCTGCCGACGCATCCGCCAAGCGCAAGAAGCAGGTCGAGGAGGAGGCGCCGCCCGAGCCCGTGCCCGCCACGTTCCAGGTCCACGGCACGTTCTTCCAGGACCTCACCGTGTTCGAGTACGGCGAGCAGGTCGAGTGCGACCTGCACGTGTACCTCGTGGAGGACGGCCAGCCGGTCACGGACGCCACCGTGCAGGTGGGTGAGATCACCATGTCCGCCGACAGCCTGGTCGCCGGCCGCTACCAGGTGAAGCAGCAGTGCGTGGACCCGGGCACGGTCCTGCCGATCCACATCACGCGCGCCAACCAGTTCTGGGACGGCGAGAGCACCATGATCGGCTACCCCACCATCACGGCCCCGGCCATGGCCGAGGAGGTCCCGGTCTCCGGAGACCTGGTGGTGCGCTGGGAGCCGGCCGAGGGTGCGGTCCGCTACCGAGTCGAGCTCGACGGCGTGCGCGAGCAGTGGGTGGTCGACGGCACCGAGGCGACCATCCCCAAGGAGCAGGTCCCGCCCTACCAGCACCACCGCATGACCGTGACCGCCTACGGCACGGACGTCGATCCCGAGGCGGCGGCGCCCGCGGTGAGCGGCGGGGGCAAGACATGGGCCGGCTTCAACCCGGTTACGCGCGTGCGCACCGAGTTCGACTTCGGCCCCGGCCTGATGGGCCAGCCCTGGACCGGCCCGGCCGTGATGCAGTGGTGGGAGGACGAGAAGACCCTGGACGAGGACCTCTTCCAGCTGTGGCTCTCTCTCGAGGGCGGCGGCGGCTACGTGCTCAAGCGGGTCAAGATCGCCGCGTACGAGAACGGCGTGCTCGACGGCCGCGAGATCGCGTGGGAGATCTTCGACATGGGCACCTACAGCATCGGCGAGGGTGGCTCGCTGACCCTGCAGTCCGGCGAGAACGAGCACGGCTGGAAGGCCGACTACGCCGATCCCACGATCACCCTGGTCCGCGTCTGGGCCGACACCGACGACGCCGACGAGCTCAAGCGCCGCCGCTACCAGGGCAAGCCCAAGCCCTGGCCCCTCGAGATCGGCGTGGTCGAACCGGTCGACTTCTAGATCCCTCCCCGTCCACCCGCGAACAAACACCTGTCACCGCCCGAACCGGCCCCATACGCCTGTTCACCCCCGGACAAATGAATAGCGTTGTTCCCGACGGGCCCCCCACGTG
>CAZXHG010000452.1:0-3845 GCA_964639985.1 uncultured Rickettsiales bacterium
AGGCGCCCACCACCTTGAGGGTGGCCTGGGTGACCGGTTCTTCGAAGTTGCCGCCCGCGGGGGAGACCGTGCCGATCAGGGTGACGGCGCCGGTGTCGTTGCCGTCGTCTTCCTTGTCGTGCAGTCGCACGAGGCCGGCGCGCTCGTAGAGGTTGGCCACGCGGGACTCGAGGTAGGCCGGGAAGGCCTCTTCACCGGGGATCTCCTCGAGGCGGCCGCTCATCTCGCGCAGGGCCTGGGCCCAGCGGGAGGTGGAGTCGGCCAGCACCAGCACGTCGCGCCCCATCTGCCGGTAGTACTCGCCCAGGGTGATGCCGGTGTAGATGGACGCCTCGCGGGCGGCCACCGGCATGGACGAGGTGTTGCAGATGATGATCGTGCGGTCCATCAGCGAACCGCCGGTCTTGGGGTCCTCGAGCTCGGGGAACTCGTAGATCAGCTCCACGACCTCGCCGGCGCGCTCGCCGCACGCCACCACGATCACGATGTCGACCGCGGCGAACTGGCTGAGCAGATGCTGCAGCACCGTCTTGCCGGCGCCGAACGGACCGGGGATGCAGGCCGTGCCGCCGCGACCGACCGGGAACATCGTGTCCACGATGCGGCAGCCCGTGACCAGCAGCTCCCGGGGGTAGATCCGCTCCGGGTAGGCCTTGATCGCCTTCTTGACCGGCCAGTTCTGGACCATCGTGCACTCGACGGTGCGGCCCTTGTCGGTCTGCAGCACGGCGATCGTCTCGTTCACCGTGTAGCTGCCCTGGGGCTTGATCTCGGTGACCGTGGCCCCGCCGAGCATGTCGAACGGTGCCATGATCTGGTGGCGGTAGTGCAGCTCCTGCACCCAGCCCAGCCATGACCCGGCGAACACCTTGTCACCGACCGACGCCGTGGGGTTGAACTCCCACGTCTTGTCCTGGTTGATGGCGGGCACGTACTGACCGCGCTGCAGGAAGAAGTCCTGCTTGTTCTCGAGCAGCTTCAGCGGGTTCTGCAGGCCGTCGTAGATCATGCCCAGCATGCCGGGCGCCAGCGCCAGCGAGAGCAGCTCGCCGGTGAAGTCCACCTCCATGCCCACGGTGATCCCGGTGGTGTCCTCGAACACCTGCAGGTTGGCGATGTCGCCCGTGATCCGGATCACCTCGGCCTTGAGCCGGTCCTCGCCGCACTGGACGTAGGCCACCTCGTTCTGAACCGTCTTGCCCGCGGTCAGCTCGACGGTCAACATGTTGCCGTTGACACCAACGACAACGCCCTTCGTGCTGTTGTGGTCGCTCAAGCGAACACCTCCAACATCTTCGAGACGTCTGCGGTCTTGCCGACGTCCCAGCGATCAAGGATCAGGAGCGCGGCCAGGGTTGCCAGGGCCGCGTCTGTTGAGAACGGGTCAGAGCCCGAGATGGACTCCAGCTTGTCGAGTCGCGCGGCGTCGAGCAGACGCTCGCGCTCCATGGGATTGCTCGCCTCGTTGAGGGTCGACACCAGCGCGGCGTGGGACTCGCCCTCGCCCGCCGCCACCCCCGACGACCGCATCTCGGCCTTGAGGCCGAGCGCCTCGGCGCGCATCCGCACCAGCGCGTCGCGCAGGTTGATCTCGTAGGTCGCCCACTCCCGCAGGAACGTGCTCCGGCTCGACTCCGCGGTCTGCACCAGGTTCTCGAACCAGGTGCGCCACAGGGCGTCGAACGGGTACTCGTCGGTGATCGAGCCGGCGTCGTGCGCCTCGAGGAAGTCGGAGAGGTACTCCGGCAGATCCTCTCGCTCGACCAGCTGCTCGCGCGTCAGCGGGGCCCGCTCGTCGAACGCGTCGTGCCCCTGCAGCAGGGCCTCCACGTTGCGACAGTCGAGGTACCCCAGCAGGACCAGGGCCAGGCCGCGGTCGCGCTCGGACAGGTCGTCCATGAACAGCTCGACGAGGGATTCCAGCGGGATCGGCGGCGCGTCCGGCCCTTGGGGCAGGGCGGGAACCATGGACAGGAGACGGTAGTACTTCATCGTCGCCGACCTTCCGTTGCCCGGCGCCTCCGCCGGCCCGGCCGGCGGACGATCCGGGCGGGTTCGCTACTCCGCGTAGAAGTAGGTGCGGAAGCGCGGCGCGAGGAACTTCAGGAAGATCTCCCGAAAGCCGTCCTCGGTGAAGTCGAAGACGAACCCGCTGCCCGCCGGCGCGATCTTGAAGCCGAAGGCGAAGCCGTCCTCGAACGTCACGTTCACGCCCGTACCCGCGCCGACCTTGAGGGTCGCCACGAACGCCGCGTCGAGCTTGGACTGCATCGCGGCCGGCAGGATCACGTCGAGGTCGGAGCGCTCGCCGCCGCTGGCGGCGAAGCCCTTGACCGTCTCGACGATGACCGCCTTGAGGGTGGCCGGATCGTCCATCACGTTGGCGACGCCCGCGTCCACGGTGGGCACCAGGAACGAGTTCTCGATCGCCTGACGGAACGCCTCGAGGCCGACGGCCGATGCCTGCCGCAGCTCGGCGTCGAGCTGGGCCTTCATCAGATCCGCCTGCTTGCTGGCGTCGTCGAGGATCTTCTGGGCCTGGGCATTGGCGTCGTCGACGATCTGCTGGGCATTGCCCCTGGCCTCGTCCACGAGACGCGCGCCCTCGTCCTCACCGGCCCGGATACCGCGGCCCTTGAGCTCCGCGATGACCTGCTGGAGAGCCTGGTCACTCATCGGCTTCCTCCAAGAGAGAGCCCCCCAAAGGGGGCTCGGAATGTAGGATTGCGCGGTCTAGCACAGATGCCCCATCGGGGCAAATCGTGCGCGAGCCGTCTGCAAGCGTTCGGCCCGGCTGTCCGCGGGCCTGGAGGAAGCGATGAAATCGTTCACCCGAGAGCTGTACTTCGAGGTCCCCCAGCGCATGGACTTCGTGCACATCACCTACGACGTGGAGGACTGCATCCGCGAATCCGGGGTGAAGGAGGGCCTGTGCCTGGTCAACGCCATGCACATCACCGCGTCGGTGTTCATCAACGACGACGAGCCCGGCCTGCATTCGGACTACAAGAAGTGGCTCGAGCAGCTCGCCCCCCACGACCCGTCCCGCTACCGCCACAACGACACGGGCGAGGACAACGGCGACGCCCACCACAAGCGCCAGATCATGGGCCGCTCCGTGACCGTGGCCATCACCGACGGCCAGCTCCACCTCGGCCACTGGGAGCGCATCTTCTACGGCGAGTTCGACGGGAGACGGCCCAAGCGGGTGCTGGTGAAGATCATCGGGGAATAGCCGACAGGATCTGGCCGGCGATCCGGCTGCGATCCACCTCTGATCCCGCCCCCCCCCGCCCCCATCCAAGAGCAGATTCTGCGCCGCGAGACGGCACAGCCCCCCTCCTTGCCCGGCCAACAGCAGCCCGAATGCCCCATCGCGGCACAGGAGACCTCCTTGGACGTGGGAGGGGTGGGGAGCTGACGCCTTTTCTCTGGGAGGGACCGTACGGATCCGTTCAGGTGACTGCGGGCGGGACGGGGTGGTCCGGCACACCGGCAGGCCGCGACTTGGGATCGTTGCGGACGTTGTCGGGGTGCTACGAATGCGGTTGGACGACCCCAAATCGCGAACTGACCCCACCCGATGCGGTTCGGAGCGGGGATCGGGGTGGATTCGAGGCGCTGCGGTGAACACGAATCGCCCCCCAGGCGTCGTCATCGCCCCCAACCCCTGCCTGAACCGCCTCCGCTGGGGTCAGCCCGATACTTGGGACCGGCGACCACCAATCTACGAAGTACCCCGACGGCATTCGAAGGAGCCGGGAGCAAGTCTCGGCCTGACCCCGCACCGCCTCAGACTTGATTCGTCAGTTCCCTCGCCGGAGCCCCGGTAGTCCGTAGCTGCG
>CAZXHG010000453.1:0-3829 GCA_964639985.1 uncultured Rickettsiales bacterium
CGGTCCGGGGCACCGGGGTAGGGGGTGGGGGCCGCGTCGTCGCAGTCGCCACCGAAGGCCGCGTAGCCGTCCCCGTCCCCGTCCCCTGCGCCGCCGGCGTCCCCCTCGTCGACCGCGCCGTCGCAGTCGTTGTCCACCCCGTCGTAGACCTCGGTCATGGCCGGGTTGATCCAGGGATCCGCGTCGGCACAGTCTCCGTCCAGCTCGGTGTAGCCGTCCCCGTCGTCGTCGAACAGCTCCGTCCCCTCGTCCACGGTGCCGTCGCAGTCGTTGTCCGCGCCGTCGGGTAGCTCGAGAGCGCCCGGGTAGCTGTCGGGGGCCAGGTCGTCGCAGTCCCCTCCTCCGGGCGTGTACCCGTCCCCGTCGTGGTCGTCGTTGTCCGACAGCTCGTCGATCTCCCCGTCGCAGTCGTTGTCCACGTCGTCCGCGAGCTCCGGGGCTCCGGGGTAGATGTTGGGATCGGCGTCGTTGCAGTCGCCGGCCGCGTCGCTGAGGCCGTCCCCGTCGTCGTCGGCGAGGATCGTGCCCTCGTCCGCGGCGCCGTCGCAGTCGTTGTCCAGGCCGTCGGGCAGCTCGGGAGCGCCCAGGTGGACGTCCACGCGCGTGTCGTCGCAGTCCCCACCCGCCTCGGCGTAGCCGTCCCCGTCGTCGTCGTACCAGTCGGTCCCCTCGTCCACGGTGTCGTCGCAGTCGTCGTCCCGGCCGTTGGGCTGCTCGATGCCGCCGGGGTGGATCAGCAGGTCGGTGTCGTCGCAGTCGTCGCCACCGACCACGGCCGCGTGATGGCCATCCGAATCGGCGTCGGTCAGGTCCACACCGTTGCAGTCCTGGTCGAGGCCGTCGTAGGGGACCTCGGTAGCGTCCGGGTTGAACGCGGCGTCGCTGTCGTCGCAGTCACCATTGCAGGCGGTCCAGCCGTCCCCGTCGCCGTCGAATGGGATGGCGGACGGATCGTTGTCGTCGCAGTCACCCTCGCAGGTCGTGAAACCGTCGCCGTCCGCGTCGAGGATGTCCAGCGAGGCGTCCGCGTCGTCGCAGTCGCCTTCGCACTCGGACGCGCCGTCGCTGTCGTTGTCCGCCTCCAGCGGATCCGTGGCGCCGTCGCAGTCGTTGTCGTCGACACCGTCGCACTGGTCGGGAGCCCCGGTGTAGACGTGGGCGTGGGTGTCGTCGCAGTCACCACCGCAGATCATGTGGCCGTCACCGTCGTCGTCGGCCTCGCCCGCAGGGATGGAGCCGTTGCAATTGTTGTCAATACCGTCACACAGCTCCGATGCACCTGGCCAGCTGGTCGGATCTGCATCGTCACAATCGCCCTCGCAGGACATGAAGCCATCGACGTCGGCATCGTCCTCGTCCGCGGGCACGACACCATCACAGTCGTTGTCCTGCCCGTCGCAGAGCTCGCTGGCACCGGGGTAAACCGTGCCGTCCGCGTCGTCGCAGTCCCCCGCGCAGGTGCTGTACCCGTCCCCGTCGAGGTCATCGAGCTGCAGGTCAACGTCGCCGTCGTCGCACTCCTCGCAGGCCAGGTAGCCGTCGCCGTCGCCGTCGGCCTCGTCCAATGGCAGGATCCCGTCGCAGTCGTCATCGAGCTCGTTGCACAACTCGGTTGCGCCGGGGAAACGCAGCGGATCCGCGTCGTCGCAGTCTCCGTCACACTCCATGTGGGCATCGCCGTCTGCGTCGGCCTCGTCGGCCGGGACCACACCGTCGCAGTCGGTGTCCACACCGTCGCAGGCCTCGACCGCACCGGGATTCACGTCCGCGTCCGTGTCGTCGCAGTCCCCTGCGCATATGAGATAGCCGTCCCCGTCGTCGTCCACCTCGTCGAACGGCACGGCGCCGTCGCAGTCGGTGTCCACGCCGTCGCAGATCTCGGCCACTCCAGGATTGACGAGCGGATCCACGTCGTCGCAGTCGCCCTCGCACACGAAGTACAGGTCCCCATCGTCGTCCACCTCGTTGGCCGGTAGCACCCCGTCGAGATCGTTGTCCACGCCGTCGCATAGCTCAGGCGCGCCCGGGTAGCTGGTCGGATCGGCGTCGTCATCCCCGTCGCAGACCATGAAACCGTCGCCGTCGTCATCCACCTCGTCTGCGGGGGTCACGCCATCGCAGTCGTTGTCCAGGCCGTCGCACAGCTCGGGAGCCGCCGGGTACACGTCCGCGTCACCGTCATCGCAGTCGCCCTGGCAGGCGTTGAAGCCGTCCGCGTCTGCGTCGAGCCCGATGTCCTCGTCGACCGTGCCGTCGCAGTCGTTGTCGATGCCGTCGCACAGCTCGGGGAATCCGTCGCCAACGTCTGCGTCCGCATCGTCGCAGTCGTCCTCGCACACCATCTGGCCGTCGCCGTCCGCGTCGACCTCGTCCACACCGAGCAACTCGTCGCAGTCGTTGTCGATCCCGTCGCAGACCTCGACCGCAGCGGGGTAGCGATCTGCATCGTCGTCGTCACAGTCGCCATCGCAGATCGTGCTGCCGTCCCCGTCGCCGTCCACGTTCTCGTCCGTGATGGCGTCGCAGTCGTCATCGAGGCCGTTGCAGACCTCCTCGGCGTCCGGGTGCACGTCCGCGTCCGCTTCGTCGCAGTCGCCATCGCACAGCGTGAAACCGTCGCCGTCCGCGTCCACGTTTTCGTCGGTGGCGGCATCGCAGTCGTCGTCGATGCCCCCGTTGCAAACTTCGGCCGCGTCCGGATTCACACCTGCGAGCGTGTCGTCGCAGTCGCCGTCGCACTCGGTCCAGCCGTCACCGTCACCGTCGAGCTCGTCGCCGTCGTTGATGTCATCGCAGTCGTTGTCCAGCACGCCGTCGCAGTCCTCGGCTGCGCCGGGGTGGACGTCTGCGTTTGCGTCGTCGCAGTCGTCGCCGCCGCAGTCCTCGTCCAGATAGCCGTCTCCGTCTAGGTCGACGCAGCATGAGGGATTGGTCTCGCCCGGCGTGGCGTGGTCCCCGGACTCGAGCTCGTACAACGGATCGGCGTCGGTCTCGCACCAGGCCTCGCCATCGTCGTTGAGATCCTCGGCGTAGGTGGCGGGATCGAGGCTCATGGAGGCGCCCACGGGATCGGGCCAGGTGACACCGCCGTCGTACTCGATGGTGTCGAGCAGTACGCCGTCGAGTTCCAGAACAATCTCGTCGTCGTCATTGGTGAGGGTGAAACCACCGGGGTAGTCGTAGTCTGCGACCACGCCGCCGTTGAGCTGGAAGTCGTCCTCTCGGGCGAGAACGGCGTGGGCTTGGGGATCGACCCAGAGATCCTCGTCGACAACGAAGGAATCGCCGTCCAGATCGCTGACCTCCAGGCCGAACAGGTTCATCTCTACGCCGGTGTTGTTGAAGACCTCGAACCACTCACCCGAGGAGTCGACCACGCCGTCGGGATTCTGCATGACCTCGGTGACGAACAGGGCGTCCATCGGGAGCACGCCCTCGTCGTAGAGGTCGTCGCAGTCGTTATCCACACCATCGTGGGCCTCGGCGGCCGCTGGGTTGATGTCGGCGTCCGCGTCATCGCAGTCGTCCTCGCAGACCATGTACCCGTCCGCGTCGTCGTCGGCCTCGTCTGCCGGAAGTACGCCGTCGCAGTCGTTGTCGATGGCGTCGCAGATTTCGGCGGCCCCGGGGTGGGTGTCGGCGTCCGCGTCGTCGCAGTCGTCCTCGCAGACCATGTACCCGTCGCCGTCGTCGTCCGCCTCGTCGGCGGGCAGGGCGCCGTCGCAATCGGTGTCCAATCCGTCGCAAGCTTCGGCCTCACCGGGGTTCAGAGCCGGGTCCGCCTCGTCGCAGTCGTCCTCGCAGACCATGTACCCCTCGGCGTCGGCGT
>CAZXHG010000454.1:0-3824 GCA_964639985.1 uncultured Rickettsiales bacterium
AAGGGTCGGACGACGCGGTTCATCCCCTCCACGACGCGCGCCTGCGTCGTCCGAGCCCCGGGGAGATGGTCTCCCCGGGGTTTTTTCTGTTCTCCGGCCCTCCCCCGACCTAGTCCTCGTCCCACAGCGCCGACATCGCCGCCAGCACCCCGAGCCCCAGGGTGGCGCCGACCGCCTCGGCGCCCTCGATGCGGAAGCCGAGCAACGCGCCGCCCTGCTGGCGCTCGACCAGCCGCGTGTGCAGCGGATCGGAGCTGTGGTGCGACAGGAACAAGTAGTCCTTGACCGGGGGACACAGCGCCGCAGCCAGCCCGGCCGCGGCCGACGACGCCAGGCCGCCGACCACCGCGCCGACCCTGAACATGGCCGCACCCAGGTAGATGCCGGCCATGGCGCCGATGTCGAAGCCGCCCACGGCCGCCAGCACGCCGACGGGATCGCCGATCTCCACGCCGGACAGGTGCCGGGACGCGGCCTCCGCCAGCTGGGGGTCGCCTTCCCCGGCCTGCTCGGCCAGGCGTCCGGCGTCGTAGCCCAGCACGGCCGCGGCGACCAGCCGGGCGGCGCGCTGGGGTCCGCTCACCACCTGCCCCACGCCCACCACGTCCACGGACCGCGCCGTGTGGTACTCGGTGAACGTGTCGTACCCGGCCAGCACCGACTCGACGGCCTGGTCGCGGGTCATGGCCGGGCCGTCCTCCACGGGCGCCGTGCCCCTGCCCACCTTGCGCTGGATCAGGCCCGGGTGGGGGGGCATGTCGGCGGCCACGCCCACGTCGAGCAGGCGCACGGGCACGCCCACCCCCCGCGCCATGCGGTTGGTCGGCGTCTCCCCCCGCAAGAACCGCATCGCCGTCAGGGACGCCTCGGGAGCGACCTCGTCCGGATCGCGCAGGGTGCCATGGTCCGCCGCACACAGCAGCACCAGCCGACGGTTCATCCGCGGCGGCTCGTGGCGGTGCATGGCGCAGATGCGCGCCGCGTGCAGGCACAGGTCGTCGCCGGCCAGCCGCCCCTCGGGTCGAGCGCTGAAGGCCTCCAGCAACCGCATCACATCCGCGCTGTCCACGGGCTGGATCCGGTCGATCAGGCTGGTGAGGCGTCTCTCGCCCGGAATGCTGGTGTCCATGGTGCTCCCTGGCCACCCCGCGGCGACCGCTCCGGGATCCTACCGCAGCCGTCCTGCGCCCGCATCCTTGAACCCGCGCGCGCCCTCGGGTTGAATAGGGGCCGCCCTCGTGCGTTCCGTGGATCCTGGAAAGGACGGACACCATGTCGATCCCACGCGTCTTCACGACCCTGTTGATGCCCCTGCTGCTGGTGGGCCTCGCCGGCCCGGCTGCAGCCAAGGCGGTCCGACCGAGCACGGCCGACTCCGGCGGAGGCCAGCAGGGTCCCGCGGACCTCGGTCCGTCGGAGATGATCCCGCCCCCCACGCCCCTGTCCAAGGTCGTGATCGTCGACCAGCAGCGCGTGCACATGCTGGAGGCTGGCTGGGATCAGCACGAGACGCTGATCCTCCTGCCCGGCTTCCCCGACCCGGTGGTGGGTTGCCAGAAGATGATGGACGTGCTCGCCGAGCGCTACCACATCCTGGCGGTCGACCCCCAGGGCTTCGGCTTCTCCGGCGGTCCCAACTGGGTGACCTACTCGCCCCAGGGCATGGCCCAGTTCGTGATCCGGCTGATGGACTTCCTCGGCATCGACAAGGCTCACGTCGCCGGGTTCGACCTCAGCGCCACCGCAGCCATCCGGCTCGCCTACGACCACCCCGACCGGGTGCACTCGCTGATCATCGGCGCCGGGCCGGTCTACCCGGCCAACTACACCGGCCTGATCGCCGACGCCCAGGTACCGATCTCCGGTGACCAGGTGTTCCAGCGGCTGCTGCCGAAGATGAAGACCTACCTGCGCGACGGCATGCACGATCCGGCCCGCTATGACGAGGAGCTGGCCGAGGACCTGTACACGTTCTACAGCAGCAAGGAGACGCGGCGTCAGCTGCGGGAGTGGATCAACGCCACCGGCACCGACCTGTACAAGATGACCGAGTGGTACGAGCGCATGGAGATGCCGGTGTTCATCCTGTGGGGTGCGGACGACCCGTACTTCCCCGTGGCCCAGGCCGACGACCTGGTGCATGCGTTCCCGGACGCGCGGCTCAAGGTGGTGCAGAAGGCCGGACACTTCCTGCTGCTGGAGCAGCCCCGCGAGGTGGCGGCGGCCATGGTGCAGCACGTGTTCGAGCCGCCGCCCCCGCCGCCCCCGTTCTCCGGGCTCAGTTTCACCGCCTACCGCGGCCAGACCAGCGACCGCTTCTTCCAGCTGAACAACCACCTGGAGAAGAAGGTGACCGTCACCTGCGAGTTCGGCGGCACCTGGACCACCGAGGCAGGGGTCCCGGTGGACTCGTCCAACGTGAGGATCGAGCTCGGCGTGGCCGAGGACGAGGAGCTGGTGGTCGAGCCGGCCGAGTCCGCGGAGATCGCGCTGGTGGTGTCGATGGTCGACCGGTCCCTGATCGTGGAGACCATCTACCTGTCCGAGCTCGCCTGCGTCGCAGTCGAGCGACGCGAGGAGATCGAGCTCGCCCCGCTGCCCCTGCGCATGACCATCCCCATGCTCGGGGAGGAGATGCCCGAGGCATTCGGCCCCAAGCCCCTCGACCAGCCCTTCGAGATGGAGATCGGCACCCCGCCCATGGAAGAGCTGATCTCCATCGACTGAGCCGGCGAACCCGACACGACCCCAGCTGGCTCTTCCACCAGGAGCAACACCTCCGGCACCTGAAAGGACGATCACCATGTCAGAGCACCACAAGGTCATCATCATGGGCAGCGGCCCCGCGGGCCTGACCGCCGCCATCTACGCCGCGCGGGCAGACCTCGCGCCGCTGGTGATCGACGGCATGCAGCCGGGCGGCCAGCTCACCATCACCACCGAGGTGGAGAACTACCCGGGGTTCCCCGAGGGCATCGACGGTACCGAGCTGATGAACCGCACCCGGGCCCAGGCCGAACGCTTCGGCACCGATTTCCTGTTCGGCGAGGTGACGGCGGTGGACCTGGATCAGCGGCCGCTCCGGATCACGATCGACGACGCCGACCACCGGACCTGCGACGCGCTGATCGTGGCCACCGGTGCCACGGCCCGCTGGCTGGGCATCCCGGCCGAGGAGCGCCTGCAGGGCTTCGGCATCAGCGCCTGCGCCACGTGTGATGGCGCGTTCTTCCGCGAGCAGGAGATCGGCGTGGTGGGTGGCGGCGACTCGGCCATGGAGGAGGCCACCTTCCTGACGAAGTTCGCCTCCAAGGTGCACGTGATCCACCGCCGCGACGAGCTGCGCGCCTCCAGGATCATGGCCGAGCGGGCACTGGCCAACCCCAGGATCGAGTTCGTCTGGAACAGCGTGGTGGTCGACCTGCTCGGCGAGCGGCCGCAGGGCCTGACCGGCGTGGTCCTGGAGAACACCGTGGACGGCTCGCGCTCGGAGATGCCCATGACCGGCCTGTTCATGGCCATCGGCCACACCCCCAACACCGGGGTGTTCGCCGGCAAGCTCGACATGGACGACAAGGGCTACATCGAGACCACACCCGGCTCGACGACCACGTCCGTACAGGGCGTGTTCGCGGCCGGCGACGTGCAGGACACGGTCTACCGCCAGGCGATCACCGCCGCAGGATCGGGCTGCGCCGCCGCGCTGGAGGCGGAACGCTACCTCGAGTAGGAGAGGCCGGGGTCAAGTCGCGACTTGACCCCTTTCTTCGCCAGACTCGATCCGCCAGTCTCTGCGCAAGCCTGCACGGATGGCCCACAGGGCC
>CAZXHG010000455.1:0-3809 GCA_964639985.1 uncultured Rickettsiales bacterium
CCCCCCCCCCCCCCCCCCCCCCCCCCCCCCCCCCCCCCCCCCCCCCCCCCTCGGAGGTGTCGGGTCCGTCGCTGTGCTCCTTGACCCGACCTACCAGATGCTGTCGGTGAAGGTGCCGATGGCGTGGGACCCGCCGTTGATCGTGACGTTGCCGTCGCAGCTGGACTCGCCGTCGGGCAGGAACATGATCGACAGCGGCGTGGCCGTGATGCCGATGGCGCCGCTGATGGGCTCGAGGCCGCAGATCGACTCGTCGCTGGTCAGGGCGATGGCGTTGGAGGTGAAGGTCCAGAAGCCCGACGACGTGATGTACAGGTCGTGGGAGTACTCCACCTGCTGGTCGGCGTTGAGTACCGCCTCGCTCCAGCCCTTGATGTAGACGTGGTTCCACGCCGGCGTGCCCGGGTAGGCACCGTCCGCGTAGTGCGCCTCGAACCCGTCGGACTCGTCGGTGTCCGGGTCCTCGGTGTCGTGGCCGCCGAGGCCCATGCCGAAGGTGCCGAACACGTCGTCGCCGTTGTAGGTCCACTCCATGTGGCCGTGGAAGAAGTACTCGTCATCCTGGATGTCGCCGGCCTCGTGGTCGTTGTCCGCGGGCCGCACGTAGAACTGGTCGACGTCGTACGTGTAGATGTGGAAGCTGCCCGCGTCCGTGTCCTTCATGGTGTAGGACCCGTTGAACGCCCAGCCGTCGTCGGTCTCGCAGTTGCCCGTGACCGTGGTCAGCACCTCGTCCGGCGGGCCGCTCTGCTGGATGTCGGGACAGATGGCGTTCTCGTGGTCGGTGACCAGGGACTCCATCAGGTCGATCAGGGATCTCGGGTAGCTCGGCAGCGCGTACTGCAGGCAGTCGATGCCGGACTCCACGGCGCTGTCGAGGTCGTACGGGTCCCATTCGAACCAGGGGCCGAGGTCCGGGGGTGGCACGTACACCGCGTCCTCGGTGGTGTCGTCGTCGCCGTTGTCGTCGTCGTCGTCGTCGTCATCGGCGGCGCTGTCGTCGTCCACGACGTCGTCGTTGGGGCAACCCAGGGCCAGCAGGGCCAGGATCGAGAGCAGGACCAGGAACCACGGGCGCATCGCTTACCTCCTTAGCTTCGGCTTGCGGGCGTATTCTACACGACCACGCGCCCGTGGGATCGGGCGTTGGAGGTCACGGGGTGTGCGGGTTCACTTCTTCTTCTTGCGGCCGAACAGGTCGCGGGTGAACAGCGAGTCGAGGAAGCCCCCCTTGTCCTCGTCCCCGTTGCCGCCCGTGCGCCGCTGCAGCAGCCTCATCTCGCGCTTGGCCTCGAAGTTGTCCGTGTTGGCGGCCAGCGCCCGGCTGAAGTGCAGCTCCGCCTTGGCCGCGTTGCCGTCCTGCTTGGCCAGCATGCCCCGGTAGTAATGGGCGCGGTCGCAGTTGTTGGAGATGGCCAGCGCCTGGCGGAACATGTCCAGGGCGCTGGCGCGGTTGGCCTGGGAGTCGAGGTTGAACACGATCCAGCCCAGCGACGCGACGTACCCCGCGCGCTCGGAGTCGTACCGGATCGCCTCGCGCATGTAGTGCTCGGCCTCGGTCCACTTGGCAGCCTTCATGAAGCGCTCGGCCTCGCGCGCCAGGACCGACCCCTTGCGGGGATCGTGCAGCTCTTCGGAGCTGACCCCCGCCTGCTCCAGCTCCCCGTCGCCCAGGGATGCCAGGTAGCGCTTGCGCGAGCCCTCGCCGTGCAGCGTGTCGTACGCGTCCTGGTAGCGGCTCTGGATCACCGCGGCCACCGAGCGCACCCGCTCGGGGCGCTGGAAGTAGCGGTCGGGGTGGTAGGTCTTGGCCGCCTCGAGGTGGGCGGCCTTGAGCTTGTCCTCGCTGTCCGTGGCGCGCAGGCGCAGCAACTGGAAGTGGTTCAACCTGCGGATGCGGTGTGCCTCGATCAGCAGCTCTTGCAGGGCGAGCTTGTCGTCCGAGGAGAAGTCGGGCGGGCGGAAGTCGAGATAGCCCACGTCGGTCAGCAGCGAGAGGAACGCGCGGACCCGGTCGCGCTGCTCGGCCTCCCCCTCGCCGTACACCCGCAGGAAGTCCTCCACGCTCACGTCGCGGCCGACCATGGTCCGCAGGCGGGAGGCCAACCGCATCTCCACGCTGGGCAGCTTCCAGCGCACCAGGTCGATGCTGAGGGGGATGCGCACCACGATCTGCGTTTCGGGCTTGTGGCCGAGCCAGGTGTCCAGCTTCGCCTGCAGGCCCAGGTGCAGCTTCAGTAGCAGGCGGATCGGTGAGTAGGCCTCCATGAAGCGGTGGGGCGGATCCTCGGGCATCAGCCGGAAGATGCCGGCCTGCTCTGCAGAGATCCCCTCCAGGATCTCCAGCAGCAGGTCCTCGAGCACGGACGGGATCTTGTGGGGCTGCAGGGCGCGCGTGGCCATCAGCAACCCGATCTCGTCCTCGAGGTTGTCGGGCCGGTCCCCGGGGGGCAGGTTCAGCACCTCCAGCATGCCGCGGCGGGCCATCGAGTGGATCAGGGAGTCCTGCTCCCGCTCGCTGGTCAGGTACACCATCTCGCCGCGGAAGAAGTAGAAGCGGACCTTGCCCGTGGAGGTGGCCACGGTCAGGCAGCCCGTGCGCTTGGTCTCGAACACCGCGTACAGCACCCGCCCCGGCGGGATGCGGGACAGGTCGCCGGCGTCGCGCAGAAGCTCGTCCAGGGCGGTCATGCCCGCGTCGCCGGGTTCGAGGCGGCCCAGTAGCTCGAGGAAATCCTCGCCCTCCGGCAGCTGCAACCACGACCGCAGCTTGTAGACCAGATCCACGATGAACACCGGCTTGCGCAGCAGGCCGATCACCTGCAGCTCGTCCTCCACCTCGCGCAGCGCCTCCTCCTCCGACAGCGTGCCGCTGATCAGCAGGAAGGGCGTGAGGCCCTGGGACAGCTCGTGCAGCTCGCGCACCACGTCGAAGCCGCTGCCTCGCGGGGGCCGCGTGTCCGTCACCACCAGGTCGTGCTGGTTGCGCTCGAAGGCGTCGCGAGCCGCCTCCAGGGAGGTGACCATCTCCACCTGGCAGCGGATCCCGTTGAAGAACGCCCACAGGAGGTCACGGTCCGGTTCGGGCCCCTCCACGAGCAGTACACGCGTCGGCTGGTCGGTATTCATCGCGGGCGGCATCGATCGTAGGGCGGTCTCGGCGCCAGCGTCAACACGCGCGCGCGGGTTTGGAAGGGAGGAGTGAGTGCAGGTTGACGGATGCTCCGCGGGGATCTAGATCTTCGGACTTCCCAACCCATCCGCGAGGAGATTTCCATGAGCGACCTCCCAGGCGTGACCGACGAAACCTTCGAGGCCGAGGTGATCGGCAGCGACATCCCCGTGCTGGTGGACTTCTGGGCGATCTGGTGCGGCCCCTGCAAGGCGATCGCGCCCATCGTCGGCCAGGTGGCCGCCGAGAACGAGGGCAAGCTCAAGGTCGTGCAGATGGACGTGGACAAGAGCCCGCAGACCCCGGCCAAGTTCTTCATCCGCAGCATCCCGACCCTGATCCTGTTCAAGAACGGTGAGGTCGTGGACCAGCTGGTGGGCGCCGTCTCCAAGCCCAAGCTGGAGCAGTTCGTCTCCAAGGCGTTCTAGCGCCGATCCCGCCTCGAACCGCCGCGGCCCCACGACCATAGAAGGCCCCCCGCGCCCAACAGCCACCAAACCCCCCCCCCCACAGTTTCATTTTTCGCAATGCAGATGGGACAGTCGCAACGCCAAGAGCTGGCAAGGTAACTTCGAAGACACGGTATGTATGTATGGATGTATGTGTGTGTGTGTATGTGTGTACCGGTATGTATGTA
>CAZXHG010000456.1:0-3766 GCA_964639985.1 uncultured Rickettsiales bacterium
GCCCACGACCAGGCCAACGCCGCCCTCGAGGGATTGCTGGCGGACCGGGGAGACGCCTGGGAGGCCGTGCAGAAGGCCACCACCGCCCTCGACGAGGTGGCGGCCGAGCGGGACCGCGCATGGCAGGCCGAGGCGGCCGCGGGTGAGATCCTGCAGCGCATGGTCGCCGAGCGCGACCAGGCCTGGGAGGCCCAGGGCAGGGAGCTCGAGGTCATCGTGGGGCTCACCACCGAGCGCGACCTCGCGTGGCAGGCCCACGACAAGGCCAGCGCCGCACTCGAGGGCCTGCTCACCGATCGCGACGATGCCTGGCAGGCCGTTCAGGAGGCCACAGCCACCCTCGACGAGGTGGCGTCCGAGCGGGATCGCGCCTGGCAGGCCGAGGCGGCTGCCGGCGAGGTGATCCAGCGCATGGCCGCCGAGCGAGACCAGGCCTGGGAGGCCCAGGGCAAGGAGCTGGACACGATCCAGGCGCTGACAGCGGCGCGGGACGAGGCCTGGGAGGCCGTCACCAGCGCCACCACCTCCATCGAGGCGATCGCTGCCGAGCGGGACCGCGCCTGGCAGGCCGAGGCCGACGCCGGCGAGGTGATCCAGCGCATGGCCGCCGAGCGAGACCAGGCCTGGGAAGCCCAGGGCAAGGAGCTGGACACGATCCAGGCGTTGACATCGGCGCGGGACGAGGCCTGGGAGGTCGTCACCCGCGCAACCACCACCATCGACGGGATCGCAGCCGAGCGGGATCGCGCCTGGCAGGCCGAGGCGGACGCCGGCGAGGTCGTGCGCAGGATGGCCCAGGAGCGTGACGCCGCCTGGGAGGCCCAGGCCCGCGAACTCGACGCGATCCAGAACCTCACCTCCGAACGGGACGAAGCCTGGAAGGCCCACGACAGCGCGCAGGGGGTTGTCGAACAGGTGCTCGGCGAGCGGGACGACGCCTGGAAGGCCCACGAAGAGACCGTGGCCGCAGTGCAGCGTCTGGTCGAGGAGCGCAACCTCGCCTGGCAGGCCCAGGACAGCGCCTCCCAGGCGGCGGGTAACGCCCTGACCGAGCGGGACGAGGCCTGGCAGGCCCACGCCAGCGGCCTGGAGGCCCTGCAGCGCCTGGCCGAGGAGCGGGACCTGGCCTGGAAGGCTCACGACGAGGCCAACGAGGCCTTCCAGCGCATGCAGGCGCAGCGGGACGAGGCCTGGCAGGCCGCCGAGCAGAGCGCGGCCTCCCTGCAGCTCGCAGCCCAGCAACGGGACGAGGCGTGGAGGGCCCACGACGACGCCTGGGCCGCGGCCCGCCGCACGGCCGAGGAGCGAGACGAGGCCTGGGCGTGCCAGGACCGCATGTGGACCCAGGTGCAGCAGATGGCCACCGAGCGAGACGGCGCCCGCGCCGAGGCGGGCGAGGCCGAGGAGGCGGCGTTCGACGCTCGCGCCCAGCGCGACCAGGCCCACGCCGAGCTGTCGCTGGCCCGGACCCGGCTGATCGAGGCGGTCGAGGAGCGGGAACGCACCTTCGCCGCCATGGCGCAGGCCCAGGCCGGCCTGGCCGTGGTCACGGCCGAGCGGGATCGCTTCCGCGCCTCGCTGACCGACCTGACCGGAGAGGTCGGCGAGAGTGACGAGCTGCTCACGGCCCTCCAGCGCCGCCTCGACGACGCGGAACGGTACCACGCCGAAGTGCAGGTCGACCTCCAGGCCCGCCTCGATGCCGTCGAGACCGAACGCCGCCACGTCGAGGACCTGCTCTACCAGACCATCGGCTGGCGCATGAAGCGCCGGGTCGAGGGGCTGAGATCGCTGCCCGACCGGCTACGCAAACGGGACGACGGCTGACGCGCAACCCGACCCGTGCCCCCCCCAACGCAGTTTTCGCCGTAAGATACCCGCCACCAGATCGGGGGTTCCCATGCGCGAATCGACTCTGTGGTTGTCCGTCATCGCGGCTCTCTTCCTCTTCGGCTGCGACAACGGTGACGACGACGACACCACGGCGGACGACGACGACTCGTCTGCCGAGAACCACTACCCCACCACGTTCTGCCCGGGTGACCCGTCGGGTGCGTGCGACCCCAGCGACGACACCACACTGTACGCGGGTGCCGCCGCGACCACGATCACCCCCACCTGCTGGGAGACGTGGAACGACGTCAATGGCAACGACGAGTACGGCGTGACCGAGGGCGACACGTTCAACGACTGCGGCTGCGATCAGCTCTGTCCGGGCGACGACGGCTACACGTCCGCGGACGACGGCGAGGCCGACGGCACGTTCCAGACCGCCTGGCTGGCCGGCAGCAGCCAGGGCCGGGCCCTGCGTGAGATCCACGACGACCTGTGGATCCGCGCCATCGTGCTGGCCCAGGGCAACACCGCGATCGCCCTGGTCTCGGCCGACGTGGTCGGCTTCAACCGCGCACCGATCAAGGCCATCGAGGCCGAGGTCATGACCACCACGGACGTCGACTACGTGGTCTGGTCGAGCACCCACCAGCACCAGGGCCCGGACACCATCGGCATGTGGGGCCCGTCGCTCAACACCTCCGGTCTGGACATGGCGTACGTCGACTTCCTGAAGGAGACGGCCGTGGCGGTCATCGAGCAGGCGGCCACCGACCGCGTCCCGGTGGACACCACCGTGGCCCAGTACGACATCGCGCCCACCGACTGCGAGGGCAGCGGGGTGAACAACTTCAACATGGACCACCGCGATCCCAACATCATCGACGAGCGGGTGTTCTCGGTGCTGTTCACCGAGGCGGGCACGGCCAGCACCGTGGCCACGCTGGTCAACTGGCCCAACCACCCCGAGGTGATGATCGACGAGACGTACCTCACCAGCGGCTTCCCCCACGACCTGCGGCTGGGCCTCGAGGAAGGCGTGCAGACCGCGGACGGGCCGGTGGACGGGCTCGGCGGCACCGCCGTGTACTTCCAGGGCATGTGCGGCGGCATGATGACCCCGCTGGGCGCCGACCCCTACGACCTGATGGGCAACCACTGGACGGACTACGACTTCGACATGGTCAAGGCCATCGGTGACTACCTGGCCTACTTCTCGCTGGAGTCGCTGGCCAGCGGCGAGGCCCTGACCGACCCGGAGCTGCGCTTCCGGTTCAAGGAGTTCCAGGTCCCTGTGGAGAACCAGGGCTACTGGCTGTTCCTCAACCTCGGCGTGCTCAACACCGAGATGTTCACCTTCGAGATCCCGGATCCGGACGAGACCATCGGCGAGTACAACATGCCCCTGGCCACGACCGAGGTCGGCGTGATCGAGCTCGGCCCGATCGAGATCCTGACCATCCCCGGCGAGATGCTGCCCGAGCTCGGCATCGGCGGCTACGACGGCAGCCACACCGGCCCGCTGCAGGAGCTGATCGACGAGAGCAACAACCCCCTGGACATCACCCAGGCGCCCGCCGGCCCGTACCTCGCCGACCTGATGGACGGCGAGTACAACCTGTTCTTCGGCCTGGCCAACGACGAGCTCGGCTACATCATCCCGCCGTGGCAGTACGAGCTCGGCGAGCCCGCCTACCTGGCCGAGGCCGAGGGTGACCACTACGAGGAGACCAACTCGGTCGGCCCGCAGATCACGCCCAACCTGCTGGAGACGGCGGAGGCGTTGTTGGCATGGGTGTTCCCGGAGTAGGACTGGCCCCACCTGGTGAGAGGATTGGAGGCGGTACACGGGATGGGACCGTTCCCACCCGGTCAGGTGATTGGAGGCGGTACACGGGATGGGACCGTTCCCACCCGGTCAGGTGATTGGAGG
>CAZXHG010000457.1:0-3749 GCA_964639985.1 uncultured Rickettsiales bacterium
CGCCGGAACGCTACGAACAGCCGCCAGCCGCTGCCGCGGAGCGGCTTTGTTCAAGGACAACAGCCAGTCGAACTGGCCATGGTTCCGCTTGACGGAGTACGGGCAGAAGGTAGTGGCAGAAGGTAGGCCGCAACCCTACGATCCTGACGGATTCATGGAGGATTTCCGGAACAGAAATCCCAACGCCGATCCCGTCATTGTGGACTACATGGAAGAGGGGGTTAGGACGTTCAACCACGGATGTCCAAAAGCAGCCGCTGTCATGATTGGCGCTGCCTCCGAGAAGGCCATCTTGCTTCTACACGACAAATTAAAATCGGAAATCACGGATGCAGCAAAACTGGCAGACTTCGAGCGCGACTGCCGAAGGAGTTGGGCTATCACCAACCAGTATCGTGTCCTCAAAGACCGACTGGACAGGATGGTCGCCGCCCGACGACTCACACGGGAGCTGAACGAAATCGTGTCCGGTGACCTTCCGGCCTGCTTTGAGATGATTCGTCGTCAGCGAAACGCCGCCGGTCACCCCACCATCGTAGGCCGACATGAACCGGATGCGGTGTTTCTGAACCTCCGGGTCATGAGTGAGTTCATCAAGGGGATCTACTCCCTGATCGAGTACTTCGATACGAATCCCGCAGACTGGTAGTGACACCGCCAGAAATGGGGGCACGCCCGGCCCATCCGGGCGTGCCCGTTATCCACCGCCCGGCTTGTGACGGAGGCCGGGCTTGACCGAGTGGACTCTACCCGCCCAATGAAGCCCTTGCCGACGGAGGCCCGAACAGGTCGAACAGCGGGGCGTCAACGAGTTCCTGGCCGACCACGACCAGATCAGGACGGTCGAGCGCGTCGACCATGGGTTGCAGGTCGTCGGCTGACTGTTCCTGTCCTTCGAGCTTCACCGTCCAGCGGCCCGAAGCTGCCACGTCGGCAAGCCGCCGGAGCAGATCCTGCTGGCCCGCTTTGCCACTCGTGTAGATGGTGGCCGACCAGGGGCGTCCGCCCTTCGGGTCAGGCGGTCGGGGGCGGAGGCTCACGTTGCAGGCCGACAGGGCGTCAGGAAGCACGTCCTCGAAGATGCGCCGGAGGCGGTCGATGCGCTTCCCGCCCTGTAGATCGAAGGGGATTTCGCCTCGCTGGGAATGGTAGGAAGCCACGAAATCAGGCCACTTCGGCAGCAGGGCGACGGTGGGCAGGAGGTTTTCCCCACCTCCTCTATTGTTAAGATCCAATAGAGGCCTTGGGGAAAACCCATCCCGGCACAGATCGGCCACCCACGGGAGTCCCACCCAACCCACCTTTTTGAGCAAGCTGCCGACGATCTTGGCCGTCATCACCCGCGCCACCTCGTGCCGCCTTGCCTCTTCGTACAGCTCCTGGGTCTGCACGAGCCCGGATAGCAAGATGTCCTGCTCGGGGAGGGCGGGCACCTGGGTCAGCAGGACGATCCGTTTCCAGGGGTGGCCCAGGGGGCGAACCCGCATGATCGACTGGTAGAACTCAGCCTCCCGCAGCTGCTCGCAGATCCGCCCGAGCTTGGGATCACGGAAGACCCGAACCTCCAGACCCAGCTTGCCGTCGTCCCACAGGTATGGCCGCCACTCCGTGGTGGTCGTCGTGTCCAGGCGCTCCCCCCGGTAAATGACCGAGGCGAAGTCCACGACCGTCTCCTCGTTCGGATACGGATAGCCCAAGACGATCACCTGATCGTGGTCAGAGTAGTCCTTCCCCCGGTTACCCCAGAACCAGGTCACCGTGACCCAGTCCTCGCCCCCAAGCGAGTCGTAGACGCCCCGGGCGAGCAGCCTCAGGGCCACCTCCTTGTAGGTCACGATCAGCGTCTTGCCCCGCTGACTCTTCTTCGTCCTCGCCTCGGGACACCGCCGCCGTAGGAAGGTGAGAACCCGCCGCCACGTCCGCCGGTTGAGCTTCCCCTCTGGGGTCAGCAAGGTGGACTTGGCGTACTTCGCGTCCGCGATCTGGACGACCTGATCCTGTTCGAGGGGCACCCGGAGCCGGAGGTGATCGACGGGACGGTTCAGGATGCGGGCATCGAGGTCAGCGTCCCCCGTCGCGTCCAGCAGCATCAGCGGGAGATTCCCCGTCCTGTACTTCAGCCTCCGACCCACCGTGAGGTTCCACCCGCCAAGCAAACTGGACTCCAACCGCAACGGCACGCCTCCGGCCCGTGACGGATCTCGTTGGTGCTGCTCCAGGCCGAGGACGAGCGAATCTAGCGTGTCCTCGACCCAGTTCACCGGCGGCAGCTCGTTCACGTTGTTCAGACGGGCGACCTGGGCCGGATACACGAAGCTGGACGACCGGAGATCGGAAGCCGCCACCAGCGGATCGGCAACCCCCTTGTCGGTCAACAGCGTGGCGACCCGGGCGGCCACCGACGCCCCCTGATCCTCGAAATCGGCCTTCGGGTCGTAGTCTCGGAGAGCGTCGAGCAGGGCATACCAGGCCCGGTCACGGGGCGTCAACTCCAAGGACAGGTCACAGAAACCCCGCTCGTCGGGCGTCGGCCAGGGATTCGTCGGGAAGACCTTGCCGTAGCTGTCCCTGATCGCCGTCGCATCAACCGAGATGGAGTTGACCACATGGGGCAGCAGAGCTTCGTCCATCACGACCAAATGGAATCCGTGGGAGGCGAGGTCGAGCCCCGTCGCCATGTCCAGCGTCATCGCCCAATGGTGTCCACGCACCCGCCACTGCCTCCAGTAACCACAGTCCCGCTTCTCGTGGCGGTCGCAACCCTGGCAGACGAAGTCCCCTGAGGAGAAGCCACGCGATGTGACCTGCCCGGCAAGCGGCCACCGGTCGCAGTTGCCCTCCTCGCGGGGCCTGATGTGGTGGAACGTGTCGTGGAACCAGGTGTTCGCCTGGTCGATCAGTTCGTGCCGTTCCGCCAGGTAGAGGACGCGCCACGGGTCTCCACGCTTCCGCTGCGCCCGGTTGGCCCAACTCAGCGCCTTGACCAGCACAGTGAAGGTCTTCCCCACGCCTGCGGGGATGACCAGCAGGTGGACGCCCGAGAGGCTGGCCGTGAAGTCCTTGGTAACCGACTCGATCTTCTTCCGGGCGGACGCAAGGGAATCGTAGTCGGGCTCCCCCGGGACGATGTACCCCTCGTTCCGGTTCGGCTTCTGGGCCTTGATGCCCTTGCTGACTGCGGCTTGGTACTCGTCGTGGAAGGGGCACTGGTCCGTGCAGTCGAGGCCGAGCCCACGAAGGTCGGAGCAGGTCACCGGGGTCAGCGTAACCCCCGGTTTGGAGTAGGCCCACTGGACGGCCTTGTCCACGGCGTCCAGGGCATCCTGCGGCGGAGTCCTCACCTTGAGTCGGGTGGACATCAACCTGCGGACGAACGCCCTGGCCTGACCTGCATCGAGGTCGAGTCCCTTTGCCAACCGAACGAGGGCCAAGGTCGCCCGGTTGCGCCGACCGCCCATGTCCACAGGAGCACCCGACACCAGCCCCCTGATGCAGGGCGTGAGCCCCTGGAGCACCGGGCCCAGGTCAGAGAGGTCGCCCGGTACGTCAACGGGTAACAACTGGATTCCCGATCCCGGTGAGGGGCGACAACGGTAGGGCTGATGGACACCCCGCTTCGATTCGATCTCGTGCAAGGCCTTGGCCATGTGCAGCAGCACGTTCATCGGGTCGGACCAGCCCAGATCAGGCTGCTGGAAAGAAATAGCAGAGGAGCAGCCCTCACCGAAGCACCGCGTGGCCGAGACGCA
>CAZXHG010000458.1:0-3654 GCA_964639985.1 uncultured Rickettsiales bacterium
TGCGTCTCGGCCACGCGGTGCTTCGGTGAGGGCTGCTCCTCTGCTATTTCTTTCCTCACGCCCATGCCCGGCGAGTCCATCCCTGACGTTGAGGTCACCAACGACAGCACCGTGATCGACTGGACCGCTGATCTCGACGCAGAGGTGACCGTGCCAACCGGCGAACCGTTCATCGTCGACTGGGGCGGCCTGACGGCCAACGCTGACGGCGGCGTGTTCGAGCCCGACGATGTCGATCAGGTGGTCATCAGCCACAGCATCCTGTCTCTGGCCGACCTGGAGCACGAGCTGCTCGACATCGGTTTCGAGTGGGACACGTCCTGGACGGGCACCGTGGAGGGCGGCGAGCGCCTCGACCTGTCACTGCTCTCGAACGAGGCAGGCGAGGCGTTCGGCGGCGTCGGGGACGATGGCGTGTGGTTGCTCGGGCTGTACGACAGCGACGCTGTGTTGCCGGTGCCGCTGTTCCTGACGGTGCTTGTCCGCGGGCAGGATTAACCGATTACGCCCTGCCGGTGTCTACTCCTGGGTGCGCCGCGATCCGCCAATTCCCCGTACGCGAGGTGGGAGCCTAATCTGCCCGTCTCGTGCCACGTCCCTGCTCGTACACCTGCTGCTGCTCGGTCTGCCGATCATCGGCTGCGCGGACGAGTACACCCCGAGCGCTCCTGACGACACGACACCCGGGGACGACGGCATCGACGGAATTCACTGTGACGGGCTGACCATCCAGACCGAGGACGATCTGGCGGCCATCTCGGACTGCGAGATCATCGACGGCAAGCTCCGGCTCATCTTCCAGGACTGGCCCGCGTCGCTGGACCTGCCGAACCTGATCTCCGTGACCGACGACCTGCAGATCGACAGCAACACTGCGCTGACCACGATCTCGGTGCCCAACCTCGCGTCCGTGGATGGCTACGTGAGGATCTACGTCTGCCAGTCCCTGATCGAACTCGACATGACCGGGCTCAAGACCGTCGGCTCGACCCTGCACGTCGAACACGCCGATGCCTTGCTGAACCTCGACGGCCTGCGCAGCGTGGCCACCGTGGGCAGCCTCACCCTCAAGTGGAATGACTGCATATCGCAGGAGGAGGCCGAGGGGTTCGCAGAGTCGATCGAGGTGGACGGCGAGGTCAAGGTGTGGGGCAACGGCACGCAGCTGCCGTGCGACTGAGGAGGATGCTCTGGGATCGGCCCCCAACCGCCCCGTGATACGCTGCCCCTGGGAGGGCCCATGTACCCCATGCCCACCGCGTTCGACCACATCGCCCACCTTGTGGCCCATGTCCACGCCTACGTCCAGACGCGCTACGTCCGGGCCCTGCTGCGCTCCTGGCTGATCATCACCACCCTCGTCGTGGCCGGGACCATCCGCGCCATCCCGGACGCCGAGGTCAGCGTCGTGATCAGCGGTGTGTCGATGCCCGAGTGGCAGATCTGGGGCGTGATCCTCATGCTCGACGGCTACCTCTCGTTCGTCCTCGCTGCCGGATTCCTCTGGCTGGTCAGCTTGATGACCGGCGATGCCGAGTATGCGGGGCCGGTGTTGGAGGATGGCGAGGGGGTGTAGCGCCCGCGCGGAGTTGGGAGTAGAGCCGGGACGACGGGGCATCCCACCCCGGGAGGCAGCAGCGCCTACCAGATCCCCGCCACGGCGAATGGCCCTACCGCCGTGATCCCTGGCCGTCGCGAGATCCCCGATTTTCCCTGTCGCTCTTCTTCCAGTGACCGTGCCTCGCGAGCCAGCTCCGCACACGCGATCCCCGCGGTGGTCATCGAAGCAGGTACGAGCATGGCGATGCCGAACGTCAACAGGTGCCCCGGACCCAGGTTTGCCGGATCGAAACGTGCCGCGGCCAGCAAGACCACGACGCTCGTGCCCATGAGCACCACACCGAGGATCCCGAAGGTGCGCGCACGGCCGGTCCATCGCTGTGCCATTGCTTCGAGTCCGGGCTCGGTCTGTGCGTCTCTCCGAATCGCTGGCCAGTACGCATACCCGAGACCCGCGTGTGCGAGGCCCAGGCCTACCGTCGTGAAGGCGTCGAACACCAGCACGAGCGGAGTGGCCATCCCCACCAGGGGATCGGCGCTTGGCGAGGGGATGCTGGATAGGATCAGCGGCACGCCGAGCGCCGCAGCCACCACCGGCGAGGTCACGAGCAGGACCGAGTCGAAGCGATGTGTAGCCCGTCGTCGGATCTCCGACCGCCAGTCATCGGTTCCGGGGTCCACGATGTGTCGCAACGCCCGCGATCCCGCTGGTTGTACCTCGGCGGCGTCTGCCCGATCGGCAGCTGCAAGTAGCGGCAGGAGGAGCGCCAAGGCCATGGAAACGAACGCGACACGATCCCGGTTGATGCCGCTCATGACTCCCTCCTGCCAGCCAGGATACCACCCCGCCCTGCCAATCCGCTGATCTCCCCGTCGACCCGCGCTACACTGCATGCGCCTGGGGTGGGTTGGACGCGCTTGTGTCACCTTCGCATCGTCTCGCTCGCCCTGGTCGTCACCGGGTGGGGTTCGCTCTCCAGCCCGGTGGCGCGGCGTCCAGGTCTGCAGCGATGTCCCTTGGCCGGCCTGGGCGCCCTCAGGGTGCGACGAGGCCGAGCGCCAGGACGAGCAGGTCGCGGTTCATCATGGGGCCGTGCGGGCGAGTCGGAAGCCGAGGCTTTCACTGCGCATACCGGGTTCGTACCTGTTGCGGTTGGCGTTCCTGAGGCTCCGCGCGCCACCGCCATAGCAACCACCACGAAAAACCCGCTCGGAGCCAGTCTCCGGCCCGACTTGGTCTACCTCGTCACCTTGGTAGTCGCCCTCCCAGTCGTGGCACCACTCCCACACATTGCCGCTCATGTCGTAGAGTCCGTATCCGTTGGCCAGCAACTGGCCCACAGCCTCTGGGCTGTTGCTGTCGTTGCCGCAATACCACGCCACGTCATCCAGATACAGGCCGTTGTCGAGCACAAGACCGCCATCGCAGTATTCCTCGTCTCCTGGATACAGGTTCCCCCCGTTCGGGAACGACGCCCCCTGCACGCCACCCCGTGCGCTGTACTCCCACTCAGCCTCCGTGGGCAAGCGGTATCCCTCGCACTCGTAGGGCGAGGCTTCACCGTTCAACGACACGACGGCTGCTTGAATCCCTTCCTGCGTCTCGTTCATGCAGTCCAGGTAGTCCTCCCCGACACTTGTTCCGTCCTGACACTCAACGTCCGACAACACGTAGCAAGCCAGAAGCCCCGCAGAAGTGGACACATCATTCGCCATCGCAACGGCATCGAACCAATGTACGTACTCAACGGGACATCCCCCGCCGCAGTTCGGGCGGTAGGAGGGATTCCATCCCATGCGGGTCTCGAACTGCTCCTGCGTCACTTCGGCAACGCTGACGTAGAAGCCGCGCGTCAGCATGACCTCGTGCTGCGTCTCGTTGGTTTCATGGCCGACTTCGCTCTCTTGACTGCCCATCGTGAACGTGCCCGCTGGGATCGCAGCCATGCAGATGTCCAGAACCGTCGTGTCGCTGTCATCGCAATCCCCGGCGCAAGTAGTCCAGCCGTCTCCATCATCGTCGGCAGCGTTCCACCACGCGTCGGTGTCGTCGCAATCGCCGTCGCACTCACTGGCACCATCGCCATCCCCATC
>CAZXHG010000459.1:0-3644 GCA_964639985.1 uncultured Rickettsiales bacterium
GGGTTGATGGCGGCGTCGGCGTCGTTGCAGTCCATGCACTCCACCCAGCCGTCGGCGTCGCCGTCGTAGGTCTCGTCCGTGGGCACGGCACCGTCGCAGTCGTTGTCGAGCTGGTCACACAGTTCGGGCGCGCCCGGGAACACGGTGTCGTCGTTGTCGTCGCAGTCCCCGCCACACACCGTGTAGCCGTCGTGGTCGTCGTCGGTCTGCTCGTCGATCACGCCGTCGCAATCGTCGTCGTAGCCGTTGCAGACCTCGGCCGCGTTGGGGTAGACGTCCGCGTCCGTGTCGTCGCAGTCGCCGTCGCAGGTGGTCCAGCCGTCCCCGTCCGTGTCGAAGCCGTCGTCCACCCAGCCGTCGCAGTCGTTGTCCACGCCGTCGCAGATCTCGGTGTTGCCCGGCCAGGCGTCCGGCTCGAAGTCGTCGCAGTCCTGGTCGCAGTTGGAGAAGCCGTCGCCGTCGTTGTCCAGGGTCTCGTCCGTGGCGCCGTCGCAGTTCTGGTCGATGCCGTCCGCGCAGATCTCCAGCGCGCCGGGGTGGATGGTGGGGTCGTTGTCGTCGCAGTCGTCGTCGCAGTCTGTCCAGCCGTCGCCGTCCAGGTCCACGCCGTCGCAGAAGTCCTCACCCGAGGCCCAGGTCACGGCGTTGATCATCAGCTGTTCGCCCCACGCAAAGGTGATCGCCAGGGAGCAGTCCGAGGTGATGTAGTGCAGGTTGAGGTACACGCCCCGGCCGAGGCCGTACTCGAAGTAGGCCACCAGCGGATCACCGTCCGAGTGGGTGACCGGCACGATGGCGTTGGCGTCGAGGGTGACGCCGGAGACGTTCTCCCAACCCACGGCGTCGCCGAGGTTCAGGGTCACCCCGTCGAGCATGCCGTCGTTGGGGTCGACCACGATGTGGTTCAGCGCCTGGGAGAAGATGGCGTTGGAGCCGTTCACCGAGTACGGCAAGAACGCGTGGGTGTAGCCCTCGTTGTTGAACCCCCACGGCGTGCCCACCACGCCGCCGCCGGCGTCCACATAGGCCTCGAACACCGAATCGTTCCAGCAGCTGCCGTTGCCGTACAGCACGATCACGTCGAACTGGGACAGGGTCGCGATGTCGCAGCTGTTGAAGGTACCCACCGTGAATCCGGTCTGGGCGGCGAGCGCAGTCTCTACACCGGGAGTGTAGAAGCTACCGTCCTGCACGCCCACGTTGATGGCGCGGGCCGGGGGACAGGCCGCCAGCAGGGCCAGCGCGGTGAGCAGCAGGGGGAGTCGGGTTTGCATGCTTCACTCCTCGATCGATATCAGATTCCACCCAGGCGGCCTCCGTCGACCGGCAGGCTGACGCCACGGACGTAGGACGCGGACGGCGACGCCAGGAAGGCCACGGCCGCGGCCAGCTCCTCGGGCCGGCCGAGGCGGCCCTCGGGCACGGCCGCCACCCATCGCTCGGCCACGGCCTCGACCGTCATGCCGTCCCGCTCGGCGATGGCCTCGCCCAGGGATCGCAGGCGCCCGGTGTCCGTATAGCCGGGCAACACGTTGTTGACCGTGATCTGAGGAGGCAGCTCCTTGGACAGGGTCTTGGCCCACGACGCCATGGCGCCGCGAACGGTGTTGGACACGCCCAGGCCGACGATCGGCTCGCGAACGCTCAGCGAGATGATGTTGACGATGCGCCCGTAACCCGCCTCGACCATGCCGGGCACCACGGCGCGCACCAGCAGGTGCGAGGCCAGCAGGTGACGGCCGAGCGCGACCTCGAAGTCGGCGGCGTCGGCCTCGAGGATGGGTCCGGTCGGCGGGCCGCCAGCGTTGTTGACCAGCACGTGCACCGGGCCGGCATCCGCCAGCAGGCGCTCGACCACGGCCGCGAGTGCGGTGCGGTCCTCGAGATCGGCGACCACGGCGCGGGCGGCGGGTGCGCCAGCCTCGCAGAGCTGCGGCTGCAGCGCGGCGAGCCGATCACCGCGACGGGCGAGCACGGTCACCTCCGCGCCGAGCGCGGCGAGGGCCAGGGCGCTGGCGCGGCCGATGCCGGCGCTGGCGCCGCAGACGAGCGCGTGCTTGCCGAACAGGGCTGGGGGCTGGGTCATCGCGTCCTCCCGCGTGGTCAAACCCTACGGCGGAGGGCAAGGGGAGGCAAGCGTGGCGGGGGATGGACGCGTGCGGATCCGGCCGGTGGCTGGGGGCGACACAGGGGACACACACAAGAAACTCCGGTGGGAAGGGGGCTGGTCGAGGCTCGGAGGTGAGTTTCGTATGTATGTCCCCGTCCGGGGTGGTTCAGGCGGGGGTTGGATTCGCCTCGGAGCTGCGGGGCGGATCGAGGTTCAGGACCGTCGGCGGAGAGCGAGTATCCCGAACATCGCGGCCACGCCGAGGACCGAGGGAGTGGCGCTGCCCTCGACCTCGCAGCTGCAGGTGGGGGCGGAGTCGTCGTCGTCGTCGTCGGACTCGGCGCAGGCGTCCTCGTACTCGTCGGGCACGCCGTTGCAGTTGTCGTCCACGCCGTTGGCGCAGTCCTCCTCGGCGGCGGGGTTGATCGCCGGATCCTGGTCGTCGCAGTCGTCGCCGTAGGCGCCGCCGTCGTAGCCGTCGCCGTCGATGTCGGTCAGGTCGGTGCCGTCGCAGTCCTGGTCCACGTTGTCGTACGGGATCTCGGTGGCGCCCGGGTACACGCCCGGGTTGTAGTCGTCGCAGTCGGCGTCGTCGTCGCCGCAGCCGGACCAGCCGTCGAGGTCGTAGTCGATGCCGTCGTCGACCAGACCGTTGCAGTCGTTGTCCTTGCCGTCGCAGATCTCCTCGCCCAGCGGGTTCACGCCCGCGTCGAAGTCGTCGCAGTCCCCCTGGCAGATGTCGTATCCATCCATGTCCACGTCCAGGGTCTCGCCCGTGGCCGGGTTGCAGTCGTCGTCCACGCCCGCGTTGCACAGCTCCTCGGCGCCCGGGCTGATGGAGGCGTCCTCGTCGTTGCAGTCGCCCCCGCACTCGGAGTAGCCGTCGCCGTCATTGTCCTCCTCGGTGGATTCCAGGTCCTCGAGGCAGTCCGAGTCGATGCCGTCGTCGCAGATCTCCGACGCGCCCGGATACACGGTGGAGTCGGTGTCGTCGCACTCCTCGCACTCCATGAACCCGTCCCCGTCCGCGTCGGTCTCGTACCCGGCGAGCTGCTCGTCGCAGTCGTTGTCGATGCCGTCGCAGATCTCGGGCGCGCCGGGGTAGATGGTGGGATCGGTGTCGTCGCAGTCCCCCTCGCACACGGATACGTCGTCGCCGTCCCCGTCCAGGCCCTCGTCCGCGTCGCCGTCGCAGTTGTTGTCGATGCCGTCGCAGATCTCGAGCGCGTCCGGGTTGATGGCGGCGTCGGCGTCGTTGCAGTCCATGCACTCCACCCAGCCGTCGGAGTCGCCGTCGTACGTCTCGTCCGTGGGCACCACCCCGTCGCAGTCGTTGTCCAGCAGGTCGCACAGCTCGGGCGCGCCCGGGAACACGGTGTCGTCGTTGTCGTTGCAGTCCCCACCGCAGACCGTGTAGCCGTCGTTGTCGTCGTCGGTCTGCTCGTCGATCACGCCGTCGCAGTCGTCGTAGTAGCCGTTGCACACCTCGGCGGCGTCGGGGTACACGTCGGCGTCCGAGTCGTCGCAGTCGCCG
>CAZXHG010000460.1:0-846 GCA_964639985.1 uncultured Rickettsiales bacterium
CGACGCTGACGCAGCGGTCAACCCCGCGGCAACCGAGGTGGAGTGCAACCATTTGGACGACGACTGCGACGGCGCCCTGGACGCCGACGAGGTGGACGACGACGGAGACGGGTTCGACGAGTGCGCGGGAGACTGTGACGACGCGGACGTGGACGTGAACCCGGACGCCGAGGAGGTGTGCAACGGCATCGACGACGACTGCGATCCGGCCACGGACGAGATGGCGGACGGCGACGGCGACGGCTGGTCGGGCTGCGACGGCGACTGCGACGACGGGGACCCGGACGTGAACCCCGGCGCCGACGAGATCTGCAACGGCGTGGACGACGACTGCGATCCGACCACGGACGAGCTGGTGGACGGCGACGGGGACGGCCAGGCCGTGTGCGACGGGGACTGCGACGACGCCGATCCCACGGTGTTCGACGGCGCGGCCGAGCTGTGCAACGGCGTGGACGACGACTGTGACGGCGCGGTCCCCGCGGACGAGGACGACGCGGACGGCGACGGGTACCGGCTGTGCGAGGGGGACTGCGACGACGCCGACGACTGGACCTACCCCGGGGCGCCCGAGCAGTGCGACGGGCTGGACAACGACTGCGACGGCGACGTGGACGAGGACGCGGACGTGGACCTGGACGGGGACGGCTACAACGCCTGCCAGGGGGACTGCGACAATGAGGATCCGGCCGTGCATCCGGGGGCGACCGAGGTCTGTGACGGGCTGGACAACGACTGTGACGGCGAGATTCCGGGGAACGAGGCGGACGAGGACGGGGACGGCTGGCTGGTTTGCGAGGACGACTGCGACGAGCACGACGCGTCCGTGAACCTCGATGACCTCGG
>CAZXHG010000460.1:856-3637 GCA_964639985.1 uncultured Rickettsiales bacterium
GACGGGGACGGCTACGCCACGTGCGACGACGATTGCGACGACGAGGATCCCGAGGTCTACCCCGACGACGAGGACGGGGACGGCTGGTCCACCTGCGACGGCGACTGCGACGACGCCGAGGCCGGCGTGAATCCGGACGCGGACGAGGCCCCCTACGACGGGGTGGACGACGACTGCGACGGCGCGGACCTGACCGACCTGGACGGCGACGGGTTCGACGGCGGCACGGACGGCGACGACTGCGACGACGAGGATCCGGACGTGAACCCGGACGCGGGCGAGGTGTGCGACGACGGCGTGGACAACGACTGCGATGGGCTGACCGACGACGCGGATGACGAGGACTGCGAGCCGGTCGGGGACGACGACGACACCCCAGAGGAGATCGGGGACGGCGACGTGGAGCCGGGCACGGACTGCGAGTGCAATGCTGCCGGCCGTTCACCGGGCGAGCTGGCGGTCGTACCGGCGCTGCTGGCGCTGGTCCTGGTCGGTCGCCGCCGACGCTGATCCCACCCCTCTCCTCCTGGCCGCGGCTCAGGACGCCATCCCGTGAAGTCGTTCTCCGAAAAGAATACACAATCCCAGATCTGACCCCTTTCTTCGACGGCCCCTTCCCTCGCGTGTGATGAGGCCCCATAGTGTGCCCTCGAGGAGGACGGTGTGGACGCGAATGCCAAGGGGTGGCTGGCTGGGTGTGGGTGCGGGTGTGTGACGTACCTGGTGCTGTTCGTGGTGCTGGGCGCGGTGGTCGTGTTCGCGGGCTGGGGGGCCTACGAGGCGGACCTGACGGACATGGGCGCCGAGGTGGCCATGCCGTTGGGGGCGGCAGTGGGGCTGCTGGTGGGTGGCCTCGCAGGCCTGGTGGTGATGCTGGTGGTGAAGAAGAAGGTGGGCAGCTGAGCGGTCAGCAGCCCTCGGCCGGCTTGGGGGCGACCGAGGCCTGGCGCACGGGCAGGGGGGGTGGCGGTGCCACGGGCCGGGAGGCGCCGCCCTCGGCCGCGCCGTCGGTGAGCGCGGCCACACCGCCGGCGAGGTAGAGGGACACGGCGCGGCGGGCCTCGTAGTCGCTCCAGGCTGCGGCGTCCGCGTCATCGGCCGGCTCCTGCGGATCCCGATAGCGCGCGTTCCATGCGTCGATGCCGCCCTCGAGAACGGCGAGGTTGTCGTGGAGGCCCAGCTCGGTGAGCACGGACCAGTAGCCCCGGTCGCTCAGGCCCGCGTCGCCGATGACGACCAGGCGGCGGTGCTCGCCGAACGGGCCGGGCGGGATCCAGCTCGGGTCGTCGAGCGGCAGCCAGTACGAACCCGGGATCCAGTCGGCGGGCGCGGACTCGCCCGGGCGGATGTCCACCACGGCCAACGCCGGATCGCCGGCCATCAGGGCCGCAGCCAGTTCGTCCGGGGTCACGGTGGGCACGCCGAAGGGGGGCGGCTCGGGCAGGTCGGCATCGGTCTCGACCGCGGCCTCGGCCTCGTCCCAGCCCGTGCCCAGGGAGCCCACACCCGCGTCGGTCAGCGCCACGATCACGGCCAGCCCCAGCAGGGCGGCCCCGGCCACGAACTCCCAGCGGAACCTCATGGCTGCACCGGCCCGTCGCCGAAGCGGCGTTCGGCCCACTCCGCGGCTACGAAGCCCGCGAGCGCGACCACGACCATGACCAGCGCGATCAGCCCCGGCCGCACGCCGAGGAAGGACGGCACCGTGGGGGAGCCCTCCATGTGCCCCGCCATGAACAGGGGCTCGATCAGGGGGAACGCCAGGCCGAACACGGCCATGCCGACCATGGCGCCGACGAGGAACAGCATGCCGTCGATCTTGCCGGTGGTGGCGGCCACCACCGAGGTGCCAGGGCAGTACCCGCCGATGATGAAGCCGAAGCCCAGCACCAGCCCGCCGACGATCTGCGGCCACCAGTAGGTGGGGTTGATGTACAGCCGGCTCAGATCCATCCAGCCCAGGTGGGCAGACAGCAACATCAGCACCATGGCCGTGACGATGCCGGTGAACATGACCTTGAACACGGTCAGGTCGCGGAAATAGAACTGGGCGGCCAGCTTGCGCGCGTTGCCCAGCCCACCCATCTCCAGCGCCGCGCCGAAGCCGATGCCGAGCATGAAGGCGAACACGAGCCCCAGCTCGGGGCCGAACAGGTCGAACTTTGCGAGTGGTGCCATCAGAGCCACTGCCTCCGCAGGAAGTACGCGAGCGCGTACGCCCCCATGAAGATGAACATCATGCCGACCATCGACCCCAGGGCGAGGGAGGCGCCCCCGGTGAGGGCCATGCCCGAGGTGCACCCCCGGGCCAGCCGGGCTCCGAAGCCCATGGTCCCGCCGCCGACGAACGCCAGCAGCAGCCGCATGCCGGTCCGCGCCCGGGGCCCCTTGAGCACCTCGAGCTTCAGCCGGCGGCCGATGGCGCCGGACAGCAGCGCGCCCACGACCACGCCGACCAGTTCGAGGAACAGCCAGTCCTCGAGCAGGCTCGAGGCGTAGCGGCCCATGTAGGACGACTCCTCCACGGCCTCGGGCGCGACCACGTGGGCGGCGTTGGCCGTGACCTTCATCATCGCGCCGGAGCCGCCCAGGCCCCGCCCCATGATGAAGAACGCGCCGAACAGCACCACCCCCAGCAGCAGCCCGGAGAGGTACGGGTTGGCGTATCGCTTGGGTACGTTGCTCATGGTCGTCCTCCTAGTAGGGCAGCCACTTGGTGATCTGGCCGCCGTGGACCATGGTGAAGCGCAGCATCACGCCGCCGAACAGGGCCAGCAGCGG
>CAZXHG010000461.1:0-3617 GCA_964639985.1 uncultured Rickettsiales bacterium
GAAGGCCTACGGCGCGATCCACCGGGAGATGGAAGCCGAACAGGCTGTAGACAAGTGAGCGCGCCCACGCTCTTTGATGGCCCACCGGGCGCGCTTTTCGAGGGATCAGCTCGAGCCCGATCGCTCCGTCCGGTTCCCGGTTCCGGTTCCCGCGTGTCCTAGGGGGTGTCGGGAAGCGGAATCGCGCATTGCCGTTCGAGGCCTGGGCTGGAAGACGGCCTTGAAGACGAAGAGGATTGGTGTTCGGTGGCCACCCATCCGTTGGTCCGGCGGATGACGCGTTGCTGGTCTTGGAGTTGGCGCAGCACTCGGCAGAGGGTCTCGTTTCGGATTCGGCAGCGTTTCCTCAGCTCGCGCAGGTGCAGTGGTCTGTCGACCTCATCGAGGACCTCGAGTACACGTTGCTCCGGCGGATCGGCGGCGTCGGGACGATGGTCTCCATCGTCTGGCTCGTGGATGACTCCCAGGGCCATGCCGTTGGTGGGACCGGTCCTGAGATCGAGTGCCACGTCCGCGGGGGCAGCGTGGGCCCGATGCTCGACGGTGAGGCGTAGCCACTGCTGATGCCGCCGCAGGTACAGGTTGGAGTCCCCCCATGCGTGGAGTTCGCTGGAGCCGCGCAGGGTCTGCCCTGCGCGAGCGTTTCCGGCGTTCTTGCGGGTGTGGTGGACGAGCACGACTGCGCATCCATGAGTGCGTTGCAGCTGTCGCAAGAAAGCGAGCAGCGGTGCGACAGCTGCTGACACGTTCTCATCGACGCGGTGCAATCGCACGAAGGGGTCGAGGATCAGCAGCGTGGGTTTCATCTCCGCGACGGTGGCGTCGAGCTGCCGCCGGTGTTCCCGGGCATCGATGCGGATCGCCGGCGCCATGATCGCCCACAGATCCAGCTCGGTGAGATCGAGCCGGTGATACGCGGCGATGCCGTCGAGGCGTTCTCGGACGATGTGTGCGGCGTCCTCGGCGGCGTACAGCAGCACGCGACCCGGGTGGGAGACTTCGTAGGTCCCGAGGCAGGGTCGGCCCGAGGCCACGGCGACGCCCATCCCCAGAGCGAGGAAGGACTTGTAGCACTTGGGCTCGCCGCCGATGATGCCCACGGCGCCGGCGCTCCACAGATCCCGGATCAGCCAGCGATGCTCGGGAGGCTGCAGCGACAGCTGATGCGCCGGCTGGACCGGAAAGCCGCTCACGAGGCCCGACGCTTGGTACGCCGCCGCCGGGCGGGCGGCGCCACGTGTTCGAAGAAGAGCTGATCGTCGAGCTGGTGCAGGTTGTTCTGGACGCCCAGCTCGAGGAGCTCGGCGCCCAGTCCGGTCATCACCCGCGGGTTGCCCGCGGCGTGCTCGACCAGGGCGGCTTTCAGGTCCGTCGTGAGCAGGTCGGGGGCCCCGGCCTTGTCCAGGAGGTGGTCGAGTAGCTCGCGCAGCGGCTTGGGCTCCAGGGCCTGCAGGACCAGGCGGCTGCGTACGCGGGTGCCCAGGGGCATCAGGGCCGGGGTCCGGAAGCGATCGGGGAGGCGACTGTCGCCGCACAGCACCGTGGTCATCAGGCACTCGGAATCAAAGTGGGCGCTGCCCAGCAGCCGCAGCTCGACAAGGCAGCCGGTGTCCATCTCCTGGGCCTCGTCGATCAGCAGCACGGGCCGGAAGAGCGTGCTCTTGATGTGCTCGCGCCAGCGGGCTCTCAGTGCCTTGAAGCCCCCGTAGCGGTTGGCTGGAGACAGGTGCACGCCAAAGAGGTCGCCCAGCTCCCGGTAGAAGTCGCCCAGCGAGCTCTGGGGGCGTTCCATCACGCCGACCTGGACGTCGCCGCTGTGCTCGAGGCGCCGTGCCAGTCGCTGCAGCGCCTTGGACTTGCCCAGGCCTGGCTCGCCGCTGATCACCGCAAAGCCGCCGTCCAGTACCAGGTTTTCGACGCGCCAGAAGAAGTGGTCGGCGCCGGGGGGATCCCACAGGTCCTCCTCGGGGATCGCTGGGCGAAACGGGTTGTACTTCAGCCCGTACAGGGCACGTAGCTTGGCGTCACTCATCGTCAGGGTCCTCCTCGTCGTTGGAGTCGGTTGGGGTTGTCGTCAGCGGGACGTAGGCCGGCGGCAGGCCGGTGGCGGCGTACTCGGCCAGGAGCTGCCGCATCAGCGGCGGCACGGGATCCGACGGCTCGGTGGGAGCCGCCAGATCGTCCCCGATCGGCTCCAGGGATCGCCGCCGACCGCTGGCGTGTCGGGCCTTGTCCAGCGGGTGGACACGCGCCAGGACCGCATCCGTCCGTGGATCCACCACGTACGCCACGCTGTGGTCCCAGCTGCGATGGCGCACCGACAGCTTGCGCACGTGCCGCAGCCGCGAGGGGACCTCGAAGCGCACGCCACCTACCGAGATCGTGCCGTCGCTGCGACGCTGGATCCGCGTCACACGCTCGGTGAAAGCCAGGCGCAAGGACTCCCCGTCCGGCGCCGGACGGGAGACGTCGGGGCCCTCCACGACACGCTCGATCGGGACGCCGCTGCCGTCATGGCTCACCCGGTTGTGTTCCAGTTCCACCCAGGCCTGGGTGGCCCGATTGAGGAAGGCCAGAGGCAGCGGATCCACCGACTCCAGCATCGCCATCAGGCGTCCCTCCAGCGGACCCCAGAAGGCCTCCTGCTTGGCATTTTGGTACGGGCTGTACGGCAGCGTCGTGGCATGCTTGATCCCCAGGCGAGCCAGACCCGCCTCGGTCTCGCGGGCCAGCATTGCCGCGCCGTTGTCCGTCAGCAGCGCCCGGGGAAGGCCGCGCTTCTGAAACGCCTGGATCAGGCCATGCACCAGCGTCTGGGCCGTCTCGTGCAGGTACCACTGGATGTGACACACCAGCCGGGTGCGGTCGTCCAGCACGCAAAGCACCACCGGCTTGTGCCACGCACCCTGTTCGTCCACCACCCGCCGTCGCCCGTGGTGGTAGTCCAGATGCCACAGGCCGTGCACGTGGCTCGCCTCGTACGAGCGGACCTCGCGGCGCTCCAGGCGCTCCTCGGCCCGCTGCCGACCCGGGGACCCCTTGGGGCCGCGGGGCCGGCGAGGAATCCAGCCACGCGCTTGCATCCGCCGCCGTACGGTCGTGTACGACGGCATGGGTCCAAGCGCCGGACGCTTGGTCACCAGCGCCGCAAGATTGTCCGAGTGCAGCTGGTAGCTCCAGCCCGGATGGGATCGCACCTGGCTCTGTAACTCGGCCAGCAGCTCGGCGCTCATCACCCGCGTCTGACCGGCGTCCGCTCGGACACGACGACGGAGCGTGGCCACCGGGTCCGCCTGGCCCCGGGCCTGGTAGTACCACCGCTCGATCGTCGAGCGGCCCAGCGTGATCCAGCCCCGGTGGATCGGGTGCCGGTACCGCCGAGACGCCAGCGCGGCCAGGGTCTGCTGGAGCTCGCCACGAGCTGGAGGGCTCGCCAGCAGCCCACCGATCACCGAGAAACGAAATCGGGCCCACCGGTCCTGCCGGCTCTCGCCACTGTCGTCGACCATCGCGATTCCCTTCCTGCGGCCCTTGCTGTGGCCGCACGGGAATCGACCCTACTTGCGGTTGTCAAACACCTTCCATCGAAAAACGCCGGACAAGCGTGTGAGGCATGA
>CAZXHG010000462.1:0-3554 GCA_964639985.1 uncultured Rickettsiales bacterium
CGAGGTCTGCAACGGCGTGGACGACGACTGCGACGGCTCCCTGCCCGCGGACGAGGCGGACGCCGACACGGACGGCTGGCACATGTGCGCCGGCGACTGTGACGACAACGATCCCACGATCCACCCCAATGCAGCCGAGCTGTGCAACGGCCTGGACGACGACTGCGACGGCGCGATCCCGGCGGACGAGGCGGACGACGACGGCGACGGCCACCGGGTGTGCGATGGCGACTGCAACGACGCGAACGCCGACGTGCACCTCGGCGCAGCCGAGCAGTGCGACGGCGTGGACAACGACTGTGACGGCGCACCGGCCGCGGACGAGGTGGACGACGACGGCGACGGCTACATGCTGTGCGAGGGTGACTGCGACGACGCGGATCCCGCGGCCCTGCCCGGCGGCGTCGAGCTGTGCGACGGCCTGGACAACGACTGCGACGGCGTCGTGCCCGCCGGTGAGGTGGACGCGGACGGCGACGGCGTGATGGTCTGCGACGGCGACTGCGACGACGCGGACGCGGGCGTGCTCGGCTGGCAGGTCGAGGACAGCGGCTTCATGCGCTCGGACTGCAACCCGCTGATCAGCTACGGCGCGTCAGGGTTGTGGGACGACGCCACCGTGGCTCCGGGCCCGGTCGTGTGGGACGGCAGCCAGTACATCATGTACTACTCCGGCTACGATGGGTCCCGCTACCGCATCGGCGCAGCCACCTCCACGGACCTGCTCAACTGGACCAAGTACGCGTCCAACCCCGTGCTCGAGGTCGGCAGCAGCGGCGAGTGGGACGACTACCACGTGGGCTGGCCCGAGGTGGAGTACGACGGCAGCACCTTCCACATGTACTACACGGGCTACAGCGGCACGTACTACCAGATCGGCTACGCCACCTCGACCGACGGGTTCAGCTTCACGCGGTACGCGTCCAACCCGGTGATCGCCCGCGGCGCATCCGGGGACTTCGACTACTACCACGCTCATGTGGCCACGGTGGCCGAGTACGACGGTGAGCTGCACATGTGGTATGGCGGCCGCTCGTCCGGCAGCGGCGACCGCCGCATCGGCCACGCCACGTCCACCGACTGGGTGACCTGGACCAAGGACCCGGACAACCCGTACCTCAGCCCGGACCTGTCCGACGAGTCCAGCTACCTGGGCGTGCCCAGCATCGCAGAGGTGGACGACCAGCTCTACATGATGATCACCCGCCACACGAGCTCCAGCGCACGGCACCGGATGACCACCACCTTCGACGGCATCCACTGGATGCGCACCACGTCGGAGACCTCGCTGGATCGCGGCGTGTCCGGATCGTGGGACGACGCGCGCACGCACGCCGGCGTGCTGCACGCGGTGGACGGTGGCGTACACCTGTACTACCGGGGCGCGTCCACCAACTCCGGGACCAGCAACCAGGTGGGGGTGGCCTTCAACCAGGCGCCGACCGCCACCATCACCTCACCGGCCGACGGCTCGGCATACACCCAGGGCGACCTCGTCACCATCGAGGCCACCGTGAGCGACCACGCCTTCGTGGAGAACCTCGAGGTCTACCTCGAGAGCGACCTGCAGGGGATCCTGGAGGAGACCAGTCCCTCGGTGCTCGGTACGCTGTCGCTGCAGACCGCCAACCTCGCGCCCGGGGACCACACCATCACCCTGACCGTGATCGACGAGGGCGGCCTGGAAGCGCAGGACACCATCAGCCTGTCGGTGGAGGCCTGGGACTGCCTCGACGATCCCACGGGCATCGCCGACCACGACTACGACGGCTACACGGTCTGCGAGGGAGACTGCGACGACCTGGACTCGTCCGTGGGCGGCTGGGATCGCACCACCTCGGGGTGGATGCGCAATCCGTGCAACCCGGTGCTGACCGACATGGACGACGAGTCGTTCGCCGATGACCGGATCTACGCCTCCCAGCCCGTGTGGGACGGCGAGGCCTACCGGATGTGGTACTCGGCCTACGACGGTTCGGACTGGCGGCTGGGCTTCGCCCGATCGGCGGACGGCGCGCACTGGGCCGTGGACCACGACGGCGCCGTGGTGCGCTTCTGGCCCACAGTCGCCCTGGACCTCGGCGAGTCCGGCACCATGGACGACGACGGTACCTGGGACTCCACCGTCCTGGAGGGGCCGACCGGCGACCTGTCGCTGTACTACAGCGGCAAGGACGGCACGTACTGGCGGGTGGGCATGTGCACGTCCGCCGACTGGACCGACCTGGAGCGCAGCGCGGCCAACCCGGTGCTCGACCTGGGCGCAGGCGGGTCGTTCGACGACTACCACGTGTACTCGCCGACTGCCCTGTACGACGGCTCCACCTGGCACATGTGGTACGGCGGCCGGCCCAGCTCCAGCGGGACCATCCGCATCGGCTACGCCGACTCCCCGGACGGAGTCACCTGGACCCGGGTCACCGGCTCGTACGTGATGGAGCCCACCGGCGGGCAGTGGGACGACAACCACGTGTGGAACCCGTCGGTGGTCAGCATCGACACCGGCTACCTGATGGCCTACCAGGGCCACACCGGCACCTACAACAAGATCGGGCTGGCCTGGTCCTCCGATGGGGTCAACTGGTTCAAGTCCGACCTCAGCCCGTTACCCATGGGCGCGTCGGGCACCTGGGACGACTACCACAACCGCGAGCCCTCGCTGGTGTGGGACGGCACGGACCTGCACCTGTGGTACTCGGGCTGCTCGGGCTCGTCGTGCTCGGGCGCGGACATGGGCTACATGCTCAACCGCTGGCCCGAGGCCACCATCACCAGTCCGGCGGACGGGTCGTCGTTTGCCGTGGGCACGGCGGTCACGTTCACGGCCAGCGCGTCCGACTACGCTGCGCTGGACACCCTGGCCGTGCAGTGGACCGACACCTTCGGCACCGTGCTGGACACCACCCCGCCGGACGTGTTCGGCGACATCAGCTTCACCACCACCACCCTGTCGGTGGGTACCCACGACATCACCCTGACCGTGACCGACGAGGGTGGGCTGTACGCGATGGACGAGATCGAGATCGAGATCTACTGAGAAGCCCGGTCGGGTCAAGGACCAACGCGACGGACCCGACACCTCCCCCGCCGCAACACCACCAGCAGCCACCCCGCCACCGCGATCCACGATCCTGCCGACCCGGGCCGTTGTGCCACCCGGCATTCACACGTGGTGCTCGCCTGGATGTCGTCGTCCGCTGGCGCATCCGTGGTGTCGTCGTCGTCGCCGGTGAAGTCGTCGTCGTCGTCCCCCGCCGGGCAGTCGTCGAGGTCGTAGGCGTCGGGATCGCCGTCGCAGTCGTTGTCCACCTCGTCGTCGCAGACCTCGGCGTTGCCGGGCCAGGCCAGGGGTTCGGCATCGTCGCAGTCGTCCTCGCAGGTGCTGACGCCGTCCCCGTCCGCGTCGTCGAGGTTCAGCGAGGCGTCGGCGTCGTCACAGTCGTCCTCGCACACCCGCCAGCCGTCCTCGTCCTCGTCTGCCTCGTCATCCGGCACCGCGCCGTCGCAGTCGTTGTCCAGCCCGTCGCACAGCTCGGCGGCGCCCGGGTACACGG
>CAZXHG010000463.1:0-3538 GCA_964639985.1 uncultured Rickettsiales bacterium
GTCGTCCCCACTGGACACGCACCCATGGCAGGCGAGGCTCAGGGCCAGGGCCAGGCCGATCCATGGTGTCTTGGACATGATCGCCTCCCTGCCATCCACCCTCGACTTGTCGACGAGCTGTGGCCAGGGTAAAAACCGGCCCACTTCCACCACTCTCATCGTCGACGCCAAGGGGAATGGGGTCGAGCAACCGCCAAGATTCGGACGCCCGAAAAATGGCAATGGAAATGCCTGACCCTCACCGTCCATGCACAAAGCGCGGGCCAGTCGCCAAAACCTATCCAGGGCGTCGGGTTTCCCTGGGCTGGAATCGGGCAACGTCGCTGTGATATCGATGGAGTGATGTGCAGATCTCGCCGCTTGTTGATCGCCGCTGGGGCAGTCTTGCTCCTCTTCATCGCTAGCGTGGTCTACGCTCACCTCTGGCCTTGTGTTTCTCTCGAAAGACGGCTTGAGGATGAGGGACTCGTCACGGCTGGACTGAAGCGCGAACCGGAACGCGTGGAGTTGGTGGTATCCAAGACACGCGGACAGCTGGATTTCCGAGTCGATGGCCGGCCGATCAAGGAGTATCCAGTGGCCATCGGATCGGGCATCCCAACCAAGAGAGGAACGGCTGCCCGATTCTGGGGTTTCATCCGGTACCGTAGAGGAGCAAAGGAAGCTGAAGGGGACCGCCGAACCCCTGAGGGTGAATACCGCCTGACCGAGGACCTGAGAAACTCGTTGGGCGTGCAGCGACATTTCCCACTTCTGGGCTCCGCACAGGTCGACCACTATCGGTTCGCGGCCCTGGACTACCCGAACGAGGCTGACCGGCTGGCGGGGCGGACTGGTTCGGCTGTAGGCATCCATGGCACCGGGGCTCACCTGCGCTGGCTGGGACGACTTCACGCCCGATTTCACTGGACCAACGGCTGTATCGCCTTGCGGGACCAAGAGATCGACGAGATCGAGCCCTTCATAGGTCGAGGGACGCGCGTGACGATCGAGCCCTGAGGTGTCGCTTGTGTTGACCGCCGAGCTTTCGGAACGCTTCTCCTCCAGCTAGCCCTTGTTACAATCGAGGCACATGAAGAACACCTCTCGTCGGCGGATGGCCTGGCCACTCATCTTGCTCCTTGCGGTCCTCTGTTCTGCGACCGTCGCCGCCGTCCACATGATGCGCACCGATGGTGAGCTGCCACGATTGCCGAAGCGCTGTCCATCGACCGAACCCGGACTGTCAGAAGCCCCTTCTGGTGAAACAGGCTCGCTTATCCTGGTGCAGAAGTCGACGCGCAAGCTCGGCCTGTACGTGGATGGGCGGCTCGTGGAGAGGGGCGCAAGGGCCGGCCCCGCTTGCTTCGACATCGCCCTGGGAGGAGATCCCGCCGGGCACAAGATGGCAAGGAACGACGGCAGGACCCCCGAGGGCTACTACGCGATTCCGTGGAAACGCCCGGACGGCCTTTATGGACGCGCCCTCTGGATCGGTTATCCAAGCGCCGAGGACGCGGCCGTTGCGTTGGCTGACGGGAGGATTGAAAAGGCGGAACACGACCGGATCCTCGCTGCATCCGAGGCAAGTTCGCCGGTCCACGGTGGCCCACTGGGCGACTCCATCGAGATCCATGGCGGGGGCGCGGGCAATGACTGGACCCTGGGGTGCATCGGCATGGAAGACGAAGACATGGACTGGCTGTACGGTCGGACGGTGGCCGGGCAGACGATGATCCGGATCGATCCCTGACGCCCATCATGAGTCCGTCCTGACGCAGCGAATCCCATTGGTGTTCGCTTCGTCAGGGGCGATCCGCCTGCGCGACGTGGTGGTCTGGCGCTGCGGGGGGTGTTCGTAGCCGCTGTGTCCGGTGGTAGACTGCTCGCCAGGAGCGGTGACGATGACAGGGTTCCGTGTCGGCTTCGTGGTATTGCTCCTGGCCGGCCTGGCCTGTGACGACGAGTTCGACCCGGCAACCGACGATCTGTTCGCCAGCCCGGTGGACTACCCGGTGTCACGGAACAACAGGGGCGTGGTCGCGGGTGACTTCGATGGTGACGGCACACCCGACCTGGCCGTGGCCGCGTCCAACGACGCGGACGGCATCGGCGAGGTCGACATCCTGCTCAACGACGGCGAAGCTCGGTTCGAATCCGGCCCGATCTACGGCGTATCCGTGCCCTACTCGCTGAACATCGGCGACTTCGACTCGGACGACAATCCGGACCTGGTCGCGGTCTCCTGGGACGGCTTCGGGCCGCTGGGCATCAAGGTGCTGATGGGCAACGGTGACGGCACGTTCGACGAGGTGTCGGTGCGCGAGCGCGACTGGAGGGGCATGTCGGCCATCGCGGATGTCAACGGCGACGGGTACGACGATCTGGCCGCGCCGTGGGCCGCCTACCAGTTCGAGCCCTTTGACGAGGGGATCGAGGTGGTGCTCGGGCCGGACCTGGAACAGCGCATCGCGCTGGAGGAGTACGCCCAGCAGCTCGCTCTGGGCGACCTCGACGGCGACGGCTGCGCCGACCTGGTCACCGAGCTTGGCGTGCAGCTGTACGACGGCGACGGTGGGTTCGCCGAGCCGGTCCCGTTCGACATCGACGAGCCGCCTGATCGCATGCACATCGCGGACGTGGACGCGGACGGCCACCTGGACCTGCTGTACACGGGCGGCTCCAAGTACCTGTACGTGTCGCTCGGGGATGGCAGCGGCCAGCTGGGATCGCCCACGCGCCACGCCGTGCTGTACCAGTCCGCGCCCTTGCTGACAGCCGATCTGGACGACGACGGCCACCTGGACGTGGCGTCGGGCACCGAGGCCACCTCCACCCGCATCGCGATCCTGTTGGGGGATGGGGACGGCGGATTTCCTCGTACAGACGTGGCCCATGTGTCCACGGGCAATCCGCTGGATATCGCCGCGGCCGACCTCGACGGCGATGGCGACGTGGACCTCGTTGGTACCAACAGCCGGACCGAGGGCGTGTCGGTCGCGCTGAACAACCGCTATTGACGTGCGGACCGCGCCTCAGATCGCGGGCAGCACGCAATGGTCGGCGTCCACGTGGCCGACCATGCTGCCCACGTCCTCGCCGTCCCACCCCTCGCGCAGCTCCACGTCGAACTCCAGGCGAATGGTGTCGTCGTGTTCGAAGGACAGGTCGACCGTGCCGTTCGAGGTCGTGTACAGCTCCGAGTACCCCTCGCAGTACTCCGGGAAGACGTAGCAGTACTCGGGCGTCCGGAACGAGTCGTCCTCCACGTAGAAGGTGTCCGCGATGGCGTCGAACAGATCGACCTCGTAGAGGTCAATCTGGAAGAAGGCTTCCTGGTCCCCCCCGACCGGCTGTTCGCCTTCCGTGGGCTCGTCCTCGTCCAGGCGGACCACGAACATGCGGGTGACGAGCGATCCTGCCGCGTAGTATGGCCCCAGGTGCTCGTCGAGCGCGGCGTAGGCGTCCATCCAGAGGTCGTACTGGGCCTGGCCGCTGAACGCCGCGCCGAGCCCGGACGTGGCTTCCTCGAATCCGCCGTAGCCGGCCTGCGCGGCCT
>CAZXHG010000464.1:0-3510 GCA_964639985.1 uncultured Rickettsiales bacterium
TCTCGTCCAGGGTGGTCACCAGGACCACCTGGCCGGGAAGCGGCGAGGGGTGCCAGCGGTGCTTGTCGAGGGGCAGCGGGTGCTTGTCAGGGGATTTCGCTGTCATGGGGCTTTCCTGGGGCTGTCCCGGGAGCCGAGGGGCCGGAAGGACGAAATCTGGGGCTACCAGGGGAGGAGAGTGGGTGGGTGGGTGGCGCCTACGCCGCGCCAGGATAACGCAGCGTGTCCTTCTCCACCTTGATGAGCCGGTACTCCTTCGGGGCTTCTTCGAATCCCCGATTGTCCAGGTGACTCAACGCGGACAGGCAGTAGTTCAGCACGCCGTTGAACAGCGCCGCCGACTTCTTCGAGCCCAGATGGACGCCGTCCTGCAGCATGAGGTGTTCGACGGCCAGCAGGATGGTCTGGTACCGACCGATGGCATGCGGCTCCTTGAACAGCACCCGCTCCAGTTCCTCCCGATTCGACAGCAGGAACCGCTTCAGCATCGGGAGGTTGATGCGCACGCTCCGCTGGTGGAAGTTGACCCGCTTCCACATGCGGGAGATGTAGTCCGGTTCCTTCCTTCCCACCGGCTCCCCCACGATGATCTGCTTGGCCACCACCTCGTCCGAGTACCGGTTGGTGGACGGGAGGAACCGTAGACCACTCACCATGTCGACGCCCGCCGACCAGAACGCATCCACGAATTCCCACCATTCGGCGAGTCCCTGCCCGGGCTTGAAGGACTGCGGATCGAGCACGAAGGACCTCGGCACGCGCTCGCTACCGTAGACCCACTCGTACCAGTAGCAACAGCCGTCCAGGCGGTAGCCGAGTGGCCGCGGGATGTGTGAGAAGGTGTAGCGGCCGGTCTTGATGAAGTACGTCTCCAGCTTCTTGATCAGGAAGTGACGGAGGAACAGGTTGAGGCCGATGTCGGGATCCGCATCCCTGTACCGGGTGATCCTCGCAACGAGCATGTCCTGTCGAGTATGGATGGCTCCCCTGATGCACGGAAGCGAGGATCGGATCTCGCGAAGAAGCACCGAGTGCTTGCTCGTCCGGAGCTGCTTGGGCGGCCGCTTCCGCCGGATGCGCTTCCCCTCTTCACGATCGATGAGCTTGATCTCCCGCTCCCGGTTCCTGGGACTCCCTCCTTCACATCCCATGCTCTCAGCGGCAGCCTTTCGGAAATCCAGGAGGAGCAACATGAGCTCCTCGTAGTCTTCGAAAGACCGGGGTGAAGCACACCGGAGCTGGTACTCGTTCGCCAGTTCGAACAGCCGGACACGATCTTCCGACAGGTGTTCCTCCATGGCCTCCCGGTTCTCCGCCAGATAGTCACGCAGCTTGAAGTAGTCGACTTCCAGGCTGTTCGGAACACTGAGGTCGATTCGTTTCCACAGCCTCGAGATACCGATCCCTGGCGAATAGTCGGGCTCTTCCACGACCAGGTTCTGTCGGCTGTGATCGTCTACACAGACCGTGTCGTGCATGATCTGGATCCCGGCAGCAGAGAAGGCGTTGGAGGCAAGTGACTCCTCTTCGATGAGTACGGGCACCTTGCGGAAGTCACCCTCCGGCCCCTCCGGCCAATCCATGGGGACAGCGTCGTCGCCGGGGACCCACTCGTACAGCATGCAGCCGTCCAGCGTGATGCCGAGGACCCGGGGAATGTGCGCGTACCTGTACTTCCCGCAGCGGAAGAAGTACGTGTCGAGGATCTTCAGCATGGTGTGCACGAGGAAGTTGCCCAGCGCCCTCCTCACGTTGACGTTGGTCAGGTCCAGCGGGGCAGCGGCGCAGAGATTGCCGAGCAGGTCCTTTCCGCTCTGTGTTCCCGGGACCCGACAGGCGACGACGAAGTCCTCTTCGGTCTGGAACGCACCGCCCGGGCCGGGAAACCAGTTCCGAAGCTGGAGATAGACGTTGGCTTCGCCCCCAGAGCCGCCGAAGGCGACGGTCTCGATACGACGGCGCGCACGCTCGGTCAGCTCCCGCGCCTTGCGTTGGGCGCTTTGCGAAGTGCTCTCAGGTTCTCCGGCAGGTTTCGTCGACTGCGCCTCGAGGGCGGCAGCCACGGCCGGCGGCGGCGCACCTCCCAGTTCGTGGGCCTTGACGAGCAGGTCGGCGACACGGTTGGAGTAGCCCCACTCGTTGTCGTACCAGGCGAGCAGCTTCACCAGGTTGCCGTTCATCACCATGGTCGACATGGCGTCCACGATGCAGCTGTGCGGATTGCCCCGGATGTCGCTGCTGACGAGCGGATCCTCGCAATACTCGAGGATTCCCAGCATCGTGCTTTCTGACGCGGCGCGTATTGCCGAGTTGACCTCCTCGATCGTCACGTCGCGGGCCAGCTCGGCGCACAGGTCCACGCAGAAGCCGTTGGGCACGGGAACGCTCAACGCCATGCCGGCGAGCCGGCCGTGGAGCTGGGGCAGCACCTTGCCCACGGCGCTGGCCGCGCTGGTGGTGGTGGGGATGATGTTGACCGCCGCGGAGCGGGCGCGGCGGAGGTCCTTGTGCACGGAGTCCAGCAGCCGCTGGCCGTTGGTGTAGCCGTGGGTGGTGGTCACCAGGCCGTGTCGGATGCCGAACTCGTCGTGAATCACCTTGGCCAGCGGGGCCAGGCAGTTGGTGGTGCACGAGGCGTTGGAGATGATCCGGTGATCCGCGTCGAGCTCGTGCTCGTTGACCCCCATGACGATCATCGCGTCGATGTCGCTCTTGGCGGGTACGGTCAGCAGCACCTTGGCCGCACCTGCCTCGAGGTGCTGGGCGAGCTGCTGCCGCCGGCGGAAGACCCCGGTGGACTCTACGACGAAGTCGACCCCCAGCTCCTCCCAGGGCAACGCCCTGGGGTCGCGTTCTGTGGTCGTGTGGACCACGTTTCCGTTGACACAGATGCTCTTCTCGTCGATCGCCTCGACCGCTCCCTGGAAGCGGCCGTGGACCGAGTCGTACCGCAGCAGTGTCGCCATGGTTGCCGTGTCTGCGAGGTCGTTGATCGCGACCACCTCGACCGAGTCGCGCGCCTCGAGTACACGGAAGACCAGGCGGCCGATGCGCCCGAACCCGTTGATACCAACTCGAATGGTCATCTCACCCTCCTGTCAAAGACCGATCCCCGCCCGGTAGCGAAGACCGGGAGATGGAGCATATGCCCCCTATCGCGCTTGTCGAGGGTTTGTTCGAACGTGCAGCTGCGAACGGGATCGGGGCGATCCACAATCAGGGACCGCGAAGAAGGTCGCGACTGGTATGGCTGGAGATGCGGAACGCCAGGATCGCCTCTACGCCCACGAGCCGAACTGGCCTGGTAGCTCTACGTGAGCAACGGATCGCAAGTAGATGGGTTCTGTCAGCGAACTACTATGCCCAGACCGCCGACTGTGACCCAGAACATGAAAACCGGCCCGAGGGCCGGTCTGACTACTTCTCGTTTTCATGTCCACTTCCTGGAGCCGGGAATCGGACTCGAACCGACGACCTGCTGATTACGAATCAGCTGCTCTACCAACTGAG
>CAZXHG010000465.1:0-3488 GCA_964639985.1 uncultured Rickettsiales bacterium
TGCGACGACGAGCGCTTCACCGTGCCGTCGCCGTACGTGCGCATGTTCCTGGTCTGCTACAACGACAACGGCGGCGTGGCCTACCTGGCCACCAACACCGGCCTGCCCTGCGACGACGGCGTATCCCGCTGCCGCGGCTGGGAGGAGAACGGCATGGACGCCTGGGACCACCTCGAGTACGTGGCCCAGATGGACTGTACCGTGGCGGGCTCGTACATGGAGGTCGACCTCACGTACCTGGAGGACCAGGGCATGTACATCGGCGTGCACGACCAGCCCACCGGCGGAGGGGACATGACGGCGGTGTGTGTGGCCGAGGGGCCTCCCTGATCGTCGGGTCCGTCGCTGCGCTCCTTGACCCGACCTACCTGTTCCCGGCGCGGGGTCCCGTAGGTCGGCTCAAGCGCCCGCAGGGCGCGGAGCCGACGCTGCCGATTCCCTGATCAGTTCCCCACCGAAGCCCCCGCCAGCTCCGCCACGGTCCCCACCACCATCTGCGTGGCGTCGAAGCCCAGCCGGAAGTCGTCCTGGAAGTACGTCTGCCACACGTCCGTCGGCTGGTGCCAGTGGGGATTGGTGCCCGCGCCGATCTCCGCGATGCGCTCGTTCTCGCGCACGCTCACCGCCGGACAGTGGTCCTGGAAGGGCACCGAGTCGGTGTTGTTCATGTCGTCGCCCACGTTCGCCGGGTAGTCCGTGCAGTGGTCCTCGCACCCCTCGGCCAGCCGCTGGGCCAGCGCCTGGCCCTCGCCCGCGAACGCGGCCGACGCCTGGTACTCCACGTCCACGTCCGCGTACTGGGACTGATCGGGCTGGGGGGGCAGCCCGTGGTCGAACAGCAGCATGTCGTGCTGGATCATGCCCAGCCAGGTCGGCTCCGGATACTCGCCGGAGCCGGCCGGGTCCTCGATCCCCTGCAAGGGAGCGCGGTCGTCCACGTACGCCCCGCTGCCCACCAGCCCGACCTCCTCGGCGTTCCACAACACGAACCGCACCGAGGTCTCGACCTCCACCCCGTCCGCGGCGAACACCCGGGCCGCCTCCAGCACCAGGGCCACGCCCGACCCGTCGTCGTCCGCGGCCCCGCCCCCGCCCCGGCCGTCGAGGTGCGCACCGAGGATGTACATCCGGTCGGGGTGGGTCGTGCCCACCCTGGTCACGTACAGGTTGTCGATCGACTGCCCCCCGTAGCTGAATCCGTGTCGCTGGACCTCGTATCCCTGGGCCTCGAACTCGGCCACCGCCCACGCCTCGGCCTGGGCGTAGCTGTCCGACCCCACGGAGCGGTCGCCGAAGCCCGACAGCTCCTCGATCCTCCAGTCGTAGAGACCGAGATCGAGGCCACCCACCAGCTCCTCGGCCGCAGCAGCGGCGCCGGTGTCGTCGTCGTCTGCCGCGTCATCGTCATCCGTGGCGTCGTCGTCGACCGTGGCGTCGTCGTCGACCACCACGTCGTCATCGTCCGCAGGCTGGGTGTCGTCGTCCGACGCGAACCCCGAGATCCGGCCCGGGCAGCCCACGAGCAGCAGGCATGCCAGCGGAGCAACCCATGCGCCCACGCGCGAAGTAACCCGGCGGTAAGGGCCGCTCGCCGATCCCGATGCTAGGGGTGAATGCAGGCAATCACGGGGCGACACGACACTCGGGAGTAGATCGATCATGACGACTCATCGCATCACGTTCTCCGCACTCGCGCTACTGGCAATCCTGGTGCTGGCCCCTGCGACCGGAGCCCAGGCCCACGAGGAGGCCGAGGCCGACGTCGACACGGTGCAGACCCAGAAACGCACCTCGGGCCCCAGCTACGTGCGCGACGCCAACAAGCGCTGGTTCCACGTCGGCGGCGGCGTGGGCGCCATCGAGCCCGACCACACCCGCGGCGTGTCCCCCACCGGCCGCTTCGTGATCGGCGGCGGCGGCTACACCTTCGGCCTGTACGGCCACAGCGGCCTCGAGCTCAGCGGCACCTCCCGCATCCCGTTCGAGCTGCAGGGCGTGGTCGGCCTCGGCGTGCACATCCCCATCCCGGTCGTACACCCCATGCTCGGGGTCAAGGCCGGCCTCGGCGTGGCCAACGCCGGCCTCGTCACCCCCTCTTTCATGATCGGCGGCCAGTTCGGCGTACTCGTACGCCAGTTCGACGGCAACGTCGGCATCCGCGTGATGGTCGAGCCGGCGATCCACAGCTACCCGCTGATGGGGGCCAAGGCCCGCGAGGTGTACCTGACGGTCGCGTTCGTGCTCTAGCCGATCAGTAGGTCCGCACCAGCCGGAACCCGGTGTGTGAGCCGGGGCCGTTGTCGGGGTCGCAGGTGCAGTCGTCGCCGTCGCGGGTGGAGGTACGGGCTTCCGCGGTCTGGTTGAGCCAGGAGCCGCCGCGGGCCACGTGGAAGCCGGCGGGGGAACCGATCGGGCCGGTGGGGTCCTCGACAGGGCCGTCGTGGTACTCGCCGAAGGAGTCCCAGACGAACTCCCACAGGTTGCCGGACATGTCGTACAGGCCCCAGGCGTTCGGTTGCTTGAGGCCGACCGGCTGGGGACCGGAGGGGGGGATGCCGCCGGCGCCCTCGCGGCAGTTCTCCTGTTCGCAGCCAGCCCAGTCGCAGGCGGAGTTGTTGCCGTACCAGCCGATGGCGTCGAGGTTCTCGTGGGTGGCCTCGCCGTTGGGGTACGGGGTCGTGGAGCCGGCGCGGGCCGCGTACTCCCACTCGGCCTCGGTGGGCAGGCGATAGCCCTCGCAGTCCGGGCCCAGCCAGTGGGGCCAGGCGCGGGCGTTGGCCGCATTCATGTCGTAGTGGATGGTGGCGGCCTCGTCCTGGAAGTAGCAGGCGGGCAGGGCCTCGGCCGCGGACGCGAGGTTGGCGATGGCCAGGGTCTGCCACCAGGTGAAGCCGTCGGCCGGGCAGTCGTCGCCGCACCCGGTGAACACCGTGGGGTTGATGCCGGCCAGGGCGGTGACCTCCCCCTGGGTGACCTCCGTGGTCTTCATCCAGTAGTCGCGGGTGAGGATCACCTCGTGGGGCTTCTCGATGTCGAAGGGCCACCAGCAGTTGTCGCGGCAGCACTGCGTGTCCCCGGGCGAACAGCCCATCGTGAACGAGCCCGCCGGGATCAGGGCGTAGCCCGGGAGCGTCTCCTCGGGTTCGCCGAAGGGCAGGTGCGGCCGGCCCGGATCGAGCTCGCCGAAGGTGTCGTCGTCCCCCAGAAGCGGCTCGTACGGATCGACGGCGGTGCAGGCGACCAGCGCCGGCCCGATCAGGCACAGGCAGGTGACGACAGTGAGGCCTTCGCGGATGTGCATGGCGATCCCTCCGGCTCCGACTCCATCGTAGGCCGGGCCCACGGTCCGCGATGACCGCTGGACAGACCGGATTTGACCGGTAAAGCTGCTGTTGTTAGATGAGGCTAAGAGGACTGTCGTGAGTGATCGCCAGGACAGGGCGCGGATCGTAGACTACCTCGACCGGATCGAACCGGCAGCGGAGCTG
>CAZXHG010000466.1:0-3466 GCA_964639985.1 uncultured Rickettsiales bacterium
GATCATGGTCGCCAGGCGTCGGACTGCCGCGAGGCGCAGCTGGTGAGGGACGGCGTGGGTGGCGTGGATGCGCCGGGCCGCGATGCGAAAGAGAGCTTGTTGCTGGCCGGGCTCTTCGTGCTCGATGGCATCGGCGAGAGCGCGCAGCCAGAAGACGTGGTCGACGCTGCGTGCGGAGCCGATGGTCCGGTCGGCGAGACGCTGGGTGAGCGTCATCGGATCGGCAGCTGTCTTCTGCTCCCCGTCGAGCAGGCCATCGAGGTACTTCAAGGCGCGGTCCCGGGCGTCCTGGCGAGCTCGCCACAGAGCCTCGGCGATCTCGTATCCCTCGTCCTCCTGGGCGATGTTGCGCACGATGCCCAGCAAGTACGGGCCGCCGACGCCGGGTGGCAGTGTGCCGGCCACCCGCTTGCCCTCGAAGATGGCGATGCCAGCGAGGACGGCGTCGATGGGGTAGCGGGCGATGGCGTCGCGGATGTGGCCGTCGGGGTCGTCGAGTCCGAGGCGCTCGAAGGTGTCGTCGAGGATCGAGCGGACGAGGGGGTCGAGCCGGGCCTGTCGGGTCCGGTAGGCCTTCTCCTGTTGCTGGCAGCGTTGTCGGAGGGCCTGGCGGGCTTGCTCGACCTGTTCGGGAGTGGGCTGCTCCTCGCGGTACTGCTGGACCCGGGAGCGGTCCAGGCGGTTCGGGCGCGGCTTGTGGTTGAGGGTGCGAGCCCAGGTCAGCACGACCAGGGCGAGGATCTGTCGGGCGATCTCGCGGGGGTCGGAGGTGTCGATGGAGAGGCGGGGGACGGTCTGGGAAAACAGGCCGAAGCCGCCCTCGACATGGCCCTTGGTCTGGGGCCGTCCGAGCGTGGCGCGAATCTTGATGGTGTCGCCGAGCGCGACCTCGACTTCGTGGGTGTGGTTGGAGAAGCGGTTGTCGAGCAGCAGGGCCAGCGGCGGGCTGCCGGTGGTGCCGACACCGCCGGCGAAGGCCTCGATGAGGGCGGCGCTGTCCTCCTCGTCACGGAAGGAGGCGCCGGTGGCGGCGGCGGAGCAGATGTCGACGAGCAGTTCGAGGTTGAAGGAGAAGGGCTGGCCATCGACCCAGACGGTGATCGGGGAGCCGTCGCCGGTCCACTGGGCTCCGGGGAAGAAGCGTTCGAGTTGCCCCTTGATGGCGATTTCGTCGGGGGAGCGCCCGGCGCGGCGTTTGGGGATGCGCGCGCCGTAGGCCTCAAGGATGCGGGAGATCATCGTCCGGCCATACGGGATGAGCAGCTGCTGCTGGACGTGGTTGCAGAAGCCGAGGAAATCACCGTCCCACTGCTTCCAGGCGTGGAGGACGGACTCGATGCGCGGCCCGGTGACCCGGTCGTCCTCGGGGGACTCGGTGGGCGGTGATTCCCTCTCGATCTCTTGCTGGTCCATCCAGCCCCGGAGCCAGTCCTTGATCGTGGGCAGCGGGACGTGGACCGCCTCGGCGACGACGGCCAGGTCCAGGTCATCGTGCCGGCGGAGCAGGTCGAGGACGAAGAGGCGGAAGCCGTCGCTGTAGCCGTGGTGGCCCGGCCCACCGTGGACGCAGCCGGGGTGCTTCATGACGAAGGCCAGTACCTCATGCGTCAGCGCCATGGTGTCGGGGCCTGGCGGCTCAGGAGGCGGATGGGCGGGGCGGCCCACCGGTCGGTCCAGTCCCGGTAGCAGGGCCAACAGCTCGCGGTACAGCTCGTAGGCCCGGCTGCGGCCGGCGCCGGTGGCCGCCAGGATCGCGGCGGGAGTCGGCATGGCCAGATCGAGGTCCTGGGATGCCGTGCGGGCGACGAGCAGCAACGCCGCGATGACGTGGGGGGAGACAGCGGAGAGCAGATCAGGTACAGCAGACACGGTGGTCCTTTTTGGCGAGGCGTCGAGTTGTTGGCAAACTCTCTATGCCTCATCCCGGGGAGGGCCACCACCTCCTTTCAAGGCCGTGGTTCGAGGATCTTCTGGCCCATCAGCCAGACCTCGGGCCGCCCGTCCACGCTGACGACCTTGAAGAACTCCATCACCCGGTCGCGTAGCTCCAAGGTGTCGAGGGAGGCGTCCGCGCCAGCCCCGGCCTCGATACGAGCCAGGACCTCTTCGGCCCGGCCGTAGTACCGGTCCGCCGGCACCAGCAGGCCCCCGAGGGCATGGTGGGTGCGGCGATGGTTGTACCAGTGCAGGTGGGCCGCCAGCCGCCGTTTCATCTCGGCCACGTCGTAGAAGCGGTGGGCGTCGAATAGCTCCTTGGAGAGGTTGGCGTTGAAGACTTCCAGCTTCCCATTCCACTCCTTGTGCTTGGCCGGAATCTGGTCGATCCCCAGCTCGGTCAGCAGCGCCGTGAAGCGGGAGATGCCCCGCCACGACCAGAACGCTGCCCCCTTGTCGTGCAGCACCATCTCCGGCTTGCCGTGGCGGGTCACCGCGTCCTCGAAGGTCCGGATCACCAGGCCGGCCCGCTCGGCGTCGTCCACGCCGTGTCCGACCACGAAGCGCGAGTGGTCGTCGATCACGATCAGCGTGAACGTCGATGCCCGGTTGATGTGACGGTGCAAAAAATCGAGGTGCCAGATGTGGTTCGGGCGTACCGCCTCGAACCGCTCGTCGTGGGGGTCGCGCTTGACCTTCGGCGGCCGGTAGCCGGCGTCCTCCATCACCCGGCGAACGGTATGCACCGACACCTTGATCTGCTTACGCCGCAGCTGGTTGCGGATCTGGCTCGGACCCAGGCCCGGGTGACGGTGCCACTCGTCGAGGATCTCCCGGTCCCGGCGGGCCTCGATCTCCTGCGGAGCCGGGCCAGAGGTCGGCGAGGGGCCTTTCCCTTCGGCGGCCCCCTTCACCTTCCTCTGCCAGTCGTAGATCGTCCAGCGGCTCACGTCGTGCTTCTTCGACGCCTCCGTGACGCTGTGCTTGGCCGCGTACTCCAGGATCTCGGCCCGCTGCGATGGCGTGTATCGCTTCGCCACCTTGGGCCTCGCCCCCGTGGGCTCCGGCTGAGGCCCAGAGTCCGCCGCGTCGCCGCGACGCGGCGCATGGAGGGCCTCCCCGGACTCCGCTGCCGCTGGGATGGCCGGTGTCGACTCGGCATGACGGCGGGCCTTGTGCCAGTTGTCGACCGTGCTCTTGGGGATGCCGTGCTTCTTCGAGGACTGGCTCAAACCGATGACGACGACATCGGCCAGAGCCGCTTCACGCTGCGCGCGCGTATACCGGCGACGACGATGAGGGGAACCCTTGCTTGCCACGACTGACCTCCTCTCGGCCGAGCCAGCCCGGGCGGAACTGTCCGGGATTTTCGCTCGGCTGACGGATGGTCAGTGTGTGACAGCGGCACGTACCGGCGAAAAGAGGGTACGCAGAGGCAGTCGGGGCTAAGTTATTTTGCCTAAACGATCACGCATGATGCTGAGGGACACGCCGCGCTCGGTGGGACTACCTCCGGTAGAAACGAGAGATC
>CAZXHG010000467.1:0-3443 GCA_964639985.1 uncultured Rickettsiales bacterium
GCGGACGAGGACGACCTCGACGACGACGACTTCCAGGGCGGCGCCGACGGCAACGACTGCGACGACAACGACCCCGACATCCACCCGGGCGCGCCCGAGGACTGCGACGACGGCATCGACGGTGACTGTGACGGCGTGGGCGACGAGTACGACGAGGAGTGCGTGGTGGGCGAGGAGGAGGGCGGGGGTGGTGGGTGCGACTGTCGTGTGAGCGGATCTCGGGTCACGCCCCCGGCCGCGGTCGTCGGCCTGCTGGCAGCCCTGCTCGGGTCGCGACGCCGACGGGAGGGCGTGGAGACGAGATGAGCGTCCCACCGATCCGGCGGCTCACGCAATCCGAGTGGGAGGAGCGGCAGGAACACATCCGCACCCACGGTCCGCGGCCGGGGGCGATTCGGCGTGACATCCCCACGACCGACGAACAGCGGATCCGGATCAACGTCTGGTACCCCGACCGCGAGGTCGCGCGCTGGGTCCCTCCGGGGATCGTGGGGCTGCTGCGATTCACCGATGGCCCGTTGGCGGGACGACAGGAGAGGGTCACGCGTCCGATCTTCGCCATGGGGCGACACCCGGACATGGAGCTGGTCCTCCAGGATCCGGCCGCATCGGCGAAACACGCGGCGGTCGTGTTCCTGCACGGGATCGAATGGTCGATCCTCGACCTCGGCAGCACCAACAGCACCCTGGTCAACGGTCAGACAGTCGGTGAGAGGATCCTCCGCGTGGGAGACCAACTGGTCGTCGGAGATTCACTGATCGAGTTCGGTGTGGGGATCGAAGAGGACGACGTCGACGAGGACGACGAGGAGGTCGCGGGCGACGAAGGATGAACCCTCCCCATGGATTCGGGGGTGTTGCGATGACCTTTGAGTGGACGAACGTGCTGACCGGGTTGCTCGCCCTGGCGCTGGCCACCGGTCTGAGCGTGGTGATGGTGTTCGGGGTGTTCCGCCTCGACCTTTGGCTCACGCGCTGGATGGACGAGCAGGCGTTGCTGACCGAAGGCAACCGCTCGGTGGCCGTGGTGCTGGGCTCGATGCTGGTGTGCCAGGCCATGCTGCTGCGCCACGGCGTGACCCCGGTGATGTCCATGGTGCGCACCGCGTTCGTGCAGCCGGTGGGCGCCGTGCCCCTGTGGCAGGTGGTGGCGAGCGCGCTGCTGATCCTGGTCGTGATGACCATCGCCACGGTGCTTGCGCTGGGCCTGGCCCTGGTGCTGTTCACCTGGATGACCCGGGGCATCGCCGAGCGGGCGGAGATCCTGCGGGACAACCTGGCCGTGGCCATCTTCCTCGGCGCGGTGCTGATCGCGATCACGTTGATGCTCGATCCCGGCATGGCCGACCTCGCCCGCGCGCTGATCCCGACCCCGGAGTCGGGCCGCGGGATGATCACCCTGGACTGATCGAAATGATGCGCGGCAACGGGACCCGGATCGGAGCCGTCCTCGGCCTGCTGGGCACGATGGGGATCGCGCTGCTGATCCTCGTCGAGTTCGCGGCCGTGGGCTGCGCACCGATCGCCACCGGGCCCACATCGCTCAACCTGTTCCGCAAGGACGAGGTGGGCGAGGACTACCTGCTCTCCTTCGGGTTCATGGACTACCGGCGCCAGCCCCACAACGTGACGTTCCGCGTGGCGAAGGCGGACCACGAGGCCGCGGTCCAGCAGTTCGGCGCCGACCTCGAGGAGCTGAGGAGGCGGTCCAACGTCCGCGCGTGCGAGGCCCTCGAGGCCCGAGCAGCGGGCTTCCACACCGGTCGCCACGTCCGGTTCGAGTGCGAACCGATCGAGGGCGGCGTGCGCACGACCTGGTGGGGCACACCCGACGAGGTGGTCGCCGAGTTCGGCGAGGGGATCGAAGAGGCCCTCGCCGACGCGTTCGTGGCCACCGTGCCCGAGGTGGGCCTGGTCCTGGAGGACGACACGCTGGGCGTGGACCACACGACCGTGGTGGCGTGGAACGAGCCCTACCTGGCGGACGCCACCCGGGCCCTGGCGGAGACAGCCACGGGCTACGACGCCCAGGACGCCCTCGGCCTGTACCTGGCGTTCGTGCAGGAGATCCCCTACGAGATCCCACCGATCGAGTGGGACGGCCGCACCATCATCGGGCTGTGGGTGCCGGCCGAGGTTGTGGTCAACAACCACGGCGATTGTGACTCCAAGGCCGACCTGTTCTGCGTGCTGTACAAGGCCGTGCCGCGCAGCAAGATGATCGTCATCGAGGTCCCTGGCCACGCGCTCGTCGGCGTACGAACTCCACCCCAACCGGGACAGCGCACCGTCACCGTGGGCAACGACGAGTACGTCCTGTGCGAGGTGGCCGGCCCGGCCAAGCTGGCGCCGGGACAGACGTCACCGATCGAAGGGCATTTCGCCTACACGGTGATCGAGTAGCCGGGACCTTCGGTTGCCGATCCGTGAGGCCAAGCTCCGCGTCTAGGGCGGACAGGCGGGCTCGAAGCCCAGCCCACAGGCCTTCGCGAAGTTCGTGCCCGGGAGATCGGGGTCGCGGTAGGTCGCGATCTCGTACATCCACAGCCAGCCGGTGAGGTAGCAGGCCTCGGCCACGCCGTCCGTGCAGGGAATCGAGTACCTGGTCAGGAAGCGCGCGGAGGCCACGCGGGTAGCCTGACCTGAGGACAGGCTCCAGGCCCGTACGTCCATACGGTCAGCCGCTGCACCGAGCCGTCCGCGTCGTCGTCGAACTCCTCGGCCAGCAGGGCGAAGACCAGCAGTCCCCACGTCGGCAACCCGTCGCGCACGCCCACCTCCTGGTCTTGGGAACGGCACGATGACTTCGACTATTGCCGAGGGAGGATCACAACGCCGGGAACCGCTTCCAGCGGTCGTCCGGGGAGTAGTCGATGAACAGGGGGTGGTCGTCCACGGCCGCGCGGATGCGGCAGTGGGCGAGCCAGGTGCCATACTCGGCGGGATACTTGCGCAGCCAGGGATCGGCGTGCTCGGCCAGGAAGAAGCGCATCATCTCCTTCCAGTCGCGGCCGTCGGGGATGATGGGCTCGCCGAGCTCGCAGACGGACGTGGCGTCCGGGGGTGTGTGGCACAGGGTTGGCACGATGGCCGCGCCCGTGCTCTTCGCCAGCCGGTAGGCCCCTGGGGTCAGCAGGATCCCCCGCCCCAGCAGCTCGGTGCGCACCCACTTGTTGCCCACGCGGCCGTCGAAGGCCAGCGCCATCAGCTCGTTGCGGCCGAGGCGGCGGAAGATCTCCCGGGTGGGCGTCTTCATCGTGATGAAGTCCGCGGGCAGCCGGTCCTCGTGGGAGTTCTTGACGTCGATCACCGTGCGCTGCCAGCGGTTGGTGGGCAGCGCCTCGGGGTGCTCCTTGGCCATCTCCTCGGGCGGCAGGCCCCGCGCGGCGTACTGCGTGTAGGGGTAGCCCTTGAGCGACAACCAGGCGATGGGCAGCATGAAG
>CAZXHG010000468.1:0-2687 GCA_964639985.1 uncultured Rickettsiales bacterium
CGCCTAACGTTGGTGTTTGCGCGATCAGCAGATCGAGTTTTTGCGGCTGCTCCTGGTATGCTGGCGGTCATGGAGGGGAAGCCATGATCCACCGTCTGCTGACCGCCGTACCCATCACCGTCGCCCTGGCCCTGACCGGCTGCCCCGATGTCGAGGCCAACTTCGACTTCGACGGGGACGGGTGGGACGACTCGGTCGACTGCAACCCCGAGGACGATGCCACGTACCCCGGCGCGCCCGACCCCTACGGCGATGGCATCGACCAGGACTGCGACGGTGGTGACGGCATCGACGTCGACAACGACGGCTACCCGGCCAACGACGACCTCGACGACGAGTACGCGGACCTGTACGACTGCAACGACAACGACGACTCCATCCACCCGGGGGCCGAGGACCTGCCGAACAACGGCCTGGACGAGGACTGCGACGGCGAGGAGTGCGTCGACGAGGACGGAGACGAGGCGTGCAACGGCGTGGACGATTGCGACGACTCGGATGCCGATGTGTTCCTGGGCAATCCCGAGGTCGCGGACGGCAAGGACAACAACTGCAACGACGACATCGACGAGGGCACCGAAGCCTACGACGACGACGGGGACGGCTCGTGCGAGGGGATCGACCTCGATGGGGATGACGACGACGACTGCTCGGACGGTTCGACGCCGGGCGACTGTGACGATGACGATCCGGCGATGAACCTGCAAGACAACGACAGCGACGGATACGGTACCTGTGATGGTGACTGTGACGACGGAGATGACGATCGGTTCCCGACCAACCCGGAAGTGTGTGACGGGAAGGACAACAACTGCGACGAGAACCTGCCGACGGAGGAGGAGGACGTAGACGCGGACGGTTGGATGGCATGCGAGGGGGACTGCAATGACACCGATCCCGCATTCCATCCCGGAGACGCCGATGGCGACGGATACACACCCTGCGGGCTCGATGGCGTCGCCGGCACCAACGATGACGACTGTGACGACACCGATCCGGACCTGGACCCAGAGGACATCGACCACGATGGATTCAGCCCGTGTACTGGGGACTGTGACGAGGCCGACTACTTCGTGAATCCTGGGGTGGCGGAGGTCTGCGACCTCCTAGACAACAACTGCGATGGCGTCCAGGACCCGGCTGAGGTTGACGGGGACGGGGATGGCGATCCCGCCTGTAACGACTGCGACGACGCGGACGCGGCTGTCGAAAACCTGGACGTGGATGGCGATGGATTCTCCACCTGTGCTGGTGACTGTGACGACGGCAACCTAGCCCTCAACCCGGACGCGACGGACATGGCTGGGGATGGCCTGGACCAGAATTGTGATGCGGCCGATGGCGTGGACGACGACGGGGATGGCTGGGCTGCGGAATGGTCCGGCGGAACCGACTGCGATGACGCAGATCCGGCCCTGAACCACGACGACGACGACGGTGACGGCGCCAGCACTTGCGACGGGGACTGCGACGACGGCGATCCGGCAATGAACCTCGCCGACGTCGATGCAGACGGCTGGACCGCATGTGGTGGCGACTGCGATGACACCGATGCCTCGACACACCCCGACGCCCTCGAAACCTGCGACGGCGTGGACAACGACTGCGATCCGACGACGGACGAAGGGAGTGATGACGACGGCGACGGCTACGCTGAATGTGGCGGGGACTGCGACGACACCGATGCCGCGCGGTTCCCCGGCGCAGCCGAGGTCTGCAACGGCGGCGTGGACGACGACTGCGACCCGGCCACGGACGAAACCCTGGATGGGGACGGGGACGGCTACAATCCCTGCCAGGGGGACTGTGATGACGAAGACGACGAGATCGGACCCGCGGCCGCCGAGGTCTGCGACGGGATCGACAACGACTGCGACGGGCTGCCTGCGCCTACCGAGTACGACCTGGACCAGGACGGGTGGATGGAGTGCGAGGGGGACTGCCACGACGGGGACGCCGCCTTCCACCCCGGCGACGGGGACGGAGACGGTGCGAGTCCTTGCGGCCTGGACGGGCTGCCCGGCACGGCGGACGATGACTGCGACGACGCCGATGCGGCGCTGAATCCCGACGACCAGGACTTCGACGGGTTCTCGTCGTGCACCGGGGACTGCGACGACGCGCTCTATACGGTCAATCCTGCGGCGTCCGAGGTATGCGACCTGCTGGACAACAACTGCGACGGAGCGCAGGACCCATTGGAGGTCGATCTGGACGGCGACGGCGACGCAGCGTGTGCGGACTGCGACGACAACGATCCCTCCGTGGAGAGCTTCGACCTCGATACCGACGGGTTCTCTACCTGTCAGGGCGACTGCGATGACGCCATGCCCATGGTCAATCCCTTTGCCTCCGACGAGGTCGGCGATGGGTTCGACCAGAACTGCGACGGCATCGACGGGGTGGACGTGGACGGCGACGGCTACGCCTCCATCGCTTCGGGCGGGGACGACTGCGACGACACGGACGCTTCGCTCAACCACGACGACCTCGACGGAGACGGGTTCGACACCTGCGATGGGGATTGTGTGGACGTCGAGGCGACGATCTACCCAGGAGCGCCCGACGTGTGCGATGGCGTGCTCGACAACGACTGTGATGGCGCCACCGACGATACTGAGTCAGACGACGACGGGGATGGCCTGACCGAGTGCGACGGCGACTGCGACGACGAGGACGCGGCGCTC
>CAZXHG010000468.1:2697-3439 GCA_964639985.1 uncultured Rickettsiales bacterium
ACGACGACGACGGCGACGGCTGGCACACGTGCGCAGGGGACTGCGATGACGCCGACGCCAGCCTGAACCTCGACGACCTCGATGTGGACGGGTGGGATACCTGTGAGGGCGATTGCGACGACCTGGACGCCGCTTTGAACCTCGATGATCTCGATGTCGATGGCTGGGACACGTGTGATGGCGACTGCGACGACAACGACACGGCGTTTCATCCGCAGGCCCAAGAGCTGTGTGATCGTCTGGACAACGACTGCGACGGGGACGTGCCCGACGATGAGGATGACGGCGACGGAGATACCTTCACCGAGTGCGAAGGGGACTGCGACGACGGGGACGGCGACCTCCACCCTGATGCGATCGAGGACGCCTGCGACTACGTCGACAACGACTGCGACGGGAGCCTGCACACCGACGAGGTGGACGACGACGCCGACGGGTACGACGAGTGCCAGGGGGACTGCGACGACGGAGATGATGCGCTGAACCTAGACGACCTTGACATGGATGGGTGGGACACGTGCGCCGGGGATTGCGATGACGGCGATGTGGACGTCAATCCTGACGAGATCGAGTTGGCCTGCGACTACCTCGACAACGACTGTGACGACCTGTTGCATGAGGACGAGGTGGACGACGACGCAGATGGCCAGGACGAGTGCGAAGGGGACTGTGACGACGGCGACCCCCTGCGGTACGACGGCAACCCCGAGGTCTGCGAACGCCTCGAGACAGACAGCAACGG
>CAZXHG010000469.1:0-3399 GCA_964639985.1 uncultured Rickettsiales bacterium
GAGGAAGGTGTCGTCGGGGTCGCCGCTGAACGAGGTCAGGGTGCACTCGAGGTCGTCCTGGATGTACACCTGCTCGGTGTGGGTGCCGGGGCAGAACGACAGCACGGATCCCGACTGCAGGGCGGTCACGGCCGAGACGACGCCCTGGAACTCCATCCCGTCCACCACCGCGGCAATGCCCTCGCCCCAGCCGTCGCAGTCGGAGTCCACCTGGTCGCAGAGCACCTCTTCGGCGCCCGGGTACACCGTGGGGTCATTGTCGTTGCAGTCGCCTTCGTCCGGTGAATGCCCGTCGCCGTCCTGGTCGTCGGGGTCCGGGGTCGTGTCGTCGTCGCCCGCCGAGTCGTCGTCGGTGGTGGTGTCGTCGTCCGTGGTGGCGTCGTCGTCCGTGGTGACGTCGTCGTCCGTGGTGATGTCGTCGTCCACGGGTGATGGATCCGGGCAGCCGGCCAGGAGAGACAGGGCCAGCACCGGTGCCACCAGCAATGGCCTGCGTCCGATCTCTCGCATCATGTCGTTAGGATGGCACGGCAGCACCAACAGTGACGACGTGATCCTCGAGCCAAGGGGGTGCCGCAGCGGGCAACGCTCAGAAGCACCCCAGCGTGCCGGTGCAGGTGAAGGTCTCCCCGGCCCCGAAGTCGTCGTAGTAGATCTCGTCGGCGATCTGCACGTCGTGGGGGTCGTTGTCGTCGGGGAAGACGGCCCAGTCCGTGTTGATCGAGTACAGCACCGCTTCGTCAGCCGATCGCACGTAGGCGCCCGAACCGGCGTTTCGCGCGACCGTACAACTCTCCAACGTCAGGTTCACGTAGTCGCTGACGTAGATCGCACCGCGGCCATAGATTCCGGCGACGTTGTCCTCGATGACCACGTCGTGGAGGTGGATCTCGTGGTGGATGTCCTGATCCGAGAGGCCGATCTTCATTGCAGAGGTGCTCGTGCCCGCCGCATTCCCAATCATCGAGCCGCCTTCCATGGTGAGCGAGGAGGGCACGTCAGGGTCAAAATACAGGGCCGCATTGCTGTTGGTCGAGTTGTACTGGAAATCCGTGTCGAAAAACGATGCGTCGTATTCGCCAAGGTAACCGAGATCCAGCGCACCGCCGTTGTTGTCCGCATGGTTGCCATCGAAAACCACGGTATCCAGGCAGAAGTCCATCGTGTCCCCGGCGTAGGACAGGGCGAGGATCGCCCCCCCGCCCCCTTCGGTCGCCGAGTTGTTCTCGAACGTGGTGTCGCTGATGGTCGCGGTGGCGACCGGGCCGAGCAGGGGGGAGGTGTCGACGAAGAGCGCGCCCCCGTCGTAGCCCGCGACGTTGTCGCTGAAGGTGGAGCCGGAGATGTCCAGGGTGAGCCAGCTCATCAGCTGGATCGCACCCCCGTCGTTGACCTCGGTCGAGTTTCCCGTGAACGTGCTGTCGGTGATGGTGAAGTGGGTCGGAAACCCATCGACGTACATGGCGCCGCCGGCGCTACGACTGTGACTGTCCTGGAACGTGCAGTCCGCGATGTCCACGGTCAGGTCGCTGTGGCTGAGCGCGAAGAATGCCCCTCCATTCCAGTCCGCAGTGTTGCCCTCGAACCGGCAGCCTTCGAGCCGCACCTCCGCGGGATCCTTGCCCCCGATGGCGCTGTACGCGATCCCGCCTCCACTGCCCTGGTGGCCGACGTCGTTGTCGAGGAACACGCAGTCCTCCACGATGGTCTGCTGCCCGCGGGTCATGATCCCGCCGCCAGCGTGGTCGCCGCCCATCCACGGCTCGCCCTGGCCGTTCTGGATCGTGAGGTGGGAGACGACCACGGACGAGCGGCGGCCGATGTAGATGACCGTGTGGTCGTCCTGGCCGTCGAGGATGGTGTCCTCGGGGTCGCCGCTGAACGAGGTCAGCGTGCACTCGAGGTCGGACTGGATGTACACCTGCTCGGTGTGGGTGCCGGGGCAGAACGACAGCACGGAGCCCGACTGCAGGGCGGCCACGGCCGAGACGGTGGTCTGGAACTCCATCCCGTCTACCACCGCGGCGATACCCTCGCCCCAGCCGTCGCAGTCGGAGTCCACCTGGTCGCAGAGCACCTCGGCCGCACCCGGGTACACCGTGGGATCGCCGTCGTTGCAGTCGCCTTCGTCGGGTGTGTGGCCGTCGCCGTCCTGGTCGTCGGGGTCCTGGGTCGTGTCGTCGTCGCCCGCCGAGTCGTCGTCCGTGGTGGCGTCGTCGTCCGTGGCCGCGTCGTCGTCCGTGGTGACGTCGTCGTCCTCGGTGATGTCGTCGTCCACGGGTGGTGGATCCGGGCAGCCGGTCAGGAGAAGGACGACAGCGACCAGGAAATGAACCTGTGAGCTTTGCAAGGCACCCCCTCTATCTGGATGATGCCACGCCGGCTCGCAGAGCGTCAGGATCGACGGGCGGGTGGGCGACCGGAATCACTCCGTCCGTGGTGGCAGGACGGCTACCTATTGGCAGCCGGTAGCGCCGACGCAGGAGAACGTCTCGTTGGCACCGAACGTGGTGTAGGTAACTCCCTCCTGGATTGCGACGTCCCATGGCGAGTTGTCGTCCGCACCGGTGCCCCAGTTGGTGTCGATGCTGTCGAGCGATGCCGTCTCACCCTCGTCCATGTAGTAGGCACCGCCGTCGTTGTTGGTGAACGTGCAGCCGTCGACCACGACGGAGGTGCCCGCGTAGGCCCAGAAGGCGCCAGTAGGGTCCCCGGTGAGCACGTTGGAATCCACCAGGACGTTCGTCAGGGTGACGTCGTACGCTCCATCCACCGAGATGAAGATCGCTACAGCTCCATAACTCACGGCTTGATTGCCGACCATGGAGCCGCCATCCATGACGAACGAGGAGTCGGCGTCGGGATCCATGAGGATCGCACCTCCATGGTCGTTGGTGGTGTTGTACAGGAAATCCGTATCGAACAGCGAAGCGTCGAAACTGCCGAGGTAGCCCAGATCCAGTGCTCCACCGCTGTTGTCCGCATGGTTGCCATCGAAGACCACGCTATCCAGGCAGAGTTCCAGCGTGTCCCCGGCATAGGGCAGAGCGAGGATCGCTCCCCCGCCCCCTTCGGTCGCCTCGTTGTTCTCGAACGTGGTGTCGCTGATGGTCGCGGTGGCGACCGGGCCGAGCAGGGGGGAGGTGTCGACGAAGAGCGCGCCCCCGTCGTAGCCCGCGACGTTGTCGCTGAAGGTGGAGCCGGAGATGTCCAGGGTGAGCCAGCTCCTCAGATTGATCGCACCCCCGTCGTTGACCTCGGTCGAGTTCCCGGTGAACGTACTGTCGGTGATGGTGAAGTGGGTTGGGAACCCATCGATATACAGGGCGCCGCCGGCGCTGCGACTGTGACTGTCCTGGAACGTGGTGTCCACGATATCCACGGTCAGGTCGCTGTGGC
>CAZXHG010000470.1:0-3381 GCA_964639985.1 uncultured Rickettsiales bacterium
GTGCGACCTCCTCGGTCTTGCGCAGGCCCTCGTCCTCCAGCCTCGAGGGATCGGCCGCCAGAACGAGCCGGGAGCGCACCCTCTCCGCGAACATGGCGCGACCGTCCCCGTCCAGCCGGTCCCATACCGACAGGGCCGCCCCTCCCAGGGTCGGAATCAGCAGGACGGTCAGCAGGACCAGGTATGGAAGGCGATTCCCGAGCCAGGACAGCGCACCGGTCGACCGCGCCAGGCGAAGGTGCCACCAGGTGACTCCGAGCAACATGACGACCAACGGGAGTCCATTGACGTACCAGACGCCGTAGTCCGCGACGAACAGACCGGTCAGGCCCACGACGATGCCGACCGGCAACACGGCGCGGAACCACCGCCCGGGGAAGCCCTCGGAATGAGGCTGCTTGATCAGCAACAGAAACGCGAGCGCGCCCACCACGAGCATCGTCGGCGTTCCCAGGATGCTGAGCGCGAACCTGACGCCCCCCAGGTGGACAGCCTCCTTCCAGCCAATCAGGGCTGCCCCGGAGCGCAGGATGACCGCCCCCAGGGCGACGATCCACAGCGACCACCACAGCGTTCGCTCGTCATCGAGCGCGGCATACAGCCGTTCCCGGGCCGCCCGGACTCTCTCTCGACCCCACAAGCCAAGCGCCAGATCGAGTGCCACGAGGCCCAGGGGTACGACCGCCACCAGCAGCCACGCGGAGTGACCGTACGGTCGCACGACCACTCCGCCCCAGACGACCAGGAGCCACTGGCTGGCCCATACCTCGGCTCTTTCACGGTTGACCGCGGAGCCACGCCCCTCCAGCAGACAGGTCAACCACCACGCCGCCAGGATGGTCTGCGGGATCACCGCGCAGGCGGTCAAGGCGAGGGGCAACACCTCTGCATCGGCTGGATAGAGGGCCATCGCCTTGAAGGCGAACAGCAGTCGCAGGACCAGGACCAGGTCCACGCAGGCCATCACGCCGGCCAGCCAGCCCCGTCGGTACAGCATCCGGCTGGGGAGGACCAGGGCAAGAATGGCAAGGCGGCTCAGCATCGCGAGCACGAGGAACCAGGGTGAATCGATCCGTACGATCCGGGCCACCCAGGCCGGCGATTCCCCCAGCCGCACCGACTCGCCGAACGAGTACAGGCGTGGCCCCGCTCCCGACATCTCCGCAAAGCCGTTGCCGATTCCCAGCCTGTCGAGCCGTGGTCCGGCCAGGTAGAGTCGAGAGCGGATGCCGTCGAACACGCGTCCATGCCTGCCAAAGGTCATGGAGCACCGATCACCGGCCAGCGGCTTCGCGGTCACGTGAACCCCGAGGACCTCATCCGCCGGTTCCAGTGCCTCCTCGAGATCCCTGGCGCGGACCGTCTCCATCACCGGCCGGTGGAAGTCGACGCTCAATTCGCCATCGAGGTGAGCGAGGCCCAGTCCCGTACCCGCACTCAGACGCACGTCACGATAGAGGCGGACCGGCCACGTGAATTCCTCCACGTATCGAATCTGGAGAGGTGGAAGACCGCCGGCATCATCCGAAGCGAGAGCGATGTCGACCGGTGCGACCGCCCTGGCGCCATCGACCAGCACGACGTGGTCTCGCGGCAACAACAGCAGGTGGTCGTCCTCCCCCGGCCAGCGGATGCAGATGCTCTCGAACGTGGGCTCGGAACCGATGGGATCGCGCCCGTGTACCAGATTCTCCAGCATCAACGCTCGCTCGCCACGCATCTCCAGCCTGGTGTCCCCCGACCGGAAGATCCTCTTCCGCCCGCCCTTGTAGTCCACGTCGAGCACATCCCCTGATCCGTTCTCCAGGTGGATGGACTGCCCGGGGGCAAGGGGTACTGCATTCACCCAGCGGCGCTGGCCGTGCTCGTCCTCGACACGCAGGATGACCTGATCCGAGTGAACGGTGGCCTGGAGGGAAGATCCCGTTGCTCCCGGCGGTTGGGAGACCGACAGTCCCCCGGCGGGAAAGCCGCGCATGTACACCGCATCCGCGTCCTGGCTTCCTCCAAGAGTCCAGGTGGCCGGCGCTGCCGGCCAGGACAGGCGATACCCGGTCAGCTGGAACTGGTAGACGGGAAGGTGGCTCCGGCCGGAATGCACGACAGCGGAGAGGGTCAGGACGGGGAGGGCCATCACCGCCGTGAAGACGAGCCTGTGTAGCAGGGGAGGAGCTTGCCTGACTCCCCCCATGAACAGCAGGACCGCCGCACCGAGTACGACGAGAAGCGTGCCCGCGATGAGCATCGAGTCCGCGTTCCCGGCGAGTGATGTACGGAAGACCGTGCATGCAGGATTTCACACGCGCCGGCGTCCCCGACATCGGCCGCCTGGCAGCGAGTATAGCAACTGCCGTTGCGATCCGGTGCGCGCGTCGCCGCCGGGACGCGGTGTCCTGCCGCGACGTTCCGCGCACCTCCCCTCAGATCAGCGCGGCCACCCGCTCGATGCTGGCCCGCTTGCCCGGGTCGCGGACCAGGGTCTCGCGGATCACCGGTCGGAACGGCTCGGGCACGTCGGCCACCAGCTTGCGGGTCTTCACGTGCAGGATGCGGTCGATCAGCTCGGGCAGGGAGTCGGTATTGAGATAAGAAGGGACTGGCGTCCGGGCAAGATCTCTACTGATTTTGTAGGAATTCGGAGATCCGGGTTGACGGACGGAGGACGGTTCAGGTGCTCAGCTTGCGCCCCACCCGGGCCTCGACGCTGGCGATCTTGCCGGCGAGCCTGTCGCTGCGGCCGGCGCGGTAGTCGATCTTGATCGACGTGGAGACGCGATCGCAGTCCTCGCTCATGCGTCGGAAGCAGGCCCGCACCACCTCCATCACCTCGTCGAACTCGCCCTCGATGATGGTGCCCATCGGGGTGAGCTGGTACGGCAGGCCGGACGCGTCGATGATCTCCAGCGAGCGCGCCACGTAGCGGCTCAGGCTCTCCCCCTTGCCAAAGGGGGACATGCTGAACTCCAGCAGGACCACGGCGGACTACTCGGACCGCGGGACCGGGTACACCGAGTTGTTCGCCGGCTTGTACTTCAGCGTCACCTTGTTGCCCCCGAAGATGAACGACTTCTTGATGGTGATGGTCTTGGTCGGGGTCCACTCGGGGAAGGCCGTCTGGATCTTGTTCGCCTGGTCGCGGGTGAAGGTGACGTTCACCGAGTCGCCGTCCTCGGCGGCCAGCTGGTCCGACGTCAGGGTGATGGTGACGGTCTCCTCGGCCGCGCCGGCCCACGCCGCGGTTGCAGGACCGACCATCAGGCTCGCGCACACCAGGGACAGGATCAGGGTCTTCATCTCGCGTCTCCTCCAGGGTTGGCCCGGCCCCTCGACGGATCCGGACCTGGTTGGCGATCGCACCGCCGGTCTGTGGCAGTGTATCAA
>CAZXHG010000471.1:0-3365 GCA_964639985.1 uncultured Rickettsiales bacterium
GGATGTCGGGGTCGGTGGCGTCGCAGTCGTCGGCGTTGTCCACGTAGCCCGCGGGCGGGCCGTCGCAGGATTCGAGCAGCTCCGCGTCCGGGTCGCCGTAGCCGTCGCCGTCCGCGTCCTCGTAGTACAGGCAATCCGAGGGGCCGGTGTCGTCGTCGTCGGTCGGCGTGGTGTCGTCGTCTCCGGCCGTGGTGTCGTCGTCGTCGGTCGTGGCGGAGTCGTCGTCGGTGATGATGCCGCCTTCGGGACAGCCAGCCAGTGCGATCGCGAGCAGGGCGAGCGGCGTGATGCGAGCGAGCATGGTTCCCTCCCTGGTTGCCAGGATACACGGGTGGCGGGTGCGTCGCGGAGGAGAACGCGAGCAGACCCCGAACACGTGCGCGCGAGCAGGACAGGAGTTCATCGAAACCCGTCTGAAACCTCCCCGCGTGATCCCGTGGCCATGGTGAGTGCTGACGGGTCGCACGATTCGACCCGACTCGCCGCGGACTGGGCCGCGGTCGTTCGAGGGAGGTGGTCACGATGAGGACTCTGCAATTCACCCTGGTTCTCTGGGGCCTGGTGGCGTTCGCCCTGGGCTGCCCGCCGGACACGGCAGGCGACGACGACACGGACGAGGAGGGGTACGAGGCGGGTGTGCCCGGCGGCTGTGACGACGGCGCCGACAACGACATCGACGGCCTGTTCGACTGCGACGATCCCGACTGCTTCGGAGCACCCGCGTGCGACGGCGAGGCAGACGACGACGCGTCGGACGACGACGAGAAGGACGAGGACGTGGCCGAGGTGTACATCTGCAACGGCCTGCGCTGGGGCGACGGCTCCAACCTCGAGATCGGCATGGAGTGCGACGGCGTGTACTGGGAGGCCGACTCCGAGGAGTGCACGGCCTGCCAGGACCTCGAGGTCGGGTCCGTGTACTGCGAGATCTACGTGGACGACGATCTCATGGGCAGCTTCGAGCCGGATTTCGAGCAGGGCGACAACGGCCTGCTGTTCGGCTCCGAGGACGGCGCCAACATCTCGGTGTACGGCCTGACCACGAGCTGCGGCACCGACTGGGACGACCTGACCTGACCATGAACCCCGCCGCGCGCGCCGTCTCGCCCACACCCACGGAAATCCCGGGAACGACCCCCGTCATGGAGCAACCATGCTGGTCGGCGTAGCCGGCGACACCCACGGCAACCTGGAGCTGCTCTACGAGCTGCTCCAGCGCCTGGAATCCGCCCTGTCCGTGACCGCAGCCCTGGTCGTTCAGGTCGGCGATCTCGGGGTGTGGCCCGATCCGCGCGCCATCGACGGGCCGACCCTCAGGCATGGGGGAGCGGGCGACTTCCACCGGTGGCTGGCCACCGGGAGGGAGGCGCCGCGGCCGACCGTGTTCGTGGCCGGCAACCACGAGGACTTTGGCTACCTGCTGGATCACGCCGGGGGGGAGGTTCTTCCCGGGCTGCGGTTCCTGCCCTGGGGGGAGGTCGTCACGTTCGAGGCGGGGGGACAGGAGCTGCGCATCGGCGGCATCGGCGGTTGCTTCAGCCCGATCGACTACTGGCGGGAGATGCCGCGGGAGCCGAAGAATCGGTTGCGCCGCAAGGCGCGCGGCGCGCGGACGCCGGCTCGGGCGGTTCCACCGCCCGGGCTCGAGCAGCGGTTGCGGATCCTCGCGCCGACCCAGCGCAGCCACTTCCTGCGAGTGGAGGAGGACGCGCTGATCCGGGCGGGGGGTGACCTGGACCTGATGCTGCTGCACGACTGCCCGACGCCCACGTTGTCGGGCGTGCGCGGTGATGGGAGTGTGGGGCACTCCTGGACCTGCCCGGCGCATTCCCTGGGTGAGGTGGTGGCCACGGTGCGGCCGCGGCTGTGCCTGCACGGCCACTTCCACGCCTGGCACCCGCGGGAGCACGAGGGGGTGCCGGTGGTCTCGTTGCAGAAGGTCACGGACCGGCCGTACGGGTACGGGTGTGTGGGATTGCTCGACGTGCCTGCCGAGGGGTCGATCCGGGTCCTGGCGCTGTGGGACGGGACAGGGGTGGTGGAACCGGAAATCGAATTCCGGCAGGTGGAGCGTGATCTGGTGGTGGAGGAACGGTTCGGTGAGATCGCCTCGGAGCTGGTGGCCTGGCGCGAGCGGGTGCTGGGGGGCGGGGTGCTGGATCGGCGGTTGAGGCGTCGGGTGCACGGGATGCTGGAGGAGGTGCCCGAGCTGCGGCGGGTGGCGCTGGCGGTGTTGCGGGGGCGGGAGCCGGTGGCGGTGCTCGAGCGTCTGGTCGGGGATGGGGTCGGGGAGGGGCGGGTACGGGAGCTGGTGTCGGTGCTGCCCGAGATCAGGCGGGGATGAACCAGGGCTCGTCGACCGGTTGGAGTACACCGTCGGTGTCGGTCTCGACCTGGAGGGCGAAGCTGTACAGCTCGCCGTCCGTGCGGCGGGCCGTGGTGACGAGCAGGGCGTCGCAGGGCTCGCCCGCCGGGGTGGTGGCCGTGCCCTGGTGGCAGACGGCCCACACGTCGAGGTCGCGGTCGATGGCCTGGGTGGCGGCCGTGTCCGGATCCGGGTGGGACTCGATCACGTCCTGGTCGTGGAGCAGGCCGGCGAGGACCGGGAGGGAGTCGCTCTCGTGGTTGGCGGACGCGTGCAGGGCCCAGCGCAGGGCGAAGTAGGCCAGCTGGACCAGGGGTGCGTCCGGGCACTGGTCGACGTGCGTGGGGTCGAGGTCGGGGTGGTGCACGGGGCCGGTGTGGGCGTCGCTCACGTCCAGGGAGGCCTGTACGTGCTGGGCAGTGGTGGTGCGGAAGCGCACGCGGACCTGGGCCGCGGACAGGCTGCGGTAGGCGGTGTCGGGGTGGACGGCGAACCACGCGCCCGGAGTGGCGGGCCAGGCGTGGGGATCGGTGTCGTCGCAGAAGTCGGCGGACTCGACGTACTCGAAGCGGGCCTGGAGATCGGTGGCGGCCTGCACCAGCAGGGTGACGTGGTGCTGGGGCGGGAAGAGCCACGAATGCCATAGGGCGAGGGTGTCGGACGTGATCTCCTCGTCGAAGCGCAGGGAGAAGCCGGACATGGTGACCTCCTCTCGCCGGTCAGTATGGGTACGGGCGGCCCTCGGGGTCCGGGGGGGCGGGGGCGGGGTGGCGGGGAGGTTCCCGGGGGGCAACGCTTCACTCGTAGGAGGACGCATGACTCTTCCCGTGGTCGTGGGCGTGAGCTTCGAGGACAACTGGGCGCCGATGGGTGGGCTGGCCGTGGAGCTGGCGCGGGCGTTCGGGACCGATGTGGTGTTGTTGCATGCGCGGGAGCCGGGGGTGGCGGATGCGGAAGAGGCTCTGGGGGAGGATCTGATTGGCAAGTTCCTGTATCGGAC
>CAZXHG010000472.1:0-3352 GCA_964639985.1 uncultured Rickettsiales bacterium
GCCTAACGTTGGTGTTTGCGCGATCAGCAGATCGAGTTTTTGCGGCTGCTCCTGGCAGATGGCTCGCAACCGGGCACCGGCGGCCACCCGCCGAGCGCCCCGATGAGGGGACACCATGCGGCAGATCAACCGAAGCGACTATGAAGTCGACGACCAGGGCCTACTCTGCCTGTGCGGGGGCCTGTACATCGCGGAGGCGATGCTCAGGAGCAACTTCAGGGCCGACAACGCAGACCTGGATCGGCTTTTCCGTCCGGTGATGCGGGCGCTGTCCGAGTCCGCCAAGGTGAAGATCAACGCGTTCAGCGGCGGGTTGGGCGGGGCGATGGAGCAATTCTCAGTAGTTCTGCTCGCCAGGGCTGCGCAGGATAGCTGGGGTCTGCGCCACGATGGCGATCTCTCCGCGTTCACGGCCTGGGCGCAGCTTTTTGACGGCGCGGATGGATGCGAGGTCACGACCGACGAAGGAGGAATCAACCGCCTGCTGTTCGACTGGGCCGTCCTGCAAGCCGATGACGCGATCGAGAAGCTAGAGGAAGAGGAGAGCAACCGCCGCGAGGAGAAGAACGGGATGTCCACTCCGTCCAGTGCGGCCCGGCTGGTGTGGCTCGCCAAGCTGGCGTCGGCTGCGGTGAACGGACTGAACCGAAGTCCGTTCTACGACGCTTGGGGGATGGACGGAATTCGACGTGTCTGGGAGGGCGACTGTGTCGCCGCGGCCGACGCGTACGCGACGGTACGGGACTTCCTCGTGTCCCGGCGGCGGGATCTCTGCGAGCGGAAGCACGTGAAACCCGACCAGGATGTGATCGACGGCAAGTTTGAAACAAAAGACACGCGGGATACTGCCGGCTACCAGATCAAGGATGCACTCGACTGGGCGCTGCAACGATGCGAGGACGTGCGTCCCTCCACGTGCAGGCACAGGCTGGGGATCAACCCGCAGCAGTGGAAGCGGTGTGGGTTCGGCCAGTACGAAGACGTGTACGCCGCGGGCAAGGCGCTGGGACTTGAAGACGTCCTGCCTGTCCCGCCGGGCAAAGAGGTCAGAAAGCACTCCCTCGACGGGCACATCATCGAGGTCTTTCATGGTCCGTACCCGCTCGCGGGTACACCATATCTGCGCGCGGGTAAGAGCCCGTCCTGGCGTGATCACTACTTCGTCATCCACGTGGCACCGCCGGAGCGCAAGCACTGGTGTCCGCCGAGTCAGGGGATACTCAGGGATAGGACGTGGAAGCTGTTGGACCTCGTCCTGCGAACGTCGTTGAACGAATGGGAGATCACCTACCGCGACGACCTCCGTTCGCTCGTCGATGACACACTCGTCGCCACCCTCGGGGACGATGTTCTGAGCGTGCGGCTCGTTGGACGGCTGCCCCTCGAACCGATACCCAAGTACGACGGCCCCGATCCCGATGACCTGCTCGCACAACTTGAGGCGATCTGAGCATCTCGACGCCGTTCGTGGCACGCCAGATGGTCGCTACCTGCCCGTAGGCGGCACTCCACATCGCCCCTTGGGGCAGCCCCGCGGGGCATGCCCTCTGCCCCTGCCCTGCCCCTCCGCGCGGGCGCGTGCGCGCGTTTGGCGGCAGATCCTGACGTGCCCCCGGCCTGCCCCCGGCCTGCCCCCGGTTCGACTACGACTGCCCTCGTGATTCTACTTCTGTTAGGACCATCTACCGAGGTACGATGGGACGTGTCACCTGAACGCCAGCATGAAGTCCAGCCCGAGGCCCCTCCGCAGAGCCGCCTCAAGGTGGTTCTTGCCCCCGCCGAGCTGCGTCTGCTCGACCACTTCCGCAGCAAGCAGCCCCGTGCCGCCAAGATCCGCGACCTGATCGAAGAGATCATCGAGCTGGACCACGGCCAGCGGGACGAGCTGGTCCGCCGCGGTGTGCCCGATCTTCCGGCCGAGGGCTGCAAGAAGGTCGACGTGAGGATGCCAGCGGCCCTACGCGAGCGCCTGCATGCGTGGTGCGGCGAGGACGTGATGCCGTGGGACGCGATCCGCGGAGCGTTGATCGTGAAGGGCGACGAATACATCGCGCAGGTGAAGGCGGAGAAGCGGCGGCAGGAGCGGTCGTGCAAGCGGGGCCGGGTAGGTGGGCCGTCCCAGATCCAGTCCGCTCCGTCGGCCCGGGTCCGGGCCGAGGCAGAGCGCCAGGTCAAAGTGGAAAGCGCGTGCGCACCCCCACATCAGCGGGGGCCCGCACCCCATCTGCACGTGGTTCAGCACCAGGAGCCGGTCCAGAGGGAGGCGCCCGATCCGGTCGAGGACGAGCACCTGCGGACGCTGGAGAAGATCGCGGCACGGGTGAAATCCCGCATCGTGACGAGCCAGCCGTGGGGCCTGATCCCGGTCCCGCCCGCATCATTCCGACCGGCGACTGGGGAAGAGTCGGCACGGCTGCGGCGGGACATCTACCGCAGCGGGGCGCGGTTCCAGGTGGCGACGGCCTGGACGGACGAGCTGGAGATCGAGCTGGCCAGGGCGTTCGCGGTCCAGTCCGAGGGGACCGTCCTTCGTGTGATCGTGGGAGCCTGGAGTGCCGAAGACGGCATCGAGCTGACGGGCCTGGACGATCCCGAGGCCGTGGCCGAGCAGGCGTGGGGCCTGTGCCGGTTCATCGGGCGGCCGGGCCGGTACGTGGCCCTCGCGCACGTGCTCTCGGATCAGGACGGCAACCTGTTCGGCGTGACCGAGCTGGTCGCGGTGCTGGAAGGGTGGGAGCTGTACAGGGAGTACCAGCCGCCGCTGTGGATGCGGGAGGGTTCGATCTGATGGCCGGGATCGCGAAGCGACTGGATGACCAGGACGCGTACCAGCGGACCCTGGCGGGCCTCGGTGCGATGGCCCGGCACAAGTGGCGGGAGCGGACGGGGCTGGACCGGGTGTCCAAGCCGACGGTGAAGGTGGGGAGGTCGATCTCGCCGTTGACGACCTTCTTCCTCACGGACTTCTACGCCCGGCCGCGCGCCTACCTGATCATCGAGGAGTGGAACCAGAACGAGGCGCTGGCGTTGGCGAAGCGGCTGGTGGACGCGCCCCGGTGGACCACGATTCGCATGGCGATCGGCGCGTCGAAGCTGTGGCGAACGATGATCGGCGTGCGGGATGCGGACGGGGTCGCCGAGGAGATCGCTGAGGTGTTCCGCGTGGTCGGGCGCCCTGGGCGGTATTCGGCGCAGGTCCACGCAGTCGAGGGGGAGACGGGGCCGGTGGAGCCGATCGAGGTCGTGCTGACGATGATGTAGCTGACGGGCAGGCGCCCGAGTTGGTCGGACCTGCATCCTGGAGCAGCCGCAGGAACTCAGAAAGCCAGTTCCCGCCAGCGATCGTGACCTC
>CAZXHG010000473.1:0-3302 GCA_964639985.1 uncultured Rickettsiales bacterium
GTCGTCGCAGTCGTCGCCCGTGACCGCGCTGTGGTCCCCGTCGGCCGCGCACAGGCAGAGGCTGTCCCCGGCCAGGCCGAACCCGTCACCGTCCGCATCGAGGTACCAGTCGGTGCACCCGTCCGCGCCCTCCTCGTCCACCTCGCCGTCGCAGTCGTCGTCCACGCCGCTGCACTGCTCCACGGCCCCGGGATTGACGGCGGCGTCGCCGTCGTCGCAGTCGTCCGCGCAGGCCAGGTAGCCATCGCCGTCGTCGTCGGTCTCGTGGATGTCCAGGACTCCGTCGCAGTCGTCGTCCACGCCGTTGCACACCTCGACCGCCGTGGGGTGGACGGCCGGGTCGGTGTCGTCGCAGTCACCCGCACAGACCATGGCGCCGTCCCCGTCCGCGTCCACCTCGTCCGCACCAGCCGCGCCGTCGCAGTCGTCGTCCACGCCGTTGCAGGCCTCGGTCGCGCCCGGGTAGATGTACGCGTTGCCGTCGTTGCAGTCGCCCTCGCAGACCATGACGCCGTCGCCGTCGTCGTCGATCTCGTCCGCGGCGGGCAGTCCATTGCAGTCGTCGTCCAGGCCGTTGCAGACCTCGGCCGCGTCGGGATGCACGGCGGCGTCCGCGTCGTCGCACTCCTCGCAGGCCATGTACCCGTCGCCGTCCGCGTCGATCTCGTCCTCGGGCAGGTCACCGTCGCAGTCGTCGTCCACCCCGTTGCACACCTCGGCCGCGCCCGGGTTCACGTAGGCGTTGTTGTCGTCGCACTCCTCGCACTCCATGTAGCCGTCGCCGTCGTCATCCACCTCGTCGGCCGCGGGCACGCCGTTGCAGTCGTTGTCGAGGCCGTCGCACAGCTCGGCGGCGCCCGGGTACACGTTGGCATCGTTGTCGTCGCAGTCGCTGCCGCAGGCCGCGTAGCCGTCGCCATCCGCGTCCGCCTCGTCGGCGGGGAGCACGCCGTCACAGTCGTCGTCCACCCCGTTGCACACCTCCACGGCGTTGGGGTGCACGTCGGGATCGGCGTCGTCGCAATCGTTGGCGCACACCGACCAGTTGTCGCCGTCGTCGTCCGCCTCGTCCGCGGGCACGACGCCGTCGCAGTCGTTGTCCTGCCGGTCGCAGCGCTCGGTGGCGCCGGGATAGGTGTTGGCGTTGCTGTCGTCGCAGTCGGTCTGGGCGCCGTTGGGGCACGACGCCACGCCCGGGTCGCCGTAGCCGTCGCCGTCGGCGTCCACACAGGCCGCGGTGGCGGCCAGCAGGATGTAGCTCTCGCCCTCGTCGTAGGTGGGGGCGTTGCGGCCGTAGGCACCGATCAACAGGTCGCCCCCGCCGTTGCCGTCCACGTCGCCCGCGCCGGCCACGTCGCCGCCGGCGTAGTCCCAGCCGGACTCGCCGAGGAAGGAGGCGTCCGCCGCGCCGAGGGAGACGTCCAGGCTCCAGCCGCTGGCCTGTCCCAGCACCAGGTAGCTCTGGCCGGCGTCGGTCCCGTTCTCGTCGTTGTACGGGGCGCCGATCAGGAAGTCGTCGTACCCGTCCGCGTCCACGTCACCCACCCCGGCCACCGAGGTGCCGGCCGTGTCCTCGAGCGCCTCGCCGAGGAACGACGCGTCCGCGCCGGACAGGGACGCGTGCATGGCCCAGCCGCTGTCCGAGCCCAGCACCAGGTAGACCTGGCCGGCCTCGTCGGCCGACTCGCCGTCGTTGGCCGCGCCGATCAGCAGGTCGTCGAACCCGTCGGCGTCCACGTCACCCGCGCCGGCCACGGCGTAGCCGGCCCAGGAGTCGGCGCGCTCGCCGAGGAAGGAGGCATCGGCCGCGGACAGGTCGCTGCCCGTGGCCCAGCCGCTGTCGCTGCCGAAGATGACGTAGGCCTGGCCCGCGGCCGCGGCGCCGTCGTCGTTGCCCGGCGCGCCCACGGCGATGTCGTCGTAGCCGTCGCCGTCGAGGTCGCCCACGATGGCCACGCCCACGGTGGCCTCGTCGCCCTCGGCCTCGCCGGTCCACGACGCGTCGGCCGCGGACAGGCTGGTGTCCGGGGCCCAGCCGGTCTCCCGGCCCAGTACCAAGTACAGCTCGCCGCCGTCCTCGGGCCAGCGGTCCTGCACCTCCGCGCCGATCAGCAGATCGCCCAGGCCGTCACCGTCCACGTCGCCGCCGCCGGCGATGCGCCAGCCGCTGAGGTCCTCCTCGGACTCGCCGACGAAGGACGCATCCGCGGTGGCCAGGTCGGTGCCCGTGGCCCAGCCGCTGGCGTCACCCAGCACCAGGTAGGTGGTGCCCACGTCGACCACGCCGCCCACGTCCGCGTACGCGGCCGACACGAGCAGATCGTCGTACCCGTCGCCGTTCACGTCCTGCAGCACGGCCACGTCCGAGCCGGCCCGGTCTTCGGTGTCCTCGCCCACGAACGAGGCGTCGGCCAGGGACAGGTCCACGTCCATGGACCAGCCGCTGGCGCTGCCGAGCACCAGGTAGACCTCGCCTTGCCAGTAGCCCAGGCCCAGCAGATCACTCATCAGCGGCGAGCCGATCAGCACGTCGTCGTACCCGTCGCCGTTCACGTCGCCGCCGCCGGCCACGGACCAGCCCGAGTAGCTGGACGAGTACTCGCCCTCGTAGGACGCGTCCGAGCCCGACAGGGAGGTGTCCAGGGTCCACGCACCGGCCGCGCCGGACAGGGCGAGGGTCACCGCCGCCAGGCAGGGGGTCAGGAATCGACATCGGGGGGTCATGTCAAGCCTCCGCAAAGAATCGCTGCTTTCCAGGATAGTGGTTCGCGCGCACAGGGGGAAATCGACGATCGGTCTCGCCGAGCCTCACCCGGAGGCGTTCCGGCGCCTCCAGATCAGCAGGAGCGCCCCGAGCAGGACCGCGACCCCCTTGGGATCCGCGGACCGCTGCGCGGCCGCGCATTCGCAGTCGTCGTCGTCCAGCGGCGTCGTGTCGTCGTCGTCGTCGTCGTCGTCCGCCGCGGTGGTGTCGTCGTCGTCCGCCGCGGTGGTGTCGTCGTCGTCGTCCGTGGGCTCGCACTCGTCGTCGTCCTCGTCGATCGCGCCGTCGCAGTCGTTGTCCACCCCGTCCGTGCACTCCTCGGCCGCGTCCGGGTTCACGTCCCCGTCCCCGTCGTCGCAGTCGTCGCCACCGCACGCAGTGGGCTCGAACCCGTCGCCGTCCGCGTCCACGTCGTCGGTGTTGCCGTCGCAGTCGTTGTCCACGCCGTCACACTCCTCGTCCGCGCCAGGGTACGCCCCGGCGTCATCGTCGTCGCAGTCGCCCTCGCACCCGGCCACGCCATCCCCGTCGAGATCCG
>CAZXHG010000474.1:0-3285 GCA_964639985.1 uncultured Rickettsiales bacterium
CCCCGTGGCTTCGACCTACCCCCTTCCTACCGGGGTTACTTGTGCGTGTCCCCGTTCCGCCTCCAATCACCTGACCGGATCCATCGGACCTCCTTCGATCTCCTCGGGACGCGGCCCGTCGCCTGCTCCGCAGGCTCCGAGGATCCGACCGGTGGTTGGAGGCGGCACGGGGTCAGGCCGCGACTGGGGGCGTTTCGGATATCGTCGGGACGCATCGGAGTCGGTTGGACGCCCCGAGTAGCGAACTGACCCCGCCCGATGCGGTTCGTGGCCTGGGTTGGCCGAGGGGATCTAGAAAGGCGAGAAGCGGTTGGCGGACCAGTAGTCCTCTTGCAGGTACTCCTGCTGGCGGGCCAGCAGCTGGTGGTGGCCGGACTCCCACTCGGCGAGTTCGAGGTAGAACTTCTTGATATCGGGATCGTCGGTGGCGTTGGCCTCGCCGCGGTAGTACTTGACCGCCGAGGCCTCGAGCTGCATGCCGACCGCGAGGGCGGTCATCTCGAAGTGGGCCTCGCCGGCGCGGCTGCGCAGCTTCTCCGAGAAGATCGGGGAGCGCTCCTCGGAGTCGAAGCGGGAGCCGAGGGTGGCGGAGCGGTCCAGCTCGCCGGTGGCGACCATCGAGTCCATCTGGGCCCGCAGGAAGGTGGCGTGGTCCAGCTCCTCGGCGGCGAGCTGTTCGAACACCTCGCGGCCTCTGGCGTCGGACGTGCTGCCCGCGGCCATCAGGTAGAAGTGCTGGCCCTCGATCTCGGCCTGGATCGCCTGGCGGAGGCCGTCCGCGATGCGTCTGGTGGCGTCTTCCATGGTCGCTTCCTCCGGTGCGGGCGGATCACTCCGCTTCCAGGCTGAATTCCATGACGTCGAACCAGAAGCCGGTGCCGGTCAACGCGTCGATCTGGGCCTGCACGATGTCGTAGTGGGCGTCCTCGATGGCGAGGAACTGCTGGAACATCTGCTTGCCCTCGAGCTCCATGGTGTCGACCATCTTCTTGTAGAAGGCGCCGGTCTCGGACTCCAGCTTGAGCGCCTGCTGCAGGAAGTCCAGCTCCGTGGTCCAGTCCTTGTCGGAGTCGACCTGCTGCTCGAGCTTGGCCTTGCCCTTGTCCAGGACCTCCTGCGGCGGCAGCAGGGTGGCCAGGTCGGCGGCCACGATCTTGCCGGTGCGCTCCCACTCGTCGAAGCGGTACATCAGGTAGTCGAGGTGACCCTGCTCCTCGTCGGCCATCAGGTTGAACAGCTTCTTGCCGACCTCCTCGGTCGCGCCGGCGACGGCGTCCTTGTACAGGTCGCGCACGCGGGTCTCGTACTCGATGGCGGTCTGGATCGCCTGCTCCAGGGTCAGGGTCTCGGCCATGGTCTCGTTCCTCCGGGGTGTGGTGTTCCGTTGGGGTATTCGGTTCAGGCGTTCTTGAAGTAGTCCTGGGAACCGACCGGGTCCGGCTTCATGGTCGCGTCGCCGGGCTCCCAGCCCACGGGGCAGACCTCGCCGTACTCGTCGGTGTACTGGATGGCCTTGAGCACGCGCAGCACCTCCTGCGGGTTGCGGCCCACGCCGAGGTCGTGCACCAACTGGAAGCGGATCTTCCCGGCCGGGTCGATGATGTACACGCCGCGGAAGGCGATGCCCGCGTCCTCGTTCAGCACGCCGTAGTCGCGGCTGATGGACTTGGTCAGGTCGGCCAGGAGGGGGAAGTCGATGTCCCCGAGGCCGCCCTTGTCGCGCGGCACGTTCTTCCACGCCAGGTGGCTGAACTGGCTGTCCACCGAGCAGCCCAGCACCTCGGCGCCGGCCTCGCGGAACGCGGCCACGCCGTCGCTGAAGGCGGTGATCTCCGTGGGACAGACGAAGGTGAAGTCGAGGGGGTAGAAGAACAGCACCACCCACTTGCCGCGGAGGTCCTCGAGGTCGATCTCGCTGAAGTCCTGGCCGACGACGGCGGTGGTCTTGAAGGTCGGGGCCTGCTGGCCGATCTGGATGCTCATGTTCGGTACTCCGTGATCCGGTTTGGTTTCTTTGACGGTCGCGAGGGTATTGAGCAAGGGGCGTGCCAAGAACGCCGATGGCGTGGCGTCACGCACTGGTGAGGAACGCGGGTGTCTCAGGGTGTATCGAAGTGGGGGAGGGGTGTGAGAGTGTCTCGCGTGCCGCCGCACGCGAGACACTCGTGTTACTTGCCAAGAAGGTCCTTGAGCAGCTGCACCGTGACCTGGCGGCCGAGCCCGGCGATGCCGGTGGTCAGCGGGATCTCCTTGGGGCAGACCCGAACGCAGTTCTGGGCGTTGCCGCAGTCGCTGAGCCCGCCCTCGCCCATGATCGCGTGCAGCCGCTCGGCGCGGTCGTACGTGCCCGTGGGGTGGGCGTTCATCAGCTTGACCTGGCCCAGGGCGGCGGGGCCTACGAAGGCTCGATCCGGACCGTAGTTGGGGCAGGCCTCGGTGCAGCAGCCGCAGGTCATGCAGGTGGCGAAGGCGTACATCTCCTCCCACTGCTGGGGCGAGATGCGGGGCGAACCGCGGTGGATGTCGAAGCCGCCGTCGATGTCGATCCAGGCCTTGACCGCGAGCAGCGCCTCGAACATGGCCTTGCGGTCGACCAGCAGGTCGCGCACGACCGGGAACTTGCTCAGGGGTTCCAGCACGATGGGTTGCTTCAGGCTGTCGACGAGCGTGGAGCACGACTGCATCGGCCTGCCGTGCACGAGCATCGTGCAGGCCCCGCAGACCTCCTCCATGCAGTTGCACTCCCAGGCCACCGGCTCGACCCGCTCGCCGGCCACCGTGACCGGGTTCTCCCGGATCACCATCAGCGCGGACACCACGTTGTGGCTGGGGCGGTACGGGATCTCGAACTCCTGCCAGTAGGGGCGGCTGTCGGGCCGGTCCTGGCGACGGATCTTGAAGTGGATCGTGTCGGCCATGGTCTCCTCCCTAGCGGTAGTCCCGGGGTTGCTCGGGCGGCAGCACCGAGATGTCGACCTCCTCGTAGGAGATCCTCGGACCCTCCGGCGTGTGTTCGGCGACGGTGGTCTTGAGCCACTCGTCGTTGTTCTCCTTCCACTTCGCCCGGTACGCCTCGAACTCGGGATCGCCGGGGAACTTGCCCTCCGGGATCTTCAGCTCGAACTCGGGCTTGTAGTGGGCGCCGCGGCACTCGTCGCGGCTCCGCGCGGAGCTGGCGATGACCTCGCCCAGGATCAGCATCTCGTGGATCTGGCGCACGTTGGACAGCGACTGGTTGGCCCAGCCACCGGTCTCCCCCAGGGAGATGTTCTCGAAGCGCTCCTG
>CAZXHG010000475.1:0-3280 GCA_964639985.1 uncultured Rickettsiales bacterium
AGGAGGCCTGGCTGGGCGGTCGGGTCATCACGCTGAACAACTACTTCCCCAAGCTCTGCCCGCCCACCTGCGGACTGGAGATCAACTTCCGGCGTGTCCGCAGCAACCCGCGGATCCAGGTGGTCTACCCGGCCACGGTCGAGAAGATCTCCGGCCAGCGCGGCGCGTACGACGTGACCATCTCCGTGCAGGAGACCGGCGAGCTGACCGACGACGAGAAGTCGTTCCAGCTGCCGTCCACGCCTCGCAGCGTGGCGGCCGCGGGCGAGACGCTCGAGGTCAAGGCCGGCGCGATCATCGTGGCCACCGGCTGGCACTCCTATGACGGCGACAAGCTCGACACCCTGGGCTACGCCGACAGCGCGGACGTCGTCACCAACATGGAGTTCGAGCGCGTGGCCGCGCCGACCGGCCCGACCGGCGGTGAGGTCGTCAAGGCCAACGGCGAGGCGCCGACATCGGTGGCGTTCGTGCAGTGCGCGGGCTCCCGGGACACCAACCACCTGGCCTACTGCTCGGCCGTGTGCTGCATGGGTTCGCTCAAGCAGGCCCGCTACGTGCGCGAGAAGTGCCCCGAGGCCAAGGTCACCATCTACTACATCGACATCCGTTCCATCGGTCGCCACGAGGGGTTCTACTACGAACTGCTCGGCGACGAGAACGTGTCGTTCGTCAAGGGCAAGGTCGCCAAGGTCGAGACCGGCGACGCGATCAAGCTGCACGTCGAGGACACCCTCGGCGGTAAGCTGCTCGATCCCGCGCACGACCTGGTGGTGCTGGCCACGGGCGTCGTGCCCAACAACGCTGACGCGCCGATCGACGGCGCGGCCACCGACGACTACGGGTTCATCGTCGAGGGCACCGAGCGCAACGGCATCTACGCCGTGGGCTGCGCTCGCCGCCCCACCGACGTCTCCCGCGCTGTCAAGGACGCCACCGCCGCGGTCCTGCGGGCCGTCCAGGACGTGAGGAGCCAGCCATGACCGACAAGCTCGGAGTCTTTGTCTGCACCGACTGTCTCGGCGACGCGATCGACCTCGACGAGCTCGAGAGCGTGGCCGGGGAGCACAACCCCGACCTGTACGAGACGATCGACGCCTGTGGCGTGGGTGCGCTGCCGACCCTGGTCGACCGCATCACCGCCGAGGAGCTGACCAAGGTGGTCATCGCCGGTCCGTCCGGCCGTCGCTTCAACGCCACGGACTTCCCCGCGGGCGTGGCCGTCGAGTTCGTGCCCCTGGGCGACTGGGTGGTCAAGACCCACAAGGAACACGACGACGAGGACGTGACCATGATGGCGCAGGACTACCTGCGCATGGCCATGGTCAAGATCAAGGCGTTCAAGGAGGTCGCGGCGTTCGAGGAGCACACCACCCTCGACAAGACCATCCTGGTCGTCGGCGGCGGTATCACCGGCCTGACGTCGGCCTACGAGGCGGCGGAGACCGGCTACGACGTGGTGCTGGTCGAGAAGGAGGCCACGCTGGGCGGTTTCCTGGCCAAGGTCGGCAAGTCCGTGCCACACAAGCCCCCCTACCGGGACCTCGAGGACACGGGCGTCGCCGCGATGGTGGACAACGTGCAGGGCCACGCCCGAATCACGGTGCACGCCGGCACCACCATCACCGACATCCAGGGCGGCCCCGGCCTGTTCGACGTGACCCTGGCCAGCGGCGCGACGTTCCGCGCCGGCGCCATCGTGCAGGCTACCGGATTCACCCCGGTCGCGCCCGCCGACGGTACGTTCGGCTTCGGCGAGTTCGACAACGTGATCACCAACGCCCGCTTCGAGGAGATGGCCGCCAACGGCGGTATCAAGCGCGCCGACGGCCAGCCGGCCAAGGCCGTGGCCTTCGTGCAGTGCGGTGACTCGCGCAATCCCGAGGACTTCTCCTACGCCTCGGCCATCATGTCGCTCAACGCGCTGAAGCAGGCGCTGGTGCTGCGTGAGGCCGATCCCGAGGCGCGGGCCTACGTGTTCTACGAGCACATCAAGACCCCGGGCCAGTACGAGGACTTCTACCGGCGTGTCCAGGAGGATCCCGGCGTCTTCCTGACTCGCGGCATGGTCTCCAACGTCGCCGACGGCGGCGGTTCCCTGATCGTGGACGTGGACGACACCATGCTCGGCGACCAGATCCAGGTCGAGGCCGACCTGCTGGTGCTCAACGCCGGCATGCAGCCCAACTCCGCCGACGGCGAGATGATCCGCAAGTACGTGGACATGAAGAAGATCGTCGACGAGGGCCCGGACAACGCCAAGTTCGAGGAGGCCAAGGGGCTGGTCGAGGGTGAGCTGGCGCCTTTCGCGGGCACCGAGATCCTCAACCTCAACTACCGCCAGGGCCCGGACATGCCGGTCCTGACCAACGGCTACCCGGACTCCCACTTCATCTGTTTCCCGTACGAGACCCGCCGCACGGGCATCTACGCAGCCGGGACGGTGCGGTCTCCCATGGACAGTGCCAGCGCGGTCGAGGACGCGATGGGCGCCACGCTCAAGGCCATCCAGAGCGTGGAGATGCTGTCCCGCGGCGAGACCGTGCACCCGCGGGCGGGTGATCTGGCGATCCCCGATTTCGCCCTGATGCGCTGCACCCAGTGCAAGCGGTGCACCGAGGAGTGCCCGTTCGGCGCCATCAACGAGGACGACAAGGGCACGCCCGAGTACAGCGTCACCCGTTGCCGGCGCTGCGGCATCTGCCTGGGCGCCTGCCCGGAGCGCATCATCAACTTCCCGGACTACGCGGTGCCGATGATGGCCGACATGGTCAAGGCCTGCGAGGTGCCGGACGAGTGGGACGAGAAGCCCCGCATCCTGGTGCTGGCCTGCGAGAACGACGCCATCCCGGCGCTGGAGCTCGCCGCGCAAAAGGGCATGGACTACAGCGCCTTCGTGCGCATCATCTCCGTGCGCTGCCTGGGCTCGGTCAATGTCGTGTGGATCAAGGAGGCCATCTCGGCCGGGTTCGACGGCGTGATCATGTTCGGCTGCAAGTACGGTGACGACTACCAGTGCCACTACGTCAAGGGCAGCGAGCTCATGAACGCACGTGGTTCCAACGTCAAGGAGACGCTGGAGTCGATGTCCATGGAGAACGAGCGCGTGGCGCTGCACCAGGTGGACATCACCGACGCCGACAAGGTGGTCGAGGTGATGAACGAGTTCGACGAGCTGATCGAGGAGATCGGCATGAACCCGTTCAAGGGCATGTGATTGCCGGCGCGGGGGGGGGGGGGGGGGGGGGGGGGGGGGGGGGGGGGGGGCGGGGGGGGGGGG
>CAZXHG010000476.1:0-3278 GCA_964639985.1 uncultured Rickettsiales bacterium
GCCGCCCCACGCGCCGCCGGCGTGGTGGCGGTACTTGACGTGTCGGGTGGCGAAGCGGTCGGTGTAGATCACGTGCGCGTGGCCGTCGGCCTCGGCCACCACCTGGGGCCAGGAGTGGTAGGAGTCGACCAGCTCGAAGGGGGTGGACCAGGCCCCGCCGTCCCACGCGGTGTGGTGGGGGAGGCAGTTGGCGTAGCTGGCGTCGTCCTGCTCGTAGATCACGTGGGCGTCGGTGCCGGCCACGGCCACGTCCGGGTAGCGGGAGTCCCACTCGGTGGTGGTGACCTGGGCGATGGGCTGCCACTGCCCGCCGCTGGCGCGGCGGTAGTAGACCTGCGTGTAGTCGTGGTCGTGCCACACCACGTGGGGGTCGTCGCCGGTGTCGATGGCCACGTTGGGGTAGCGTCCGCCCAGGGCCGGGTCGGCCAGGGACTCGGCGGCCGACCAGGTGGCGTCCGCGCACAAGGGATCGGAAGAGAGGACCGCGTAGCGGATGTCGTTGCCGCCGCCCTCGGTGACCACCAGGTGGATCCGACCGGCCGCGTCGGCCTGGGCGCGGGTGGACTTGCCCCAGCTCAAGCCCACGGGCACCTCGTGCACCGCGGCCCAGCCGTGGGCGTCGCGGCAGGCGTACTGCACGCCGCCGGCCAGCCAGGCGACCACCACCTTGTCCGCGGTCGCGGCCACGGTGGGGAAGGTGCCGTCCCAGCCGGAGTACAGCTCGACCTCGAGGCAGGGATCGCAGTCGCCCCCGCAGTCGGTATGGGTCTCGCCGCAGTCGTGTACGCCATTGGTGCAGTGGCCGTCGCAGGCGCCGGTGGTGTCGTCGTCGTCCCCGGGGATGGTGTCGTCGTCGTCCCCGGGTGTGGTGTCGTCGTCGTCGGGGACGGTGTCGTCGTCATCGGCGGGCAGCGTGTCGTCGTCGCCGAACTCCTGGGGGCAGCCGGCGGCGACGAGGCCCAGCGCAGCGAACAGCACCCATGGTGTGATGCGGGACATGGCGGTTCCTCCCTCGGGGGCAGACTACCATGGCCATGCTATGGTGCCGGCCGGAGGTGGTGCCGTGCATCGGATCGTCCTGTCGTGGCTGATCGCCCTCGCCATCGCGATTCCCGGCTGCGTGCCCGAGGAGATGCACGACGGCGCTACACCCCGACCACCGGGGCAGCCCGCAGATGACGACGTGTCGGACGACGACGACGTGTCGGACGACGACGACGTGTCGGACGACGACGATGACCCGGGCGCCGGCGTGACGATCCTCTACCCGCAGGAGGACGACCAGGCGCCCGACCCGGTCACCTTCGAGTTCGAGGTGGTCGGTGACGAGGTCGTGACCGTGGAGTTCCTCTGCGAGGAGTGGCCGCTGCAGGACGCCCCCATCCCGGTGTCCCCGGGCGTGCACGAGCACACCTACGACTTCGCGGGGGTCAACTTCACCCGCACGGTCGACCTGATCGGCTACGACACCCACGGCGACGAGGTGGACACCGATCAGGTCAGCTTCGTGCCCGCGGACGGGCTGCTGACTGCGCAGTCCGGGTTCAACCGCTACGTGGCCGAGGCGATCAACGACGGGTCCATGTATCCCAAGGACGGGACCTATCCCTACTGCTGGTCGTACTACGGCGACGAGTGCGGTGACATGTGGGGCCAGATCTGGGGCGGCTGGTACCTGGGCGAGCAGGTGTTCGACGGCGGCCTCGACTGCTTCTGCTCCGGCCACACGCTCGAGGTGTTCCTCGACGCCTACGAGCGCTGGCAGGCGGACAACGGCATGCCGTCCAGTCAGCAGTACGGCGACCTGACCTGGGACGACGTGGACGTGGGCGACTTCTACCAGTTCTGGCAGGGCTTCGGTGTGACCTACTACGCCAGCGCGGCCGACGCGTTCGAGTACGCGGGCATCGGCTACAACCTGTACGAGGAGGACTGGGACGAGGCCGAGACCGGCGACTTCGTCAACCTGTCGCGGGACACCGGCTCGGGCCACTCCGTGATCTTCGTGGACTGGGTGTGGGACGGCATGCACCGCGCCGGCCTGCGCTACTACGGGTGCCAGGGCTCCGGCGACTCCCACCCCGATCCCGACGACCCGGGCAACAGCTCCGGGAACTCGGGGCCCTCGTTCGTCACCGAGTACTTCACGGACTTCGGCGGTCACGTGATGACCCAGTGGCTTTTCGTGGGCCACGCCGTGGATCCCGGTACGTTGTGATCCGTGGACGGGCGCACGTGAGGTAACATGGCGCCCGTGGACCTCGCTCCCCCCATCGCAGCCCTGACGGCGCTCCTGGCCCTGGCCCCGGCCTCGGCATCGCCCGGCGATCCCCTGCCCGTGGACGAGGCCCTGCAGCTCAAGCCCGTGCTCTCGGTCATCCTCGACACCGACGGCCGCGTGGACGAACTGGCCCACGAGCTCGACCTCACCGACACCGAGGTCGACGCCCTGTGGCGCATCGCCACGGACGAACGGCTGTTCGACCGCGACCTGCACCAGCAGGACGTGGCCGTGACCGACTGGAACGCGGCCGTGGCCGCGCGCGCCGCCCGCTCCCACGCCGAGCTGCAGCTGCTGATGGGCCCCCGCTGGACCGGCTTCCTCGACGAGCTGCAGGTGATGTTCGACACGGACGCGGCCCGCACCGGCCCGGCCCCCCCCAGCGGCTCCCGCGACTGCCTGACCTACGAGGTCTACGGCACGCAGTACAACGCCAACACGTCGTGGGAGGTGGCCATCCCGGACTGGTGCGTGAAGTTCGCCAACCTGGGCTGGTCCAACGAGTCGGGCTACCACCTGAGCGACTACGAGGTGTACCTGGACCGCGCCGGCTACACCCTCACCATCTGGGTCGGCGACGTGGGCCCGTGGAACATCGACGACAACTACTGGAACGCCGCCACCGGCCCCCGCCCGCGCCGCATGTGGACGGATCTCCCCCAGGGCTACCCCGAGGCCGAGGCCGCCTACTACGACGGCTACAACGGCGGCCTGGACCAGTACGGCCGCACCGTGACCAACCCCGCGGCCCTGGACCAGGCCATCGACGTGGCCGCGGCCATGGGCCTGGCCTACCTGGCCAACGACTGGATCACGGTCACCTGGCTGTGGGAATGCACGCCCGACGACGAGGACGGCGACGGCTACACCGTGGACGAGGGCGACTGCGACGACGCCCACGCCGACACGTACCCGGGCGCGCCCGAGCTGGCCGATCACATCGACAACGACTGCGACGGCCTGGTCGACGAGGGCACCGACTACTACGACGACGACG
>CAZXHG010000477.1:0-3274 GCA_964639985.1 uncultured Rickettsiales bacterium
CCCCTTCGAGCGTGGCGCACAAGCGTGTCCTGCAATCGTTGGGCCTGGGGTCGGGTGTCCCATCCCTCTGACCAAGCCCACGTAGACGCCTCCTGATCCCAGCTTTCCTTCCCACGTCTCTGGGTGGGATACCGGTCAGGTGTCCACCCCATCGTCCCGATTCGCCACCGCCCCCAGGGGCCCAGGCCAGGGCCCCTGGGGGCAGCGCGGCCTGTTCCAGGTCAGCGACGCGTATCGCGTTCGTGGCGATGGTGATCTCCAGTACGACGGCGCGCGACCCGGCCCTACCTGGCACGCCCACGGCTACTTCGCGGTGGGCCTGTGGATGCTCGTGGACGGTGCCGTCCGACGGATGCGCGTACACAAGCGCCGCTGGCTGGACACGGTCACGGGAGCCACGTGCCACAGCCGTCCGCCCGACGATCCAGCGGGCGCTCGGAGCAGCACCCTGGTGGTGTTCGCGGTGCTGTGGGGGTGGCTGACGTCCGCGCAAGCGGTAGGAAATTGCTCCGCTCGCCACCGCCCCGATCACGCCCAGATCCTCCTTCTCGGAGATCGTACCCGCGTCAAGACAGCCTTCCCAGGCGAGAATTGGGCACGCGCCGCCCCTGAACCCTCCCGTGGACCGATCTCGAACCGGCGATCGGCGCGCGCATGAGCCGAGGCCCAGGGCGCGGCGTGTCCGCGAACCCGCCGACCTTTGGCGAGGACGGCTGGTTTCGGCGAGCAACTCCACCCAGAATCTCACAACATCCCGTAATCACGAAGGAACCTCCAGGACGACGCACAGGATTGGAGCAGGCGCAGGGGTGGGGTCGTCGGCCAGCGTACCGGCCGGAGTGGCTGGTCAGGCGACCTCGACGTCGGTGAACTCGTCGTCGCCAGGGTCGTCCACGAAGTAGGCCTGCTCGTCGGGCTCGGGATCGACGCAGTCGAACTCGTCGTTGGGCACGATCTCCAGGTCCAGGCCCTCCTGGTGCCATGGCGGCGCGCGAGCGGGATTGAGCTCGGGGATCTCGCTATCGAGGCCGTAGTGCTCGGTGATGCGCTGGAGAGAGTCGGCGTCGAAAACGGCGGTGACGATCTCCAGCCGCCCCCCGCAGTCAGGGCATTCCAGGGGATCGAACCCCCACGTCCGGGAGAGCAGTGCGGCCCAGGCGGACGAGCACTGCTTGCGGCCGGGGGTTTCGGGCGGGGGCGCGGGTTCGGATTCGGGTTGCGCGGCCTCCTCGTCGGCTCTCCATCGCGCGCGAACGACGGCAGAGTAGGCGCCGTACTGCCTCCAGGCCTTGAACCCCAGCGGGGGGATGTGCTGGAGAAGACGAGCCAGGAACTCCAAGGGTTCGAAGGAGATCTCCCGGCTGCCCGTACGCCAGTGAGGGCGCTTGAGGCGGATACGAACCAGGGGGTCGCGTTCGCCGCCGTACCGCATGCGGGACAGGGCTATCGGTGGCCTGGCCAGGTATTTGGCGAGGTCGATCAGCCCCTCCCGGTCACCGGGATAGATCGTGACATCGTTGTGGACGTTGAAGCCACTGTGACGCCACGACAGCATGTTCTCGACGTCGTCGGGGGTGAGCAGATCCCGGGCCACCAGCAGGGACAGCACCTCGCGACGGAAATGCTCGGCGATCATCTCCAGGTCATGCTTGCGGTCGATCGAGACCCGTATGAAGGAACCGTCAGGCCCCAGGACACCGTCGGTGGCGATCAGGTGGGGGTGGGGATTGTAGGTGAGGTCGGAGTTGAACGTCTGCAGCACCGACACGATGCCCGGCTTCATGTCGGTCGGGCCGATCGCCTCGGAGAAGAAGTCGGTGAGCACCTTGGCCGACAGGCGGGACAGCTGGCCGAGCAGGGTGGGGTCGTGGCGGAAGAAAGGTCGGATCCGCTTGGGAACTGAAAACACCCACTGGCGGTGGGTGACCTCGGCCAGGATCTCCTCGACCAACCACTCGGCCCAGAGTGTGGCCTTGCGCTGATGGCACGACGGGCAAAGAAAGCGCACCTTGCAGGAAAACGGCAGGATGAACGAGTGCCCACAATCGGGGCACTGGACCTTCACGCATCCCGCACTGAACAACCCGCACTCACGGTACGCCTGAATTTGCCGGGCGACATGCGGACCGAGGGGGCCATAGACGCCCTCGTAACGATCTTCGTACACCGCCTCGAAGGTCTCGAGGTGATCCACCAGCAGGCGGTACAGGGGAGTGCGGCGGGGGTCACGGGGCCGGTAGGTGGGCTTGTCACCGCCAGCACGGACGATGGGACGCCCGTCCGGCCACCGATGGGCCTGCCACGGTGCGTTACGACCCGGGAGAGCGGTATGAGGGGAAGCCACGGCCGGCCAGCAGGAGCAAGGGCCGGGCCAAACGGGCGATGGAAGCGAGCGGACGGGGGGTCAACGGAGAGACGAGAGCCGATCAGGTCGGTCGTCGTCCTGGGTCCTGGGGTGGGTCCAGAGCTTCGGACCGTCCGGAAATCGGACCAGGTGACCGGATTCCCTGACCGGATTCCGGACTGGGGTGGTCCAGCTCATTCGTGGGACCTTCCCGGACGACCTGATAGAATCATGCATGGAGTCATTGCATGGATGATCTGACCCCAGCTCTTCTGACTCGCATCAGCGAGATCGCTGGCGAACACGGCGTGCTGAATATCCGTGTCTTCGGATCGAGGGCGACCGGCGAAGCCCACGAGGGGAGCGATCTCGATCTGCTGGTCCGGATGGAAGCCGGGCGTACCCTCTGGGATCTGGCTGGATTCCGACAGGAGCTTGAGAACCTCTTGGGGTGCCAGGTCGACGTGGTCACCGAGGGCGCGCTCAGCCCGTATCTGAAGGACCGTATCCTAGCCGAGGCCATCCCGCTGGATCCGGAGGCGGCTTGAAGACCCCGGACGTATACCTGCGTCACATCCGCGATGCGATCGTCCAGATCCGGGAGTTCACGTCCGGTGGCGAGGAGGAGTTCCGCTCGTCACCCATGGTCCAGGCTGCGGTGATCCGCAATCTCGAGGTCATCGGCGAGGCAGCCAAGCAGCTGCCGCAGGACTTCCGCGAGCAACACTCCGAGCAGCCGTGGAGCGAGATGACCGGGATGAGGGACATCCTCATCCACGCCTACCATCGGGTCGACCTGGATCTGGTCTGGTCCACGGTCGAAGACTCGTTGCCTCCGCTGCTGAGCTGGCTCGACAAGACGCTCGCGGAATAGCCGCCCCGCCCGCCCCGGGGCGGCCCCCCGCCCGGCGCCCCGGGCAGCCGCCCGCG
>CAZXHG010000478.1:0-3268 GCA_964639985.1 uncultured Rickettsiales bacterium
CTGCACGGGCTGCGGCACGTGCGTGGAGGTGTGCCCCACGGACACCCTGGTCCAGGTCGACGACCTCACCGAGGCGCGGGGCGAGCACTGCCTCGGTTGCGAGCACTGCGCCGCGGTCTGCCCGGTGGACGCGCTCGAGGTGACGTTCGTGGACGAGGACGCCCTGCGGCTGCACACGCTCGAACCGCCGGAGACCTGGCTTCCCCCCGGGGACTTCGACAGCGGGGCCCTGGTTCAGCTCCTGCGTTCCCGTCGCTCGTTCCGCGCCTACGAGGACGATCCGGTCCCGCGCGAGGTGCTGCAAGACCTCGTCACCCTCGGCGCGACCGCGCCCTCCGGCACCAACCGCCAGGCCTGGTCGTTCACCGTGCTGCCCACCCGGGACGCCGTGCAGGCCCTGGGCGCCGCCGTGCTCGCGTTCTTCGAGCGCATCGACAAGCTGGCTGCCAATCCGCTGGCGCGGCTGGGCTCGCGTTTCGTCAAGGGCGATCCCCTGGGCACCTACTGGCGGCAGTACCACGAGCGCGTGTCCGAGCGCATCGAGGAGTACCACCGCACGGGCCGGGACCGGCTGTTCCACGGCGCGCCGGCCGTGATCGTGGTGAGCTCGCGCCCCGGCGGCTCCACGCCCGGGGATGACGCCCTGCTGGCCACGCAGAACATCCTCCTGGCCGCCCACGCCATGGGGTACGGCACTTGCCTGGTGGGGTACGCGGTGCAGGCGCTGCGCCGCGACGCCGGGGTACGAGCGGCCGCCGGTATTCCGGACCACGAGACCGTGAGGGCCGTGGTCGCGGTGGGCCGTAGTTCGCGACGTTACCGGCGCCTCACCGGTCGGGCCCGCCCGGTGCTCAGGTTCGTGGACGGACCCAGCTCAGAAGGTCAGTAGATAGACCGCGTAGGTGGCCAGCCAGTGCTCGCCGCCATACTCTCCGGTGCTCACCAGGGCCATGCCGGCGGCCGTGTGCGCCCCGGCCGAGGTCAGCAGGGCGCCCTGGGCCGGGTGGTCCGGGCCCAGGGTCGCGGCCAGCCCCTCGAGACACCACGCCCTCGACAAGTTGAGCCCCACCAGGTGGATCAGCTTGGGATCGGACAGGTCGAGCACCTCGGCCGGATGCAAGGGCACCACCGGCGGGGTGGCGAAGAGGGACGGCATGAACCCAGCCAGCCATGGCTCGAACTCGGCCGGGGGCAGCACTCGCCGCATCAGGTCCGCCTCCTCCAGGCAGGGGGAGAGGAAGTCCGCGCCCGATGGCTCGTAGTCCAGCGGGCAGTCGCGGTCGTCGAGGTAGTAGTCGCGCGATTGCCGCACGATGAGCGACTCCAGTTCCTCGTCGCCCACCTCGCGCGCATAGTCCAGGGCGTGGGTCAGTGCGTAGGCCGTGGACGAGTGGGTCCCCACGCGTATCGGGTGATTCTGCAGCGGCAGGAACGCGGTCAGCCGCCGCACGATCACCTGCTCCAGCGGCTGCAGCGCGGCCGCCCAACGCGTCGCATCTGGATCGTCCGAGGCGTGCAACTCGGCCGCGAGCCGCAGCAGCCACGCCCAGCCGTAGGGCCGCTCGTACGTTCGGTGATGCGCCTGCTCGAAGTAGGCCACCTCCCCCGCGATCGCCGCGACCGTGAGGTGCCTGTCCAGCGCAGCCCGGATGGCCTCCTGGTCCGGGTGGTCAGGCACCACGCGCAGCTGCCGCACCAACGCCCAGTGCCCGTGCACCGACGAGTGCCAGTCGAAGCACCCGTAGAACGCCGGGTGCAGCGCCCGCGGCGGCAACACCTCGTCGTCGCCGGCCAGCACCTGTCCCGTCTTGTTGGGGTACTCCGTGTCCACGCAGTGTAGCGCCAGCTCCGCATAGGCGTGGGCCAGCTCGGCCGTGAGTTCGACCGATGCGACGGGTGTCAGGGCGGACGACGAGGAGGGCTCGGCCCCCTCCACCGGCGCGACGTCCACCACCTCGCCCGATCCACACGCGATCAGTACGAACGGGAGGCAATACAGGGCATGGCGCATGGCGTGTCTCCTCGGGCGGGAAGGATACCAGCGCCCCGACCGTTCGATGGTCGGCAGCCCTGGACGCGTGACTCTTTGTCACGGGTTTCCCCATCCGTTTGCCACCTTGTCGCTCTGGAGGGCGTCCGTCTGCGAGGCGAACGCGCCATACCTCGGTCGACGACTCCTGGCCCGGGACTTGCTACGAACCTCGCCGAGGAGGTGTCGGATGGACTGGACGAGATGGATCGCGGCCAGCCTGGTGGCGACGGTACTCACCTGTGGGATCGGGTGGGTCGGCGTCACGCAACGCTCGCTTCGCATCGAGGTGGCGTCGGTGTTGGGCCCCCGGCCGGCCTCGGTCGATGTGGCGGAGATGGATTCAGGGCCAGCCAGGTTGGAAGCCTACATGGAACCTGCCGGTGCGCTGCTGGGCGCAGGAGAGAGCGGAGGTGATCCGACCGCGGTCCGCCGGGCCGATCTCGACGCCGAGCTCCTCATAACGACCGTGGCAGCGCGGCCCGCCCTCTCGAGTGCCCTGATCGCCGTGGAGGACGCGCCGCCTCGCGTGTACGCGATCGGTGACCAGGTGGGCCGGGGCACGGTCCAGGAGATCGGGCGAGGACGGGTCTTCCTGGTGAGGGAGGACGGCGTGCGAGAGGTCCTGGTGATGGGCGCAGGAGGAGAGCCGACGTCCAGTTCGGTGCGAATCCCTGGTCCTTCACGGATCGACTGGCGAGAGGGCGTGACCCGGGTGGACGACGAGCACTTCGAGGTCACGGGAGGGGCGATCAGCCGAGCGCTGGCCAACCTCGACGAGCTGACGAAGGGGGCGCGGGTGACGGCCGACTTCAAGGACGGCGCACTGCAGGGCTACAGGATCTTCCGCATCCGCCGTGGGAGCGCGGCGCAGGTCCTGGGGCTGCGGGATAACGACGTGATCACGAAGGTGGACGGAGCGCCCATCGACCCCGCGGCCCTGCTGGGGCGGATGGACGAGCTCACGACCCTGTCCGGTCTACAGCTGGAAATCGTCCGTGGGGGCGCGCCGATGGTGCTCGAGTACACGATCCACTAGCTCCGCAGTCCACGCCGCCCCACCCGTTCGAAATCCGGACGGTGCGTTCGATTTCCGGACGGTCGGCCCAGATGCGAGCTTCCCCACCGACCTCGAAAGGGCCGACTTTCGTCAGTGTTTCCAGTTAGTTATCAATCAAGCACCTGAGCTGGCACACCCCATGCTCTACCCCCCTGCATGGCACGCCCCCTCCGCCACCA
>CAZXHG010000479.1:0-3181 GCA_964639985.1 uncultured Rickettsiales bacterium
CTACGGCGTCAGCCTTCGGTTGGGCTGGACCTTCAGGCGGGCCGTGCGGCCGTCCGAGGCGCTCGGCTCTTCGCGGCGTTGCGGATGCGCCTTCCCATGCCGTCGGCCCGTACAAGGACGCGGTCTCGCTTCGGAAGTGCCGCCGTTTGGACGGAGGTGGGCGAGGCGAAGAGCGCAGGTGTGGAGTCTGTCGGCACGCCATCGAGCCTTCGAGTCCGGGCATCGGCGTCGAGGGCGGCGAACGCGGAGGGGAGACGCTCGAGGGAACCGCAGAGGATCTTCACGTAGTCGGGGTCCTTGAGGTTGAAGGCCAACGGCGCCCCCGCCGGTAGGTTCTCCAAGTCCTGGGTCAGTTTCTTGCGACCGGAGCGACGGCGCTCGCCGCGCTTGATCTCGCCATTGAAGGACTCCAGCCGGCAGTTGGTCCGATCGACGATGCGGATCCCGCCCCCGGTTTCCTGCGGTAGGGTGATGACATGACCCCACAGGGTGGGGCCGTGGTCCTCGATGTGTCTGAGTATGATGTCGATGGCCTCACGGCGATCCGTGGCCGGCCCGCGTTGGGGGCGACGTTCCCGTAGACCCGCGACCAGCACCTCGACGGCCTTCCGGATGTCCTGCAACTCCGCCATCGCCCGAACGGCGGGGACCGGATCGGGCGGAGCGGCGGCCGCTTCGTTGCGCCCCTTGGGCTTCTCTACGAGGCGTAGAGCTCCACGCAGTTCGTCGAAGACACGGGCTCGCCAACGCAAGGTCCCTGCCACCTTCGAGAACGGCACCTCGGAGACGACGGGATCGAGACACCGGCGAAGTCGAAGGAGCACCCGGTGGACGCGTCGGTCATCGGGAGGATGTCGTAGAAAGGCATCGACGGCACGACGGACCTCGATGCAACGGTCGAACAGGTCGAGGTTGGGCCGGTCGAAGGGTAGGCCCAGATCGTCGCCGTCCGCGGCGAAGTCGAGGACCCACTGGGCCAGGGCTCGGACGACGGCCAGGCCGGCGCTTCCTTCGGGTACCCCATGCCCCGTGTCGGTCTCGTTCTGCCAAGCCGCCACCTCGGTCCGCGCCGGGTCGATGTCCTCACCGAGCTTGCGGCCGAGGTCACGGGCCAACGTGCGCAGGCCGGAGCGGACCTTGAAGCGGCGAAACAGCTCCTTGAGCTTCGTATGGCCGGGCTTGAGCAGATCGTCGCCCACGTCAGCCAGGAAGTGCTGATGGCAGGCCAGCACGGGAATTCCCTCGTCCTGCTTGGCCACGAATGCGAGGACGGCCTTCTTCATGGCCCGCCCGAGGTCGCGCACGACTGCCACCGGGGGGCCGAAGCACTCGGCCACTTGGCGTAGGCAGGGCAAGATGGCCTCGGCGTTCTCGGTGGGGATCTTCCAGGCGCCCAGGACCCACCGGCGCCAGCCCGCGTATGCGATCAGCAGCGTGCCCCGGCCGTCTTCGCCCGTTGCGTCGATATGTAGCGGCCAGCCTCCGTCGTTCTCGAAGAACCGACGAATGGAGTCCTGGCAGGCGGCGTGCAACCGTTGGAGATAGGCTACGAACCGCTGCTGCAGGGCGCTGACCTCGCCGGTGGAGACCACGACGCCATACTCGGACCGCAGCGCCTCGCGGATCTCCTCACGCTGTCGATGATGCAGAATGCGACTCAGGCCAACGAAGACGAGCACGTCGTAACCCACCGTCTGCCGGGGAGGAAGGCCTTCCGACAAACATGCGGCCCGTCGTATGACTTTGGCCCCCGAGGGCCACCGGCATCCGGCAAGGCAGTAGTGGACCGTTTCGCGGGCCTCGAACGAGCCGTGCTCCAAGGTCCGGCCCGAACGAGGCACCGTCTTCTGGACACCGAAAGGTCCCGCGCAGACGGGGCAAAGGCCGGGCTCCTCGGCCACGCTGACCGGAACGGATCGGAGGCTCCGCATCTGCTGTCCAGATCGCTTCTGCGTGGACCGCAGCAGGCTCCTGACCTTCGCAAGGGCGTTCAGGTGGCCGGCGCCGTTTTTTTTCCCGGCACCAGGCCCTGCGACGCGAACACCCTCTGGACGCGGCCAGGACCGACCTGCATGTCGCGAGCGGCCAGTCGCCTGGAAACCTCCGCCGCCGATGGGATGTCGGCAGTGCCTCGCAGGGCCTCCGCCAGTACCTCGATCGTCTCCTCGGCCGTCGGCTCTTCGAAGATCTCGGCGACTGCCCGGTCGCCCTCCCGCCGGGCCTCGATCTGCCCTGCGCCCCGCTCGGGCTGGGCGCTGACGTACAGGAGCACACCCTCATGGAGCGCTCGGCCGACGCGGCCCTGCCGAAACAGCTCCAGCAACGTGTTCTGTACGCGCACTCGCAGCAGGTTCCGTAGCTCGGAGTGGGTGCGACCATCCGGGGCCGCGTCGATCTGCTCCGTGACCGTCTCCTTGAGGGTGCCGGCCCGGCTGAAGCCGACGTCCCGGTAGAACCAGAGACCCCGGTCGTCGAACTCGAGGAGCTCCGTAAGACCGTAGTACCGGCCGCCGTGGGTGTAGCTCGTGCTGTAGCCGAGTTCCCGCAAGCGCCGGAACACAGTCATGCGCGACTGCGTTCCGAGTGCGTCGCACAGGTCTGCGAGCTCCGCAACCCGACCTCGTCGGAACAGTCTCCGCAACTTGGCATGGGCTTCATCCTTGGACTGCATGGCACCACCTGATACAACCAGGACCACCGCGGCCCTTTGAGGCCTGGTTGTATCACACAGGAGACCGATGCACCACATCCGCTCACCAGAAATCAAGGACTTAGGCTGCCTCCCTCACGATACCGGTGATACAAGCAGGACCCTGCTCCGGGGGGAAAGGCGTGTTAGATCAGGGCGTTGCCGCTATCCAACCGAAGGCTGACGCCGTAGTCCGTTGGTGAAGCCGGAGGTGAACTGCTGAACACCAGTTGCGGTGAACACCGCGACCCCCCCTTCTGTGCTCACGACACATCCATTTGTCGTGGGCTGGATGTCGTTCACAACGAGATTCGGCAATCCTTCAGCCAAGCCCACGGACGACCACTTTCCACCGGCGAACTTCGCCAAGCCAAGGGGCCGTCCGGAGTACGCCACCCAAACCTCGTTGTTGAAACACACAGCCATTGTGTCCGTGTCGTCTGCAGGGAGAACCCCGCCGGTCGTCCTCATCGAATGGAGTGACCAAGCACC
>CAZXHG010000480.1:0-3161 GCA_964639985.1 uncultured Rickettsiales bacterium
CCCGAAGTCGTAGAGCGAAGCGAAGGAAAACGGACTAATGCCGAACGCTGCTAGCCGACCAGCGCGCGCTTGGCCACCCGCGCGGCGTAGCGGGTGTGGAGCAGGCGGCGGCGTAGCTTCTTGACTCGTGCCGGCACGTCGTCGTCGAGGTCGAAGGCGGCCGAGCCCTTGCGGCGGGAGTACACGAACACGGCCATGGAGTGGAAGTGGTCCGAGGCGCGGGCCGTCTTCCAGAAGTCGGACCAGGTCTCGCCGGGGTAGCCGACCAGGAGGTGGGTGTAGACCATCGTGGACGGGGACACGCGCTCGAGCTCGTCGATGAAGTCCAGCACCGGCCCGGCGCCGTAGTGGCGGTTCATGGCCTGGATCATGCGGTCCGAGCCCGACTGCAGCGAGATGTTGACGCTGTTGATGCGAGCGCGGCCGAACATGCGCATGTACTCGTGCCGCTGCCGCTCGAGCCACAGCGGATTGACGTAGGTCAGCGTCAGCGGCAGGTCCGGGAACTCACCACTGATCGCGTCCACCAGCTCGAACAGGGACGAGCCGCTGTCCACGCCGAAGCTGCCGCAGTCGTCGGCCACCAGTTGCACGAACCGCTGGCCGCGGTGGTGCTGGCGGATGTCGTCCAGCACGTGCTGCACCGGGCGTGAACGCGGGGCGCCCTTGGCCAGCTTGATCACGCAGTACGCGCAGTGGCCGGTGCAGCCCGAGCCGATCTGCACGCTCAGCTTGGAGCCGTAGGACAGCTGCTCGCGGATCTGCTCCAGGTGCAGCGCCTCGAGCCGGCGCAACCCGACCCGCCGGTTGACGGCGATGCCCACGTCCATGCCTGCCAGGAAGGCCCGCGACGGGAGCGAGAAGGTCTCCTCGTCGCCGTCCTCGAGGTAGTGGATGTGGCGGTAGATGCCGTCGTCGCACCACGCGTCCGGGATGTCGGCCGCGCCCGTGTCGCCGGGCAGCAGCGCCTCCAGGGCGGCCAGGTCGTCCACCAGCAGCAGATCGGCGAAGCGGCCGCGCAACAGCTCGCGGTCGATCCGGTTGAGGCAGCCCATGGCCACGACCTGCGCGCCCTCGACGCGTTCGGCGAACGCCCGCTGCAGCAGCTGCAGGGAGATGCCCTCGCGGATGTCGTCGAATCCGCAGGTGCTGACCAGGACCAGGTCGGCCGCGGCCAGTGTGCCCACCACCTCGTGCCCGTTGCGCCCGGCGAGCTCCACCACCTGCGAGCACAGCACCTCGCTGGGCTTGCAGTAGCGACAGGCGGCGAGCAGGTACAGGCGGCGTGACATGATTCCGTTGGTGTAGGGCGGGGGATCGAACCGCGCTAGAGCTCGCCGGTGAAATCCGGGTCCATGTCCCGCACGATGCGCTCCCAGTCACCTCGGACCTGCAGGATCAGCTCCACCAGCTCGCGTACCGCGCCGTGACCGCCGTCGCGCTCCGTGACCAGGTCGGCTGCGTCGCGCAGCAGCTCATGAGCGCTGCCCACGGCCACGCCCAGCCCGACCCGTCTGACCAGCATCATGTCGGTCAGGTCGTCGCCCACGTAGCACACGTGCTTGTCCTTCAGCTTGTGCCTCGCCAGCAGCTCGTCGAACGCGGTCACCTTGTCGGGGTGCGCGGGGATGGCCTCGGTCACGCCCAGCTCGCGGGCGCGCCGGCGCGTGGCCGGGCCCAGGCGACTGGACAGGAAGAACACCCGCAGTCCTGCGCGAAGGGCCATGGCCACGCCCAGGCCGTCGTGCACGTCGAAGCGCTTCAGCTCCTCGCCCTGGGGCCCCAGCAGGATGCTGCCGTCGGTCAGCGTGCCGTCCACGTCACAGACGATGGCCAGCAGCCGGTTGACGCGGGAAGGATCGGTGGTCATGCGTGCCGTCTCGGACATCGTCGCTCTCCAGGCGACCACTATACCGCAGCGACGGGTGTTCGCCCCGTCCTCGGGGGGGTGGACCTGCTGGCCGCCCCCCCCCCCGGATAGCAGAATTTCAAGCAGCGAGCGACTTCACATGACTGCGTACGTGCGCACGCTCACACACGTTGCCTGAGGCAAGAGGATACAGAACGCATGGCTGAATCGGACCGGCTCGGCGAACTGCTCGTCCGCGAGGAGCTGATCACGCCGCTGCAGCTGCAGCAGGCGATGGAGGAGACCAAGAAGCACGGCGGCCGCCTCGGCGCCGAGCTGGCGAAGCTGGGTTTCCTCGAAGAGAACGAGCTGACGGCCTTCCTCAGCAAGCAGTACGGCGTCCCGGCCATCGATCTGCGCGAGTTCGACATCGACAACGAGACGATCGCGCTGATCCCCCGCGAGGTGGTGCACAAGCACAAGGTGATCCCGGTCAACCGCACCGGCTCCACCCTCATCGTGGCCATGGCCGACCCGTCCAACATCTTCGCCGTCGACGACATCAAGTTCCTCACCGGGTACAACGTCGAGGTCGTGGTCGCCTCGGAGGACGCCCTCGAGGAGGCCGAGGAGAAGTACTACAACCAGTCCGTCAACTTCGACGACGTGATGGACGACTTCGGGGACGACGAGATCGACTTCGACGAGGAGGACGAGGACGACCTCAACATCCTCGACCTCGAGAAGTCCGCGGGTGACGCGCCGGTCATCAAGCTGGTGAACCTGATCCTGATGGACGCCATCCGCAAGAACGCCTCGGACATCCACTGCGAGCCGTTCGAGAAGAACTTCCGCATCCGCTACCGCATCGACGGCATGCTCTACGAGGTGATGAAGCCGCCGGTGAAGCTCAAGCACGCCATCACCTCTCGCCTCAAGATCATGGCCTCCCTGGACATCGCCGAGCGGCGGCTCCCCCAGGACGGCCGCATCAAGATGAAGCTGGGCAAGAACCGCGAGATGGACTTTCGCGTGTCGACCCTGCCCACCATCTGGGGCGAGAAGGTCGTGCTGCGGCTGCTCGACAAGTCCAACCTGCAGCTGGACATGACCAAGCTGGGGTTCGAGGAGCGGGCGCTGGAGAAGTTCAAGGAGTCGATCTACCAGCCCTACGGCATGATCCTGATCACCGGCCCCACCGGGTCCGGGAAGACCACGACCCTGTACTCGGTGCTGTCCGAACTCAACAAGAGCACGACCAACATCTCCACGGCCGAGGACCCGGTCGAGTACAACCTGTTCGGCATCAACC
>CAZXHG010000481.1:0-3153 GCA_964639985.1 uncultured Rickettsiales bacterium
GTGGACGACGACGGGGACGGCTTCAGCGAGTGCGACGACGACTGCGACGACGCGAACCCGGACATCCACCCCGACGCCATCGAGATCTGCAACGACGGCGTCGACGACGACTGCGATCCGGCCACGTTCGAGACCGTGGACGACGACGGGGACGGCTACAGTGAGTGCGACGACGACTGCGACGACGCGGACGCTGCCGCCTACCCCGGCGGCGCGGAGGTCTGCGACGGGGCGGACAACGACTGTGACGGCGACCTGCCCGTGGACGAGCTCGACGAGGACGAGGATGGATTCATGGTCTGCGATGACGACTGTGACGACACCAACGCCGACACCTGGCCGGGCGCGCCCGAGCAGTGCGACGGGCTGGACAACGACTGCGACGACTCCGTGGACGAGCAGGTGGACGAGGATCTCGACAGCGACGGCCAGAGCCCGTGCGACGGGGACTGCAACGACGACGACGCGACCGTGTACACCGGCGCGACCGAGCTGTGCGATGAGCTCGACAACGACTGTGACGACGTGGTGCCGGACGACGAGGTGGACGAGGACGGCGATGGCGCCATGGTCTGCGACGGGGACTGCGACGACGCCGACGCGGACCTCAACCTCGACGACGCGGACGGCGACGGCGTGACCTCCTGCGACGGGGACTGCGACGACGCCGAGGCGGCCGCCTACCCGGGCGGCGACGAGGTCTGCGACGGCATCGACAACGACTGCGACGAGGACATCGACGAGGAGATCGACGACGACGGCGACGGGTTCGAGGGCTGCGGGAGCTGCGAGGACGAGGACCTGGACTGCGACGACACCGACGCGGACGTCAACCCGGGCGCCGAGGAGGTCTGTGACGACGGCGTGGACAACGACTGCGACTGCCTGGCCGACCTCGACGACGAGGACTGCGCGGGCGACGACGACGACGACACCACCGACGACGACGACGACGACGACACCCGTCCGCCGCTGGATGACGACGACGACGTGCCTGCGGTGGGCTACGACTGTGAATGCAGCGTGGCCGACTCGCCCCGCACCGGATCGAGCCTCGCGCTGGGCCTGGCGCTCGTGACCGCGCTGGTCGCGCGGCGCCGACGGGGCTGACGCCCGCTACTCGGTCGGTGAGGCCTCGTCCACGGACGAACCCACGGTCTGCACGTCCGCATTCTCCAGGATCGACAGCAGCTTGCGCTCGTACTGGCGGTAGTCGTCCTCGCGGCCCTCGTGCATCTGCTGCTGCCTCGCCTGCAGCGGCTTGCCGCCGAGCATGCCGTTGACCATGTTCAGCTCCGGCGTGCGGAACCCCTCGGCCTTGCGCAGCACGTCGGCCAGCAGCTCGCCGCTGCACGTGCCCTCGAAGGGCGCCATGGCCTCGTGTGCGGCGGCCAGCGCGGCCTCCCACTCCTCGTCCGCACGCTGCATGTCCGCGCGCAGGGCTTGCACCTTGTAGCCGCCTCCGTAGACCCGCTCGAAGAACGAGCCGGCTGCCTTGGCCCGGTTGAACGCGGTCTGGGCGGCGTCGGCCGCGGCCTGCCACGATCCGGCCTCGTACTCCTCCACGGTCAGGGTCTGGCCCTCCAGCGACAGCACGCTGCAGCCCGCCTCGGCGACCGAGGGGAGCGCGAATGCCGCTGCGACCAGCATGGCGAACAGTGATCTCATGATCCCTCCCTGGGGCGCATTGCCCCGGCTCCTTCCTTGGATATCATATCGGGGTGCTCCTGCCAGCGACCTTGTCCATGCACCCCGTGGATCTCCTTTTCGGGGAGACCATCCCACAGGTGCAGGTGTACGCCGTGTGCGGGCCGCCGTGCAGCGCGCAGGTGGACGACGTCGGGCTGGTGCTGGACGAGCTGCTGGTGGACCGCTTCCCCCGCCTGGGCTACTCGCTGCCCCGGCGGTTCGGCCTGATCCGGCGACTGCAGCGCTGCGAGGCGCCCGGCGCGCCCCTGTCCATGGTGGAGCCCGGTGCGCTCGTCGGCCACGTCGGGGAGCTGCTGGAGCGGGGCCTGGGGGACCGACACTGGCGGCTGCTGGTGTGCTCGTCGGACGAGGGGCTGGCACTGGTGCTGCTGTTCGACCACTTCCTGTGCCACGGTCACACCGCGCGGCAGCTGCTGCTGGCCCTGCATGGCCGGTTGCAGGGCGATGCGGCCGAGGCGCCGCTCGATCCCGCCGGTGCTGCGTGGTTCCGCGATCTGCAGGACCGGCTGGTTGCTGCGGAGCGGCGGACGGCCCCCTGGGCGGCCTATCGCCGGGTGGACATGCCGGCCGCGCCGCTGCGGGACCTGGCTCGCGCCCGGTCGCTGCCGTTCACCGAGACGGCCATGCTGTGGCTGGCCAGGACCGTGCACGACGTGGCCGCGCGGGACCGGGCCATGGAGATCATCTCGTTCCGCATGGAGCGGGGCCTCGACCACGACATCCACGACCCGGCTTACGGCAACGCCGGTCTGCAGGCGCTCCTGTGGGAGATGCTGCCGGACGGGTTCTACACGGCCATGGATCCCTCGCTGGGCCTGGGCACCCGCAACCTGGACGAGTTCGTCGAGTTCTACCGCCGCTTTCCCCTCAAGGGCGCGCTGACCTGGGCGCTGCGGCGGGGGATCGAGAAGGGCAAGCGCGACCACCACCGCCGCGACCGCGAGAAGCTGGTGCTGAACAACCTCGGTGACTCGCCCGCCCCGTTCTTCCGGTCCATGTTCTTCGACCCGTTCAACGACGCCGACCACCTCGGTCTCGTGTTCGTGGACGCCTCCCAGGGCCAGCTGACCCTGCAGTTCTCACCGCCGGAGCGGTACCTGGAGCGGTTCGACTGGACGGAGTTCGAGCACCAGCTCGAACGAAACCTCGAGTCGATGAAGAGCGACCCACGGGTGGAGACGCGGTAGCGCTCCTGCCCCGAACCGCCTCCGTGTGGGGACATGCACACGAAACCCACCCCGATGTTTCGAGCGGCCCCCATCCCACCGGGGTTTCTTGTGCGTGTCCCCTGTATCGCCTCCAGCCACCGGTGGGATCCCCGGAGCCTGCGGAGCAGGCGACGGGCCGCGACCCTTGGAGATCGAGAGGGGACCGTGCAGATCCGGTCAGGCGATTGGGGGCGATACGGGGACAGGTACAAGTAACTCCGGTAGGAAGGGGGTG
>CAZXHG010000482.1:0-3130 GCA_964639985.1 uncultured Rickettsiales bacterium
CGGTGAACCCGTCGCCGTCGTCGTCCGCGCAGTCCGTGTCCTCGTCCATCACGCCGTCGCAGTCGTCGTCGATCCCGTTGCAGGTCTCGACCGCCGCGGGGTTGGTGGCCGCGTCGCCGTCGTTGCAGTCGTCGCCGCCCATGAACCACGCGTCGTACCCGTCGCCGTCCACGTCGGTCAGGTCCGCGCCGGTGCAGTCCTCGTCGATGCCGTTGTACGGGATCTCCACCTCGCCGGGGTTGACCCCCGCCTCGGAGTCGTCGCAGTCGTCGCCCCCGCACTGGTCCGAGTAGTACCCGTCCGCGTCCTGGTCCACGTCGTCGATCAGCGTGTTGCAGTCGTTGTCCACGCCGTCGCAGACCTCGATCCCGCCCGGGTAGGCGGTGGGGTCGTAGTCGTCGCAGTCGAGGTCGCACTCGTTGTACCCGTCGAGGTCGTTGTCGATCTCGTAGGGGTCGGACGTGCCGTCGCAGTCGTTGTCCAGCACCCCGTCGCAGACCTCCGGGGCCCCGGGGTAGACGTCGACGTTGGTGTCGTCGCAGTCGTCGCACTCGGTGTAGCCGTCGAGGTCCCCGTCGGGCAGGTCGTCGATGGCGCCGTCGCAGTTGTCGTCGAACCCGTTGCAGACCTCGGTCGCGCCCGGGTTGATCAGCGGATCGGTGTCGTCGCAGTCGTCGCCGCCGCAGGTGATGTCCGAGTACCCGTCGCCGTCCGCGTCCGAGCACAGGCCCCACAGCAGGTACTCGATGGCGTTGGGGCCGATGACGGCCATGTTGTAGGAGTTGCCCCACTCGATGGTCAGGGAGCTGATGTAGGCCCCGCCCGCGCCCGAGAGCACCACGTACGAGCAGTCACCGTTGTAGTCGTCGATGGTCAGCACCGTGCCCGAGCCGATGTTCTGGAAGCTGCCGTGAGAGGCGTAGTTGGAGTACACCGAGGCGGGCACCCCCACCATGATCGGGTGGGACGGGTAGACGTTGTACATGTAGTACGAGTAGTAGCCGTACCCGTGGTTGTGGGTGGCCCCGTAAGGCATGGTCGTGATGGCGGTGTAGGCGAAGTACGTCGCCGCCATCATGATCACCTTGCCGCCGTTGTCGAGGTAGTCCTCGAAGCGGTACATGTACGTGTTCATCTGGCTGTTGAACGTCGAGCCCTGCTGGCTGGGGATGATCACCAGGTCGTACTGGTACAGGTCGACCGTGGGGATCACCGAGTTCCCCTGCTGGGTGTAGCTGTAGCCCAGCGTGGCGAGGTGGTCGTACCAGTACTGGTACCCCCAGGGCGTGTTGTCCTGCAGCAGCAGGATGTTCTGGGCGGACGCGGGTGCTGCGTAGAACGCGCACATCGCCGTGATCCAGCCGTACAGGACGGTGCGTCGGATGCTCATGTCGGTCTCCCCGTGCTCACGGGATTCGTTTCCCGGCAGACCCTTGCTCCCGAGCACAAGCTAGCACCGGTAGGGGGGTAGGTAAAGTTGAAGAGAGGTGCGCGTACGCGAGGGGAGTGGTCTACGGCAGGCCGTCGATGCCGTCGCAGTTCTCGTCCAGGCCGTTGACCGTGAGATCGGGCGCGCCCGGGTTGATCGAGGCGGCGGTGTCGTCGCAGTCGCCGCCGTTCTCGGAGTAGCCGTCGCCGTCGTCGTCGGAGTTGGCGGTGCCCTCGTCCACGAACCCGTCGCAGTCGTTGTCGATGCCGTCCTCGAGCTCGGCGTTGAGCGGGTACACGTTGGGGTCGCCGTCGTTGCAGTCGCCGTCGTCCTCGGTGTAGCCGTCGCCGTCGTCGTCGTAGCAGTCCGTGCCCTCGTCGATCAGGGTGTAGGGGCTGCAGTCGTTGTCGATGCCGTCGCAGATCTCCTCGGCGCCGGGGTACACGGTCGGGTCGGTGTCGTCGCAGTCGCCGCCGTCCTCGGCGTAGCCGTCCCCGTCGTCGTCCTCCATCATCGGGTTCTCGTCGACCGTGCCGTTGCAGTTGTTGTCGATGCCGTCCTGCGGCTCGTCGGCGTTGGGGTAGGTGATCGGGTCGCCGTCGTTGCAGTCGCCCTGCTCCTCGGTGTAGCCGTCACCGTCGTCGTCGTAGCACTCGGTCTCCTCGTCCACGATGCCGTCGCAGTCCTGGTCGATCTGGTCGCAGACCTCGATCGCGCCGGGGTTGACCTCGTCGTCGTTGTCGTCGCAGTCGTTGGCGCACTCGACCCAGCCATCGCCGTCCGCGTCGTAGTCCAGGTGGAAGGAGGCCTCGCAGTCGTTGCCCCACAGCGGCACCACGATCTCCGGCTCCATCGGGTCGTTGGTGTGGATGACCAGCTCGGCGTCGACCGGCAGGTCGTCGAGGGGTTCGAACGTGACCTCGATCTCGGACTCCACGCCCACGCCGACCACGCCGGGCAGGGTGCCGCCCATGTTCTGCGGGATGTCGAACACGAACGGCGCGTCGGCCGGGTCGAGTTCGACGTCCAGCACGGTCACGTCCACCAGGCCGTCGTTGGACAGGTACACCGACAGCTCCTCGTCGTCGCCGACGTTGGTGATGCCGTAGTCCAGGTAGGTCGGATAGACGAACAGGCCCGGATCCCGGGTGGAGCCCGCCATGTCGTACTCGATCTGCGGGTCCTCGGCGTCGGAGGTGATGACCAGCAAGGCGATGTAGTCGCCGTTGACGTCCGAGTGGAAGCCCAGGGTCAGGTCCATGGACTCCGAGGAGGCCAGCTCGAAGGGGAAGCTCAGCGCCTCGCCCTCCTCGGCCGTGGCCAGTTCGAACATCTCGTGGTCCCGGCCCTCGATGGAGATGGCCGTGACCGTGGCGCGCGCGCTGCCCGAGTTGCTCAGGGTGACGGTCTGGTAGCCGTCGGTCCCGGTGGCCACCGTGCCGAACTCCACCATGGTGGGCGACAGCAGCAGATCGGCCGTGGTCTGGGAGATGACCACGTCCTGGCAGGCCAGGCCGAAGAAGGCCCCGCCGGCGATGGCCACGGTCAGGAAGGTCGTCCAGCGCTTGATCACGTCCGTCCTCCTGCGAATGAGTAGCAGGGCGCCGCCGAGCAGCAGCAGGGTCGCGGCACCGCCGGTGGTGCCGTCGCCCGTGGCGTCGCATGCGCAGTCGTCGTCGTCGCCCGTGTCGTCGTCCGCGG
>CAZXHG010000483.1:0-3112 GCA_964639985.1 uncultured Rickettsiales bacterium
CCTTCAGATTCAAAGTAGCAGGCACGGTCCCTGTGCCGTTCGCCGAAGAAGCAGGGGTGTCTTGGTTACGGCACTCGGAGAGTGCCTACTACTATTTGAAGACTGGCTCTCAGTCATCAGCGCTGCCTTCGTTCGCGCACACCACGCCATCAATCCTCGAACAGTGCATCCATGGTGATCTGGTTGTCCACCACTTGACGGTAGCTATCGTTCTCCTTCACGCCAAAGCAGGTGACCATCGTCACGAACAGGGCCTTCTTTGTCTTCGTCTGTTCAAGAAACACCTGCCTCTTACGCTCCAGGTCCCGGACGTCCGACTTGCTCAAACTGATCTCCCCTTGGTGAAACTTGATCTCACAGAGATTGATGCAATTGTCGGCGCGGTCGATGACAAGATCGATCTGCACGCCTCGGTCCCCGGTCTCGACTGCTTGCTGTCGCCAGGCGAAACAGGTGTGATCAACACCGGAGATGCCAAGTGCTTTCGCGAGTTGGTAAAGATGGGTCTGGCAGACGCCCTCAAACGCGAAGCCGGCCCAGGTACGCCAGGAGCGACTGTTTGCGAGCCTTGCCCATGGACTGGCGTCGACGGGTGAACGTGCGTTGGCTATCTGTCTGTGCCAAGACTGATGGAAGATGGTGTACTCGTCAATCAGGCGGATCATGGCGCCCTTCTTACGCGCCCCGAAGCCCGGCACCTCCGCGATAAAACCCGATTCGATGAGCTCCTGTTTGACTCGGCTCCTCACACTGCCGCTCGTGATCCGCGCTTCGGTGAAAAGGTCTTGCTGGAGGATGCCGGACTTGTGTTTCAGGAGGACGCGGATCACGCGTGTATGGAGTTCACTCTTTTCGAACAGAGAGCGAAACAGGCGATCATACTCGCCATAGAGGGACGACTGGTGGTCGAAGCAGATGGAGGCGATGGCTTGTGCTGACGAGTGCCCCGGTCGAACGAGGTCCAGGTAGGCCGGTATGCCGCCGAGCGCCATGTACACTTCGACGATCTGCTTGCGGGACAGTCTCACGCCCTTCTGCTGGAGATAGATTTCGGTGTCGTGTAGGTCGAGTGGCGCAAGACGGAGTTTGCGGGTCAAACGGTTGTAGAGCCCGCCGCGCGAGTCAATGACGTTGTTGAGCATCCACGAGGCTGCTGAGCCGCAAACGATCAGCAGCACGCGTGGGTCCGACTCCAGGTGTCGGTTCCATAGATACGACAGCGCCTGCACAAAGCCCGACTTGTGAGCCGACAGCCAGGGCAACTCGTCAAGGAACAGGACGATTCGTCCACTTGTTGGGCAGTCCTCGACTGCCTGGGCGAGACGGTGAAACGCCTCCTGCCAAGTGCGAGGCGATGGTGTGCTTTCACCTTTGTTCAAGGCCGAGATGTAAACCTGATTGAAGTTCCACAACTGGCGTTGCGTGCTCTCCTTGACGACGCCGGTAATGTGAAAGAAGACGCCTCTGTCTTCACAGTAATTCTTGACGAGGTACGTCTTGCCCACACGCCGGCGGCCGTAAGCAGCAAGGAACTCGGGCCTGCCAGAGGTGAGCAACTCCTCAAGAACCTGCTGTTCTCGCGCGCGAGCCAGGATTTGCATGGCACAGCCCCGTATTCTCTGGAACGAAAACACCCTCGACCGGCGATTATTCCACCCATTGGATTATTCAACGGTATCATTATAGTAGTTTTCGTACATTATTCCAGCGAATCAGCACAGGAAAACGGGACTGGTTGTTGACGATTTGGGCCGCGTTGGGTGGATTGTCGTCATGCCGCGTACTGGCCGAGTCGCACCTGGTGGGATGTTGTTCCACGTCTTGTGCTGGCTCGTTACCGTGCCGAGGATGTTCCAAATCACCACTTACCGTTTAGGTGTACAAGAATCATGATCCGCTACATTTTGTCCGTCGTCGGTGTAAGTCTCCTGGTCATCTTGCCCACTCGCGCCGATGAGGTGTCTTGGAATCGCTTTCGCGGTCCGAATGGCAGCGGCATCAGCCATGCCAAGACCGTGCCGGTCCGATGGACGGAGAAGGACTACAACTGGAGAATCGACCTGCCCGGTTCCGGCCACTCCTCGCCGGTGGTCTGGGACAAGCGGATCTTCGTCACCTGCGGTGACCTGACCACAGCCCTTCGTACATTGCTCTGCGTGGATGTACCGACGGGCCGTACGCTCTGGAAGCACGAGGAGCCATCGAAGACTTACCGTCAGCACCGCGACAACTCCTACGCGTCGGCTACGCCGGCTGTGGATGCCGATGGCGTGGTGATTACTTGGAGTACGCCCGAAGCGGTCATGTTGCTGGCGCTGGATCTTAAGGGCCGCGAGCTTTGGCGCCGCAACCTGGGGCCCCTGATTTCACTTCAAGGCAGCGCCTCCTCACCGATCCTGTACCGGGACTTGGTTGTGCTGGCCAACGACCAGGAGGACATGGAACGGAGCCCGGGCCGCAGAAAGGATGGGCCCAATCCGGCCGGCCACAGCTTCGTGATTGGCGTCGATCGGAAGAGTGGCGAGACCCGTTGGCGGACCGAAACCAAGACGTGGCTCGCCGGCTACTCGACACCGTGCGTCTACCAGGCCGAGCGTGGCCGCGCGGAGTTGATCTTCTCCAACACCGCCCACGGCATTATGGCAGTCGATCCGGCCACGGGTGAGATCGCCTGGGAATTCGGGCAGCCTTTCTTGGATCGGGCCGTGATTTCGCCGGTCGTGGCGCCAGGCTTGGTGATTGCGGGCCAGGGAGCGGGACTCCGCGGAACTCGCTGCATCGCGGTCCGACCGAGTTCGTCCGGTCAGCGAACCGTGCCCACTCTGGCGTACGCGGTCACCAAGAGCCTCCCCATGGTGCCCACGCCGTTGGTCAAGGACGGGCGGCTGTTTCTCTGGGCCGACGACGGCGTGGTGTCGTGTCTACGTGTGGCTACCGGTGAGACCGTCTGGCGAGAGCGGGTCGAGGGAGGATTTTATGCGTCGCCCGTCTGGATCGATGGCCATCTGTACAACGTGTCGAAGAAGGGCGAGGTCGTCGTTCTGGCGGCAGGAAACACGTTCGAGGTCCTCCACCGGATCCCGCTCGGTGAACCGAGCTATGCCACACCCGC
>CAZXHG010000484.1:0-3107 GCA_964639985.1 uncultured Rickettsiales bacterium
CATGGACCACGACTGCGAGCAGGGCATGGTGCGGGTGATCCTGCTGGTGTAGAACTCGGTGCGACGCCTGTCCTCCTTCCTGCCGATGATCTACACCGAGCTGATGACGCAGACCCGCAAGGTGATGGCCGAGGGCCTGAACTACGTGGACAAGCTGCTGCGCATGCGTGCTCGCCCCAAGATCCTGCTGGCGCGGGACTACGAGGAGGCCGAGCGGCTGTTCCGCGAGTACGAGCGCAACATGCTGACCGTGATCTCGGACGTGCGGTTCCCGCGCGGTGGCGAGGTCGATCCCAAGGCCGGCCTGAAGCTGGTGGACTGGATCCAGGATCGCCAGCCCCACCTGCCCCTGGTGGTGCACTCGTCCGAGCCGGTGAACCGCTCCCCAGCCGAGGAGCGGCAGACGTTCTTCCTGGACAAGAACTCGCCCACGTGGCTGCAGGACCTGCACGGGTTCTTCATGAGCAACCTGGGCTTCGGGGACTTCATCTTCCGCAGCGGGGATGGCGCCTACGAGATCGACCGGGCGCGCAACATCCGCGAGATGGAGACGAAGATCCGCCGGCTGCCGGACGACTCGCTGGTGTACCACCTGTCCCGGCATCACCTGTCCACCTGGCTGATGGCCCGCAGCGAGCACGCGCTCGCCATCCGCCTGCGCGGCAAGTTCCTGTCGGAGTTCGAGGACCTGGACGCGGCCCGCTCCTACGTGGTCGAGCAGCTGAGAGCCCTTCGCGCCGAGCAGCGGCGGGGCCGCATCTCCGACTTCACGCGCTCGGATTTCGATCCGGCCGCGCCGTTCGTGCGCCTGGGCGGCGGATCGCTCGGCGGCAAGGGACGGGGCATCGCCTTCCTCGCCGCGCTGATGCACCGGCTGAACTTCGACGAGAAGTACCCCGAGGTGCGCATCGGCGTGCCCCAGACCCTGGCCATCGGCACGGACGCCTTCGACGAGTTCCTCGAGCACAACGAGCTGGAGAAGCTCGCCGTGCAGAGCGACGACGACATCAAGCTCGCTGGATCGTTCCTCGCCGGCGAATTCGGCAAGGAGATCGTGGCGGATCTGCGCCAGTTCCTCGAGGTGGTGCGCTACCCCCTGGCCGTGCGGTCCTCCTCGCTGCTGGAGGACTCCCTCTACCAGCCGTTCGCGGGCATGTACTCCACGTACATGATCCCCAACAACCACCCGGATCCCGAGGTCCGCCTGCGGCAGCTGCTGGCGGCGATCAAGCTGGTCTACGCGTCCACGTTCTTCCAGGCGCCCAAGGCCTATATCCGCTCCAGCCCCTTCCGGGTCGAGGAGGAGCGGATGGGGGTGATCATCCAGCGGCTGGTGGCCCGGCGCCACAAGGACCGCTGCTACCCCAACTTCGCGGGGGTGGCCCAGTCCTACAACTACTACCCGGTGGGCAGGCTCGAGGCGGAGAGCGGCCTCGTGCAGGCCGCGCTCGGGCTCGGCAAGATGGTGGTGGAGGGGGGCAACGTGCTGCGGTTCGCGCCGGACAAGCCGGACGTACTGCCGCAGTTCTCGTCCATCCGCGACATCCTGCGGAACTCCCAGAAGGAGTTCTATGCCCTGGACCTGTCCAACCCGGACGTGTGGTTCTCCGCCGGTGGCGAGGGGCCCCTGTCCCTGCTGGGTCTGGACGTGGCCGAGGCGGACGGGACGCTGGCGCCGATCGGATCGGTGTTCGCCCGCAACGACGGCGTGATCCGCGACGGCATCCATCACGACGGGCCGCGGCTGGTCACGTTCGCCCACGTGCTGAAGTACCGCCAGTTCCCCATGGCCGCCATCCTGCAGGATCTGCTCCGGCTGGGACGGCGGGCCATGGGCAACGAGGTGGAGATCGAGTTCGCGGTCAACCTGCAACCGCCGGGGCACGAGCTACACGAGTTCGCGGTGGTGCAGTGCCGGCCGATGGCGCGCAGCGGGCTCAGCGTGAACGTGTCGCTGGACGACGGCCTGCGGGACCGCAGCCTGTGCTGGACCGAACAGGCGCTGGGCAACGGCATCATCGACGACGTGGTCGACGTGGTCTACATCAGCCCCCAGCGGTTCGACAACGCGCGGACCAACGACATCGCGCGGGAGGTCGGCCTGGTCAACGAGCGGCTCGAACGGGAGGACCGCCGCAGCATCCTGATCGGCATGGGTCGCTGGGGAACGGCCGACCACTGGCTCGGTATCCCGGTGGCCTGGAACGACATCTCCCAGGCTCGCGTCGTGGTCGAGATCGGCACCGCCGACTACCAGGTCGAGCCGTCGCAGGGCTCGCACTTCTTCCACAACCTGACCGCCTTCCGCATCGGCTACCTGACCGTGCAGGATGGCCGCGGTGGCGCGTTCGTGGACTGGGACCTGCTGGAGGCGGCCGAGGCCGTGGGCGAGTACGATTTCGTTCGTCACGTGCGCTTCGACCAGCCGCTGCAGGTGCTGCTCGACGGTCACCGCGGTCGGGGCACCATCCTGCGACCGGGGGAGAACCACCGGGACGAGGAGTCGCTCGGCTGACGGGACGTGCGCCCGCTGATTTCGTCGTTAATACTAAGGCCATGGAACTCGTGGGCGATCGGAGATGGCGTGCGCTCGCGGCGGCGTGTGGGCTGCTGCTGGTGCCGGGCTGCATCCAGAAGACCGAGCTGCCGGCCGACGACGACGACGACACCACCGCGGACTGCGTCGAGGCCGAGGTGGTGGTGGTCGACGTGTTCTACAACGAGGACTCGCCGTACTGGTGCGAGTCGGAGATGCCGGGCAACACGACCTGCTACGAGTGCCACCTGTGCGGTCAGACGCCGGGCGCCGAGGTCGACAAGCAGCACTTCGTGTGCAACTACTGCCACAGCGAGCCGGATGGCTCGATCCCACCCGAGGGGCACGGCAGTGCCTGTGGCTGCGACAGCCTCGACTGCTCCACCGACCCGCCGGTGCTTGACTGTGCCGAGTGCCACACCGATGGCTGCAACGGGTACGTGTCGGCGCAGGTGCAGCGGGACCACTGCCTGTACTGTCACCTGGGGACGGAGGAGCCTCCGTGGTAGGGGGCGGGCAGACTCGATCCGCCAGTCTCTGCGCAAGCCTGCACGGATGGCCCACAGGGCCT
>CAZXHG010000485.1:0-3099 GCA_964639985.1 uncultured Rickettsiales bacterium
TGGATTGAGGGCCGCGTCCGCGTCGTCGCAGTCGCCGTCGCACTCGGTGTAGCCGTCGCCGTCGTCGTCCACCTCCTCGTCGTGCAGCACGCCGTCGCAGTCGTCGTCCACGTCGTTGCAGGCGGTCTCGGTGGCGCCCGGGTTGACCGCGGCGTCGGCGTCGTCGCAGTCGTCCTCGCAGATCCGGTAGCCGTCGCCGTCGTCGTCCGCCTCGTCCGCGGGCACGGTGCCGTCGCAGTCGTTGTCCACGCCGTCGCACAGCTCGGCCGCGCCGTCGTACACGGTGGCGTCGGTGTCGTCACAGTCGTCGTCGTTGGCCACGTAGCCGTTGGGCTGGTCGCAGTCCACGTCCGTCACCGCGGGGTCACCGTGGCCGTCGAGGTCCGCGTCCACGTACCAGGTGGTCACGTCCACGGCGTCGTCCTCGTCCACGGTGCCGTCGCAGTCGTCGTCCTCGCTGTTGCAGTACTCGGGCGCGCCCGGGTACTGCGCCGCGTCCGCGTCGTCGCAGTCGCCGTCGCAGATCCGATGGCCGTCCACGTCGTCGTCCGCCTCGTCCGTGGGCACGAGGCCGTCGCAGTCGTTGTCCACGCCGTCGCACAGCTCGGTGGCGCCGTCGTACACGGTGGCGTCGGCGTCGTCGCAGTCGTCGTCGTTGGCCACGTGGTCGGCGGGCGCGTCGCACGCGACCTCGGTGTCGGCCGGGTCGCCGTACCCGTCGCCGTCGCCGTCGTGGTACCAGGTGCCCGCGTCGGCCGCGTCCGCCTCGTCCACGGTGCCGTCGCAGTCGTCGTCCGCGCCGTTGCACATCTCGGTGGCGGCCGGGTTGACGTCCGCGTCCGTGTCGTCGCAGTCGGTATCGTCGGCCACGTGGTCCGCGGGCTGCTCGCACGCCACCGTGGAGCTGTCCGCATCGCCGTAGCCGTCGCCGTCGTCGTCGAGATACCACGTGTCCCCGTCGATGGGGTTCACGTCCACGCCGCCGTCGCAGTCGTTGTCGATGTCGTCGCAGACCTCGTCCGCGCCCGGGTTGACCGCCGCGTCGTCGTCCTCGCAGTCGCCGCCACCGCAGGTGACGCTGTCGTATCCGTCGCCGTCGATGTCGCCGTACAGGGTGCACGAGCAGTCGTCGCCCGCGGCGCCAGGGTAGGCCGTGGCGTCGGTGTCGTCGCAGTCCCAGCCAGCAGCCGCGTAGACCACCGGGTCGTACAGGCCTGGCTGCCACCACTCGGCGTGCAGGTCGCCGTCGAGGTCCCACGAGCCGCCGAGCAGGCCGCCGTACGCGCCGACGTCGCTGGTGCCGGCGTCGAAGTCGGCCAGGGAGGCGTCGCCTGCGTCGACCAGGTCCGAGTCCTCGTCCAGGTGCAGGTCCCAGTTGACCGCGTCCGCGGGCGTGGTGTCGAGGTACATGGGGTCGACCGAGACGTTGCCGTCGACACCGGTCGGGTCGGCCACGCCATCGTAGTCGTCGGGCACGTTGGCCCAGGCGTTGCAGTAGCTGAAGGTGATGGTGCTGCCCGACGAGGAGATGCCGCCGCCGTCGCTGGCTTCGTTGGCGCTGACCTCCACGTTGGTCAGCGTGGGGGACGAGATCGACGCCAGCAGGCCACCGCCCGACCCCGCGGTCTCGTTGCCCACGAACGCGGCCTGGGTGATGGACAGGTCCGCGTCGTACAGCATCAGGCCGCCCGCCTGCAACACGGCCTCGTTGCCCGCGAAGATCCCATTGGTGATCACGTCGCCGGACGACTCGTACACGTACCCGCCACCGCCGTAGTTGTCGGCGATGTTGTCGGAGACGCGGATGTTGGTCAGGGCGAGGGCGGACTGGTAGAGGTACAGGCCGCCGCCCTCGTCGCCGGCCTCGTTGCCGTCGAACAGCACGTCCGTGAACGCGGTGGTCCCGCCGTTGGCGTACACGCCGCCGCCGTCCACCAGCGCCTCGTTGTCCGCCACGGACACGTGCTGCACGGTCGATGCGTCGGTCAGCAGGTAGAACCCACCGGCCGAGTTCAGCGCCGAGTTGCCCGATACCGTCAGGTGGGTCAGGGTGGCCGTGCACTCCATCAGCAGGATCCCGCCGCCGTGGGTAGAGGAGATGTTGTCGCTGACCACGCTGTCGGTGAGGGTCAGGCTGGAGTAGCCCAGGGCCAGGCCGCCGCCCCAGACCGTGGCCGTGTTGTCGGTCACGGTCAGGTTCGTGAGCGCGGACGAGGAGTACATGGCGGCCATGCCGCCGCCGTAGGCGGCCGTGTTGGCGGTCAGCACCACGTCGTCGATGGTGGGCGAGGCGAGCTGGATGTAGATCCCGCCGCCGAACATGCCCACCCCGCCGGTCACCGTGAAGCCGGTGAGCACGGCCACGGACGTCTCCCCGCTCGTGAAGGAGATCGTCGTGCCCGCGCCGCCGCCGTCGATGGTCGTGGACGCGGCACCCGAGACCCCGACCACGGCCACGTCGTTGCCGCTGAAGTCCAGCACCTCGGGATAGGTGCCCGCGGACACGCAGATGTGCTCGCCCCCGCCAGCCGCGTCGATGGCGCCCTGGATGGTGGCGTGGTCCGCCGGGACCCACAGCTCGTCGGCCGATCCGTCGCAGTAGTCGGCGCGGGCCGTGCCCGCGAGCGCGAAGGTGGTCATGGCGATCAGCAGCAGCCCGGACCGGCCCGGACCGGTCGTATTCCGTTCGAACAGCATCCCGTCTCCTCGATGTGACCCGGTGGAATCCCCTCCCAGGATGGAGGATCGTACGGGCATCGCGCACGTGCGCGCAAGATGGGCAGGACGATTTGGGATCAGGGGGATCAGCGCAGCGTGGCACCGATCCAGGGGCGCAGGCGCCAGCAGATCACGGTGAACACGGCCAGCGCCAACGTGCCGTACAGGCCGATGGAGGCCAGCAGCTCCATGGGCGTCGAGCCGGGGCTGCCCAGGTAGCGGGCGCTCATCAGGGGCATCAGCAGGCCCGTGGGCAGGTCGACCCACAGGCTGCCGCCGAACAGCAGGGCCACGAACGCCGGCACCAGCAGGATGCCCAGGGCGAGGAACAGGTTGACCCCGTAGGCGAAGCCCGGGTTGCGCAGCCGCAGGGCGGACAGG
>CAZXHG010000486.1:0-3017 GCA_964639985.1 uncultured Rickettsiales bacterium
TCATGCCTCACACGCTTGTCCGGCGTTTTTCGATGGAAGGTGTTTGACAACCGCAGGTATGGGCCGTCAGTCCGCCCTCACGGGTGTCGCAGCACCAGCGTCTCCAGCGCCGACCACAGGACGATGCCTGCGTAGGCCAGGAGCATCACCTTCCCGAACAGCTGGATGACACCGAGAGAACCCATGGCCGCTTCCTTGTGAGGGTAGACGACCCGCATCACGAAAACGGGACACGTCGAGGACAACCCCGTGGATTCCGTGCTGGACCTCCAACCCCGCCTGCTATACTCCCCCCAGGGGGTGCCTGTTGAGGAGTGTCGGCCCGATCGCCTTGCTCACGATGCTGCTGGTCGCATCCGGGTGTCCGGGGAGGGACTGCCTGGACTGCCCCGATTCCAGTGATGACGACGTGGCCGATGACGACTCGGGGGACGACTCGGACGATGACACCCAGGACAACGACAGCGCAGACGACGACACCACAGCTGAAGCCGACCACGTGTCCTCCGCCGAGGACTGGATCCAGATCGCATCGGGCCTCCACCACGCCTGCGGGCTGCACGAGGACGGGCTCACGGAGTGCTGGGGCCTGGACGACGTGGGGCAGGCGTCCCCACCACAGATCGAGTTCGCGGCGATCTCCTCGACGTGCGGGATCACGCCGATGGTGACGCCGTCGGACGACGCGGAGATCCACTGCTGGGGCGCCGGCGCCCCCGATCCGCCCCAGGGGTCGTTCGCCCAGGTCGACAGCGAGCCAGGGTACTGCGCCATCGATGACGAGGGCCGCGTCTACTGCTGGGGTGACGACGAGGAGATGGGGATCCCGCCTGAGGGCGAGTTCTTCCAGATCGACGACGGGTGCGGGGTGACCACGGCCGGCACCGTCCACTGCTGGCGCGGCTCCGAGGACGTGCTCGCTCCGCCGGAGGGCGTGTTCTCGCACGTCGCCGGCTCGTGGGACACGTCCCGCTGGACGTGGGCCTGCGCGGTGCGGATCGACGGCACCGGGGTCTGCTGGGGGGACTGGAGCGGGCTGGAGGGGGATCCCCTGTCCGGGGGCCCCTTCGTGCAGGTGGACGTGTCCGAGGACAACGTGTGCTGGCTGCGCCTCGACGGGGAGGTGGAGTGCCGGGGCACCTTCGGCGAGCAGGGGCTGGACATCGGCTCGCCCGTGGGGAGCGCCTTCTACCAGATCGCCATGGGGCGCGGCTTCGGGTGCGGGCTCCGCAACGATGGCCGGATCCAGTGCTGGGGTGACGAGGGCGACCTCCCTGGCAGCAACGAGTATGGGGAGATGGATCCGCCGTGACCTCGCAGAGGTCGGGATCCCAGACGCTGGCACCGAATGCGCCTGCGGTGGCGCCGTGTAGCACGGGGAGACAGTGACGACACGCAACCCCATCCTGACCGCCCTGGTCGTGGCGACGGTGTTGTCCGTGGCGCCCATGGCCAGCGCGGCATGCGAGGGGATCTCGCTGCACACCGACGGGGCCTGCGAGGCGCCGGGGGACGTGGTGACGTTCGAGGTCGAGGTGCTCGACGACACCCTCCACGATTTCTCGGTGGAGTGGGGGAGCAGCGATGCCGGGCTGGAGCTGACCTGCGACCCTCCTGACGATCCCCTGTGCCTGCGCGTCGCCATCCCGTGTCCGGACTGCGCGAGCGACACCTCCACCGAGGAGGTCAGTGTCTACGTCCACGTCATGGCTCCGGATGACGTCAGCGTGTGCTGGGCGTTCATCGAGTTCAGACCGTGCTCCGGCGACGAGGACGACTCCGTCGGGACATCGGCGACGCTCTGTCAGGTTCCGCAGGAGGACGGAGCAGGGGCGAACAACGGGCTGGTCCTCGCCACCTGCGTCATCGGCGGCGTGTTCGCCTGCCGGAGACACTGCCGCGGAAGGAGAGGTGGTCCATGAAGCACAGGTCCAAGGTCCTTGCCCTCGCCCTCGTGTTCGCCATCGCCGGCTGTCCCGAAGCTGATGTCCTGAATGACGACGACGACCAGGGGGACGACGACACCTCCGTTGCGGATGACGACACCACGGACCCCGACTGCGAGGACATCGCGCCGCTGGACGTGGGCATCTACCATCGGGAGACCGCCGAGGAGTGCCCGGCCGAACGCGCCCCCTTGAATCCTGCGCCGTCGAGTTGCGGATCGTCCCAGGGGGACGAGTGCTCCTCCCACGACGACTGCACGGCCGGCGCGAATGGCAGGTGCGTCTCGTCGATGGAGTCGGGCCTGTGCTCGTGCGCCTACGACCAGTGCTTCTCGGACGCGGACTGTTCGGACTCGGCGCTGTGCCGGTGTGCGGAGCAGCACCCGTTCGAGCTGAGCACGAACAACGCCTGCATCTCCGCCGAGTGCCGCACGGACGCCGACTGCGCGACGGGGCTGTGCATGGGCGAGCCGCTCTTCTGCGGTTCCGCCGATCCTGGGGACACGATGTGGATCGTGCGGTTCTCGTGCGCGACCGAGGATGACGAATGCCGCAACCATGAGACCTGCTACTGCGACGGGGACAACCAACGATGCCACCCTGACGAAGGGGGAACGTGGGTCTGCTCCATCGACTACATGGCGACCTGCGAGTAGATCGGGTTCGGGTGGTCTCGGGACAGACCGGCAGACGTCTGCCGGTCCCTCCATCTTGATGGGGCCTGCGGGGCTTCGACGACAACTACCCCCCATGTCTCACCAGGGGGAGAGGAGACCGGCCTGAGCCGCTCTTGAGCCCGGTCTCGGCGCTCGACCCCCACAGATCGGCACCAAATCGCCACCACGAGGCCCCGTCCAGGCCCGTCATGCCGGGTTCGACGGCGACGAGGCCCCCTGGATCGCTCTCAGTGGTGGAATCGGGCGCAGCTGTCTCCTGATGTTGTCACGATCGACATCGGTATCGGCAGCCGTCGTCAGCAGCGCAGCGGATACGCCGCCTGGATGTTGGCCAAGGCCGTGGCGAAGACCTCCTGGAGCGGAAACGCGCAGCTCATCGACACGTAGAGGCGGC
>CAZXHG010000487.1:0-2959 GCA_964639985.1 uncultured Rickettsiales bacterium
CGCCGCCGGCCGCGCCGCAGCCGCCGCCGCCGCCGCCGCCGCCCGTGCCGCCGGCGATGTCGTCGTAGTCGCAGTCGTAGTCCGCACCGGTGCCGCTGCCGCCGCCGCCGCCGCCCGCGCCGTGGCTGCCGGTGTCGCCCACGTCACCGCTGGCGCCGATGTACAGGCCCGCGGCCACGGTGCCGGTGGCGCTGCCGCCGTCGCCGCCCGGACCCGCGCCACCGTCGCCGCCGTCGTCGCCCGCATCCCCCGGCCCGGAGTTGGCGTCCCAGTCGCAGACGAGGCACAGCAGGTACCAGTCATAGGACCCGTTCACGCCGCCGACGCCGCCCGCGCCCGGGGTATCGCCCAGGCCATCCGCGCCCGAAGGCTGCCAGTCGCCGGCCGCCATGGGACACGTCGTGTCGCCGCCCGCGCCCCCGGATACGTCCTGGACGTCACAGAGCTGGGCGCCACCCCCGCCGCCATAGGGGCCGGGTGAGCAGTCGGTCCAGTCCGCGTCCTCGCCTCCCGCGCCGTCGGACCCGATCACGCCGTCGCCGCCGTCGCCGCCCGCGGTGCCGTCGGCGCCGGACCGGGACTGGATGTCGTTGTCCGTGACCACGGTGCCCTCGTCGCAGTCCTCGAGGTACACGCCGTAGCTGGAGTCGCCGTCCGCGGCCGGGGTGGTGCCGAGCAGGGAGAACCCCTGGATGCGCTGGGTGTCGCCCGCCGCGCACCGCAGGGTGAAGGTGCCGGGTACGTCGGCCGTGGCCGCGAGGCCGTTGACCGTGGTGGGGTAGGCGTCCGCGTCCTGGTAGGCGAAGTCGTCGGGCCAGCCGCCGACCATGGTCACGCCGCTGGCCAGCTCCACGGACTCGACGTAGGTGCCCTCCGCGACCAGGACCCAGGCCAGGCCCTGCAGCACGGCCTCGTCCACGCCGTCCTGGATCGAGTCCAGGGGATCGCCGATGGCGCCCGTGCCCGCGGGGTCGCCCGTGGTGGAGACGTGGATGGCGTCGCCGTGGTCGCCGTCCGCGCCGTCGCAGTCGTGGTCCAGGCCGTCGAACGGCTCGTCCACGCCGCCGATCACCTCGCACTCGCAGCCGTCGTCGGGGTTGCCGTTGGCGTCGTAGAACCCGGCCCAGCAGGTGGGCGCGCACTCCGGGACCGCCGGGGTGGTGTCGCAGTACGGGTCCGCGTTGACGAACCCGTACGCCGCGCAGTCGTTGCCGCACGCGCCGCAGTGGGCCACGTCCACGTACTGACCGCCGACGAGGAAGCCGTCGTCGTTGATGCCGTTGCAGTCGTCGTCGCCGTAGTTGCACAGCTCGGTCGCGCCCGGGTACACGTCCGCGTCGGTGTCGTCGCAGTCCCCGCTGCAGTCGGTGTGGCCGTCCCCGTCGAGGTCGTTGCCGATGCCCTCGTCCACGTCGCCGTCGCAGTCGTTGTCCTCGCCGTCGCAGATCTCGGGTGCGCCCGGGTACGTGTCCGCGGTGGCCTCGTCGCAGTCCTCGCAGTACAGGTAGCCGTCGCCGTCGAGGTCCACGGTCTCCAGCAGGGGCACGTCGCCGTCGCAGTCGTTGTCCTCGCCGTCGCACAGCTCGGCCGCGCCGGGCCAGGTGTCGGCGTTGGCGTCGTCACAGTCGGCGTCGCAGGCCAGGTAGCCGTCGCCGTCGCCGTCCGCCTCGTCCGCGGGCAGGGCGCCGTCGCAGTCGTCGTCGACGCCGTTGCACAGCTCGGTCGCGCCCGGGTAGACGCCGGGATCCCCGTCGTCGCAGTCGTCGCCGCAACCCAGGTAGCCGTCGCCGTCCGGGTCGGTCTCGTCCGCGGGCAGGGCGCCGTCGCAGTCGTTGTCGATGCCGTCGCACAGCTCGGGTGCGCCCGGATACACGTCGGCGTCGGCGTCGTCGCAGTCGCCGTCGCACGGCGCCACGCCGTCGCCGTCGAGGTCGTCGATCACGTCCTCGTCCACGTCGCCGTCGCAGTCGTTGTCCAGGCCGTCGCAGAGCTCGGCCGCGCCGTCGAATACGGTCGGCTCGGTGTCGTCGCAGTCGCCCTCGCACACGCGCTGGCCGTCGGCGTCGTCGTCGGCCTCGTCTGTGGGCAGGGTGCCGTCGCAGTCGTTGTCCGCGCCGTCGCATACTTCGGCCGCGCCCGGGTAGCTGGTCGCGTCGGCGTCGTCGCAGTCGCCGGCGCACACGTCCCAGCCGTCCGCGTCGTCGTCCGGGCCGTCGTCCACCGTGCCGTTGCAGTCGTCGTCGATGCCGTTGCACGCCTCGTCTGCGCCCGGGTTCACGGCCAGGTCGAGGTCGTCGCAGTCGTCCTCGCAGATGCGGTAGCCGTCCGCGTCGAGGTCGGCCTCGCTCGCGGGCAGGGTGCCGTCGCAGTCGTTGTCCAGGCCGTCACAGAGTTCGGCCGCGCCGGGCTGCACCGTGGCGTCGAGGTCGTTGCAGTCGCCGTCACAGGCGGTGAAGCCGTCGCCGTCCACGTCCAGGCCCACGTTGTCGTCCACGTCGCCGTCGCAGTCGTTGTCGAGGTTGTCGCACAGCTCGGGGAAGCCGGCGCCCACGGTCGGGTCGGTGTCGTCGCAGTCGCCCTCGCACACGAGCTGGCCGTCGCCGTCGCCATCCACCTCGTCCGCGGGCAGGGTGCCGTCGCAGTCGGAGTCCCAGCCGTCGCAGACCTCGGCAGCGCCGGGGTGGACGTCGGCGTCGTTGTCGTTGCAGTCGCCGTCGCAGGCGGTGAACCCGTCACCGTCACCGTCCGCGCCCGTGTCCTCGTCGGTCTCGCCGTCGCAGTCGTTGTCGATCCCGTCGCACAGCTCGGGCGCGGTGGGCCAGGTGGTGGGATCGGCGTCGTCGCAGTCGCCCACGCACTCGGTCCAGCCGTCGCCGTCGTCGTCGAGCTCGTCCGGGGAGAGCTGGCCGTCGCAGTCGTTGTCGATGCCGTCGCAGATCTCCTCGGCCTCGGGGTAGGA
>CAZXHG010000488.1:0-2896 GCA_964639985.1 uncultured Rickettsiales bacterium
AAGGATACGCCGCGTTTTTTCCGTCCGCCATCCACAACTTCTGACAATATCTCATTTCATCTCCGTTATCCCGTCAAAGATATCCTCTGTCTTCCGGCCTTTCGTCTCAATGTCCCCGGCCAGGAGAAAAGGTCGCACCCTGGGGGAACGTGTGGCCTTTACAGCATGGACACACTGGAACGCAGACGATAGACTGTTGCCCTCAGACCGTGTCGGTCCTGTTACACTGCGCCTGGCTCGCATGGGTGCTGTGACAACTGACTGATGCGGCAGAGGACCTTCTTATGGACGGATCATCCAGGACAGGTTCCTGCTAATTCGACTGGCAAGCTCAGGAAGGGCCGGATCACCGAGAGTGTTAATGGTCGGCTGACCAGGACGTGATTGACTAGCCGCCTCCAATACAAGGACACACATAGACGATGAAACACATCAAGAAAAGCAGCGTAACGACGTGTCTGTTTGCAGTTGTGACATTGCTTTCGCTAACACCTGTCCATGCAGCCGGTGGGGCGTCAGAGACGGCCCCGAAGCCCGCCAGGACCGAGACGATCAAGGCCTACTGCCTCGACTTCAACTGGGCAGGCCGCAGGGGTAACTTCGCCCCTCCCGGGACCTGGAAGGATGCGGACCCCAAGGCCCACGTCGCCTGGCACAAGGCCGTGGGCTCCAACGTCATCCAGACGTTTTGCGTCTCGTCCAACGGCTGGGCCTGGTACAAGGGCGGCCCGGTCCCCGTGCAGCCCGGCCTCAAGCACGATTTCCTCCGCGAGGTCGTCAAGTTGGGGCACGCCGAAGGCATGCGCGTCATGGGCTACTTCTGCATTGCCGCCAACACACGATGGGGCAAGGAAAACCCCGAACTCAGCTACGGAACACCCAGCACGTATCACATACCATACACCGATGAATACCTGGCGTACCTTTCGGCAGCCATCGGTGATGCGGTCAAGACCACCGGCATCGACGGCTTCATGATCGACTGGGTCTGGCAGCCCAGGCGCCTGTCGACCAAGGGCAAGTGGATCGAAGCGGAGAAGAAACTCTACGGCCAACTCATGGGCGAGCCGTTCCCCGGTGAGGACAAATTGACCCGCAAGCAGGACCTGGAATACAGCCGCAAGGCCATCGACCGATGCTGGAAGACCATCCGCAAGGCCGCCAAGGACGCTAACGGCGACTGCATCATCTGGCTGACGTCCAACAGGCTGCACCATCCGCACGTAACTGATTCCGACCTGTACCGACAGGCCGATTGGGTCATGGGGGAGGCCGGACGCATCGAGCACATCGAAAACGTCAGACAAATGGTCGGTAAGGACACGCGTCTGATCACCTGCATGGCTTTGTGGAACGGCCAGGATCCCACCCGTGCGGTGCCGGAGGCGGTTAAGGCGGGCGTCGGTCTGTACGGATTCGCCAAGCCGGGCGGGGATGGCACGATTGGGCTCAATAAGATCCTCCCCCGCCAGGTCTGCGAGCTGTCGGGCGACGCCCAGAACATCGCCGTGCTCGCCCGGGCCTACCATGGCGCATCACTCGACGCGACGTGGGTGGACGGAAAGTTCGTGGAACCGAAAACCAAGCCGCCTTTCCGGATCAGGTTCAAGCGACGCCGTGGATTCCAGGATACCGCACGCATCGAATTCGACCGGAATTCGGCATCGGTCACCATCCGCAACCCTTACCAGTCGGGACGCGCCGAACTGACTCGCACCGGCGACACCTGGCCGGGCACACTGACCATTCGCCTTCTCAAGCGCAATCCCAAGGATCCTAAGGATACCGGGGCGAAGAGCTTCCGTATGGCCAATGGTCGGATCGCCTTCGGCATGGTGTTACAAGGCGAGAAGAAGACCGTCGCAGGCGAGCTGGAGGGTCAGCTCGACCTCCGCAAGCCCTGGGGCGAAGAGAAGTTCCTGGCCGGCGGCAAGCCCAAGTCCCCCGTCCCGCTGAAAGAGATCCAAGTCAGTTCCAACGGTGATGCTCTCGAGATCGTCGTTCCGGTCGAGGTGACGACCGGTAACCCCGCGTCCCTGGTTATCGAATGGGGTAATGCCCGCTAACACCTCCGCCGAGGCTTTCGCCTCTCGGCCGACCTGAAACGACAAAGTAAGAGTTTAAGTCATCATCAAGCGAGAAACGTAATGAGAACAACAACCACAGTACAACTCAGAGATTGAACCGGAGAGAGCACAAATGAAAAACCGAGCAGCAATGATGGCTGTTGGTGTCGGGATGCTACTCTGCAGTTTGAAGGTCTCTGCGGCCGAGGGTGAAATGCCGGCGCAAGGGAGGGAAGCGAGGCGTCCGAACGTGGTTCTGATTTTCAATGACGATATGGGCTACGCCGATATCGGCTGTTTCGGCGCGCCGAAACACAAGACGCCGCGTATTGACCGGATGGCGAAAGAGGGGCGGCGGTTCACGGACTTTTATGTCGCGTCATCGGTCTGTACCCCGTCGCGTGCGGCTTTGATGACCGGGTGTTATCCGCGCCGGGTTCTCGGGGCGTCGGGCGTGTTTTTCCCGAACAAAGAACGTGAGGGCGGACTGGACCCTCGGCATTTCACCATCGCGGAGTTGCTCAAGTCGGTCGGTTACAAAACGTTCCACGCCGGGAAGTGGCATCTGGGTGACGCGAAGAAGTATCTGCCGACCCGGCAGGGGTTCGACTCCTTTTACGGTATTCCTTACAGCAACGGTATGTATCCGTCGCGCTCGATGACGTATGCCAAGGACTGCAACTTCCGTGAGGGGTTTTCGGAGCAGAAGTTGGCGGAGCTCTATGCCAAGACCCCAAAGGGGCAGCACCCAAAAGTAAGAAAGGGTAACGTTCCGCTGATGCGCGACGAAGAGTGCATCGAGTTTCCTCTCGACCAAACCACGATTACGC
>CAZXHG010000489.1:0-2888 GCA_964639985.1 uncultured Rickettsiales bacterium
GCTCACGGGCGCGCTACTGCGCGGCTTTCAAGGCGTGGATCGTCTGGGACGGCAAACGATGGACGCGTGATGGACGGATGACCGTTCAGAAGTTGGCCAAGGATGTCGTGCGGTCCACCTACGGCGAGGCCGAACGAGAGACCAGCGACGAGAAGCGGACCCGGATCGCCAAGTGGGCTCGCGGGTCGGAAGCCAAGAGCAGGATCGATGCGATGATCGACTTGGCTCGATGCGAGTCGTCCATCACGCCGGAAGATCTTGACCAGCACCCATGGCTTCTGACGGTCAACAACGGCGTTGTCGATTTGAAGACGGGCCAGCTCCGGCCGCACAGCAGCACCGATTACCTGACCCAATTGGCACCGGTAGACTACGATCCGGAGGCTCAATGCCCCCTGTGGGACGGTTTCCTGAATCGCATCTTCCGCGGGCAAGCGGATCTGATCGTTTACGTCCAGCGGCTGGCCGGGTACTTTCTGACCGGAACCGTCGGGGAAGAGACCCTGCCGATCATGTACGGGGAGGGAGCCAATGGTAAGACGACCTTCGTCAATCAGCTCATGGACATCATGGGCAATTACGCCAGCCCCGCACCTCCGCAACTGTTGATGGTTCGTCGCAATGGGGATCAGTCGCCTTTCGGAGTGGCCGACCTGAAAGGCAAGCGCCTCGTCGTAGCGTCCGAGAGCGACAGCGGCGATCGCCTGTCCGAGGGCCTGGTCAAGAAGCTGACCGGCCGAGACAAGCTCAAGGCCCGCCACCTGTACGGTGACTTCTTCGAGTTTGATCCGACCCACAAGATCATCCTGCAAACGAATCACACGCCCGGGGTCCGGGGAACTGACGAGGGCATCCAGCGCCGGCTGGTTCTTGTTCCATTCGAGGTGACCATCCCGCGAGCCGAGCGGGACACGAAGCTGTCCGAGAAGCTCCTGGCCGAGTCGCCGGGAATCCTGGCTTGGGCTGTGCGTGGTTGCCTTGACTGGCAGGCCCACGGCTTGCAGCCGCCCGAGCAGGTCCAGATGGCGACCAGCACCTACGCAAACGAGGCCAATTCGTTCAGGCAGTTCTTCGACGACCGATGCGAGCGTGCGGTCGAAACGTGGACGTCCAATGACAGGATCCGGACGGCATACCGCATCTATTGCCGGGAGAGAGACCTCTCCGACCCGCTGTGCGACAAGGATATCGCCAAGACCCTCCGGTCCCTGGGTTGCACCGACAAACGAAAAGCATCCGGCCGAGGCTGGACCGGCCTGGCATTGCGCAAGGAGTACCAGGCCGTCAGACCCGCAGCCGTTACTCCCGTTCAGACCGCCGCATCTCCTTCCGTACCGACGGCCCCGGATGATACCGAGACCGACAACGCTCTGACCGCACAGGAAGAGCTTTCACTGTTGACCACTGACTTTGTTCGAGACGACAGCGCCGACCCCCGCGTCGGACACAACCCCAACCCAACCCCATCGACAACCATCACCGAGGAGGTGAACGATGACGAATAACGCGACGACGCTCGCCCCCGAGCACACCGAGACCTTTGTAATCACTGTCCCCGAGACATGGCCGCCGAGACCAGAGGTCTTTCCGACTCTGCTGACACCCGTGGAAGCCGCACAGTATCTGCGACTGGACCAGACGGGACTACACACCCCCACGGCGGCTATCAGGACGCTGAACTACTGGCGCGACCGCGGCGACCTCAAGGGCACAAAGTACGCCCGGCGGGTCTGGTATCGCAAAGCCGAGTTGGACGAGTTTCTGCAAAGAAAGACCGAAGGATAAACCTCTCATGGGCCACCACCACACGCAGCCCCATCCACGGTTCGTCGTCCGTGGTGGCCCCAGGGTCTTGATAGACCCAAAGGAAATATCGTGGCGACAGAGAAAGTAGGTGTATACAGAAAATACCATGGGCCAATTCCCAAAGACAAGTCGGGCAGGGAGCTGCCGAAGAGCGAATGGGCAAGGAAACGCCCATTCAGTTGGTCGGTGCGCTGGTTCGGCGAGGACGGGAAACGGTACAGCAGAAGCTTCAAGACGAGAAAGGAGGCGATGCAATACGCAGAAGGAAAGCAATCCGATGTTCGAGATGGCAAGGGGGACCCACCGGCGAACATGTCGTTGAAAGAGTTCGCCAAAATGTACCTCGACCTGCGCAGTGACCTGAGTCCACGAACCATCGAGGAGCACTCGCGAACACTGCGTCTCCTGCAGGAGAAACTCGGCAGGAAGTTCATCAGGTTGATCACACCCATCGATGCCCGGTCGTTCATCAGCTGGTTTCGGCGACGAAAGCGGAAGGATGTCCGGGTTTCTGCGGCGACGGTGAACAAGACCGTCCGGGAGTGTCGTCGGATCTTCCGAGAGGCGGTAGACTGCGGCCTCATACGGTCGAACCCCTTCGAGGGCATTCGTCAGGAGAAGGTTGCCAGTGGCGGCTGGCATCACGTCACAGCGACCGAGTATCGCCGGTTGATCGTCGCCTGCCCGGATATACGGTGGCGAGGCATGATCTGCCTGGCATATTGCTGCGGCCTGCGTCTGGGCGAGGCCCTGAATCTGACCTGGGCTGATATCGACTTCGAGTCGCGGATGCTCCGCGTGGTCCGCAAGCGAGGGGAGGCCGGCACGAGTGACTGGTCGCCCAAAGACAAGGACATGCGGACCGTTCCCCTGCCCAAGGAGGCGGTCAGTATCCTCCTTGAGTTGAAGGCGTCGGTAGAGGAAGGCCAGGTCTATGTGCTGGTGGGCATCAAGGGTCCCGGAAAGGGTAAGCAGCTCAAGCGCCAGAATACCTGGCGGGACTTCCAGGCGATTCGGCGCAGAGCCGGTGTTCTCAGCGACGTTCTGGAAGTGTAGGAACACGGGCGGGTTGAAAATGGGGT
>CAZXHG010000490.1:0-2778 GCA_964639985.1 uncultured Rickettsiales bacterium
GCGAGGACTTGTCCGGTTGGAGGGGGGGAGACTGTAAAGCTCGCTGACCAGTCCCCGTCGGTGGCAGCCGACCGAGGGGAGATGTTCATGAATCGAGTAGTGTTGTGTGCAAGGGGCTGGATCGGTCTGTGTGGACTCGGACTGGGGCTCTTCGGAGTGCTCCTGGGGTGCCCGGGAGACGAGGACACGCCCCCGGGGGACGACGACTCGGCGGTCGGTGACGACGACACCACGGCTGGGGACGACGACGACGACGACACCACGGGTGATGACGACAGCGCTGATGACGACGACACCAGCGGCGGACCCGAGGAGCTGTTCAGCCTGGACTCCTGCTACTACGGCGACGCGCATGTGCACACCGAGTTCTCGATGGACGCCTACATGGGGCAGACCGCGTTCTACATCGGACCCCTGTCCGAGTACGGCGAGGAGGAGCGCGATCCCGTGTGGGCGTACGACTACGCCATGGACGTCACCGAGCTGGACTGGATCGCGATCAACGATCATGCCGAGTCCTCCCCCAACCCGATCCTGCTGTACCCCACCGGCTGGGGTCAGTGGGGTCCGCTGGAGCTGCCCGACATCTTCAGCCTGTACCTCGAGCAGAGCCGCACCTATCCGCGCTCGTGCGACAACACCGGCGGCGTCGAGCCGTGCTTGCTGATCTTCCCGGGCTTCGAATTCACCGGCGAGACCTACGGTCACAAGAACGTGGTGTGGAAGAACCTGGACTACGTGCCCGGCACCAACTACCCGGCCTGGATCCAGGACGAGGGCTGGGACTGGGAGGCCCTGATCAACGAGGGTCTGGACGCCTGGCTGGGTGACGTCGAAGACGACAACACCCCCGAGGACCTCTGGGCCTGGTGTTCGGCCGAGGCCGAACAGCTGCGCGCGGACAACCCGGGCATGGAGGACCAGGTCGACTTCCTGACCATGATCCACACGCCGGCGGAGATCCCGATCCACCAGACCGACTGGAACCACCTCAACATCGACTACATGCGGCTGGTCGAGGTGTTCTCCAAGCACGGCAGCTCCCTCGGCCCCCACGAGGACTACGAGACCGTGCCCGGCCAGGAGGAGACCCTGACCTACCTGTACAAGCTGGCCGAGTGGACCGAGAACGGCGATCCCAACCTGCAGCTGGGCGTGGTCGGCGCTACTGACACGCACACGGCCAAGCCCGGCAACGACACCATCGACCCCGAGAACGTCGAGTACATCGCCCAGCAGATGGACTACGGCGGCGGCGTGGCCGGCGTGGTCTCCCTGAGCAAGGAACGCGACGACATCTGGGAGGCGTTCCAGGCCCGCCGCACCTTCGCCACCACCGGCCCCAAGATCCGCGTGATCTTCCGCGCCCGTACGGCGGAGCGTTTGCACTGGATGGGCGAGACCGTGGAGCCGGACGGCAGCCTCGACTGGGATCTGGTGGTCACCGCCCGCACGGACCTCGACCCGGTCAGTGACACCATGTCGCCCCTGGATCGCATCGAGTTCTGGCAGGACGCCGAGGCCGGGATTCCCCTGTGCTCGGTGGATGTCAGCGGCTCCGAGGATGCCGAGGCCAGCTGCCTGCTCTCCCTCGAACCGGGCCAGCGGACCTCGGTGATGGTCGTCGTCATCCTCCAGAGCGACGAGCGCGCCTGGACCTCTCCGATCTTCTTCGAGTGAGGTGACCCTTCTATCGCTGTAGTGCACCGGGGTCTGCTCCGGGCGTGGAGCGCCCGCGCCGCTGATTCAGTCCACCACCAGGCGCTCCCGCACGATGCGTGTGGTGTCCCCCGAGGTGTGGAACACGAACACCTCGCCGTCGTAGCGGCGCCAGATGCTCGGCATGTCGTTGCCGCAGCCGTAGGGTGACTGGTCGGACAGACCAAAGGGATTGTCCGGGTGGCGCTCCCAGGTGATGCCGTCGGCGCTGCGGGCCATGCCCCAGCCGTAGCGGTTGGAGGCCTCGCAGGTGAAGTCCGTGTCCGCACCCTCGTACACCATGTACCACCACGATCCCTCCTGGATCGGCCGCCCCATGGACACGTGCGCGCCGTCCCAGCCCGAGCCCGAGGGCCCGAACACCGGGTTGAACGCGCTCTTGATCATGTAGTTCATGCCGTTGCCGCTGGCGAAGCCCAGGCTCATGGCGTCCCCACCCGCCGGGAAACCCGCGTAGTACACGTAGATCGTGCCGCTGGGCGTGACGAGCGCACCGGGGGTCGACAGGGTGCCCTGGTCCCACTCGCCGCCGCCGCCGTGGTCCAGCAGCTGGCCTTGCACGCTCCAGCTCAGGCCGTCCGACGACTCCGCCCAGTACACGGCGGCCACGTTGGACTCCTCGTAGACCATGAACCAGGTACCGTTCTTCTCGAACACCGAGGGCGCGACCGCGAAGATGTGGTCGTCCACCGGGCCGACCACCTGGCCGTGGAACTCGGCGTAGCTGTCCCCGCCGTCGTGGGAGATCGACAGGCAGATCGATGCCTCGGGCGCGCCCTGGCCGAAGCAGCGGTGGTACAGGTACACGGTCTGGGCACCGACGTCGGTGCGGTTGACGGCGAACGCCTCGCGGTGGCCGGACGTCGAGCCCTCGACCGGGACGGGATCCTGGTCCGCGACGAAGTGCGCCTTGCCCTCCCACAGCGCGGCGAGCGGCCCCTCCTCGGTCCCCGTGTCGTCGTCGTCGTCCGCCGCGGAGGTGTCGTCGTCGTCCGCCGCGCAGTCCAGCTCGACGACCGACCGCGGCGAGACGACCTCGTCCCACCACAGGCAGACCAC
>CAZXHG010000491.1:0-2776 GCA_964639985.1 uncultured Rickettsiales bacterium
TCGACCAGGACAAGGGCAAGACCAGCTACTCGGGCAAGGTCATCTTCAGCGCCCGCGTGATCCCCAATCGGGGCTCCTGGCTCGACTTCGAGTTCGACAGCAAGGACATCCTGCACGTGCGCATCGACCGCCGCCGCAAGCTGCCGGCCACGGTGCTGCTGCGGGCCCTCGGCTACGACGAGGAGATGCTGCTGGACTACTTCTACGACCACGAGACCGTGTTCATCGGCGAGGACTCGCTGGCCAAGTCGTTCCAGCCGGACCTGCACAAGGGCACGCGCACCTCGATGGACGTGGTCAACCCGGACACCGGCGAGGTGGTGGTCAAGGCCGACAAGAAGCTGGGCTCGGGCCACATCCGCAAGATGGGCAAGGCCGGCGTCGCGCAACTGCCGCTGCAGGAGACCGACGTCCTGGGCATGGTCGTGGCCCACGACGTGGTCGACATGAACACCGGCGAGGTCATCGCCGAGTGCAACCAGGAGATCGACGAGGAGGTGCTGCAGGAGTTCCGCGACCGCGGCATCACCGAGGTCACCACCCTGTTCATCGACCGGGTCAACGTGGGTTCGTTCCTGCGCGACACGCTGCTGATCGACAAGGTGGACAACTCCGAGGACGCGATCATCGAGATCTACCGTCGGCTGCGCCCCGGCGATCCGCCGACGTACGAGACGGCGCTGGCGTTCTTCGAGAACCTGTTCTTCAACAGCGAGCGCTACGACCTCGGCCGGGTCGGCCGGCTCAAGATGAACCACAAGCTGGAGCTCGACGTCCCGCTGGAGCAGACCACGCTCACCCGCGAGGACATCATGCGGACCGTGCGCTACCTCATCGAGCTGCGCAACGGCCGGGGCACGGTGGACGACATCGACCACCTGGGCAACCGCCGGGTCCGCGCGGTGGGCGAGCTGCTCGAGAACCAGTTCCGCATCGGCCTGGTCCGGATGGAGAAGGCGATCAAGGAGCGCATGAGCCTCTCGGAGATCGAGACGCTGATGCCCCACGACCTGATCAACGCCAAGCCGGTCAGCGCGGTGGTCAAGGAGTTCTTCGGCTCGTCCCAGCTGTCTCAGTTCATGGACCAGACCAATCCGCTGTCGGAGATCACCCACAAGCGCCGCCTGTCGGCCCTGGGCCCCGGCGGCCTGACCCGCGAGCGAGCCGGGTTCGACGTGCGCGACGTGCACCCCACCCACTACGGTCGCATCTGCCCGATCGAGACCCCTGAAGGTCCGAACATCGGCCTGATCGCGTCCCTGTCGACGTACGCGCGGGTCAACGACTACGGCTTCATCGAGACCCCGTACCGGATGGCCGGCGACGGCAAGGTGACCACCGACGTCCGCTACTTCTCCGCCCTCGAGGAGGAGAAGAACACGATCGCGCAGGCGAGCGTGCCCGTGGACGATGGCGGCACCTTCACCGAGCCACTGGTGGCCGCGCGCGTCGAGGGCGAGCCCACCCTGGTCCGCCCCGAGGACGTGTCCTTGATGGACATCAGCCCCAACCAGCTGGTGTCGGTGGCTGCCTCGCTGATCCCGTTCCTGGAGCACGACGACGCCAACCGCGCGCTGATGGGCTCCAACATGCAGCGCCAGGCCGTACCGCTGGTACGCACCCAGGCGCCATTCGTCGGTACTGGCTTCGAGAAGTTCGTCGCCCGGGACTCGGGCGTCACCCTGCTGTCCACCCGCGGGGGTACCGTGGAGTACGTGGACGCCTCCCGGATCGTGATCCGGAGCGAAGGCGCGGACGAGGAGATCGGCTCCGAGGTGGACATCTACCACCTGGTCAAGTTCCGGCGTTCCAACCAGAACACCTCCATCAACCAGAAGCCGATCGTCCGGGTCGGCGACGCGGTGGACGCGGGCGAGGTGATCGCCGACGGTCCGGCCACGGACACCGGCGAGCTGGCCCTGGGCCAGAACGCGCTGGTCGCGTTCATGCCGTGGGGCGGATACAACTTCGAGGACTCGATCCTGATCTCGGAGCGCATGGTCAAGGAGGACGTGTTCACCTCGATTCACATCGAGGAGTTCGAGATCGCCTCCCGCGACACCAAGCTGGGCAAGGAGGAGATCACCTGCGACATCCCCAACGTGGGTGAGGAGGCGCTCAAGGACCTGGACGAGAGCGGCATCGTTCGCGTTGGCGCCGAGGTCCGCTCCGGCGACATCCTGGTGGGCAAGATCACCCCCAAGGGCGAGACCCAGCTGTCTCCGGAGGAGAAGCTGCTGCGCGCCATCTTCGGCGAGAAGGCCGGCGACGTACGCGACACCTCGCTGCGGGTCCCGCCCGGTGTGACCGGCACGGTGATCCACGCGCAGATCTTCAGCCGCGAGGGCGTGGAGAAGGACGAGCGCGCGCGCCAGATCCAGGAGGAGCAGGTCGCGCGCATCCTCAAGGACAAGCAGGAGGAGATCAAGACGCTGTACCGCTCTGCCCGCAAGAAGCTGCTGCGGCTGCTCGAGGGCAAGAACGCCGGCGCCAAGATGATCGACGACAACACCGGTGACGCCCTGGTCAAGAAGGGCGGCGAGTTCGACGAGACGTTCGTCGACCGGCTGCCGGTGCACCGCTGGTCCGAGGTCGCGGTGGCCAAGGACAAGAAGGCCGAGGACGAGATCCTCAAGCTGATCGACGCGGTCAACGAGCAGATCGACCTGCTCGACGAGGTGTTCGATCAGAAGATCGGCCGTCTCAAGCGGGGTGACGAGTTGCCCCCGGGCGTGATCAAGCTGGTCAAGGTCTACATCGCCATCAAGCGCAAGCT
>CAZXHG010000492.1:0-2758 GCA_964639985.1 uncultured Rickettsiales bacterium
CTTGCGGGGTGCGGGTCAGGGAGTTGCCGATCGGGGGGCAGTTGCGGGGGTGAGCAACGACGGGGCTTGCCATTGTTGCAAGCCCCGATCGCCTATCTATCGCGGCAACAGGATGTTGCGACGATTTCACGTGTACGCGACAACTCGGGTCGCTGTCGACACGGTCACCTGACCAGTACCAGCGATATCACATCCCGCTGCCCATCCCCGGCCAGGCACGCGTAGTACACGCCCGAAGCCAGGCTGCGGCCCGCCTCGTCGCGGCCCTGCCAGGCGACCTCGTGGCGGCCGGCGGGACGCATCTCCTTCACCAGCGAGCGGACCAGCCGACCCGAAACGTCGAAGACGTCGAGGCGGACGAACATGTCGCGTCCCAGGTCGAAGTGGATCCGCGTGCTCGGATTGAAGGGATTGGGCGCGGCGTCGCGCAGGGCGAGGACCGGTGACTGTGGCCCGGGCACGGCGGTCGGGCCGTCGAGAGCCGTGAGCACGACCTGGTGGTCGGCGACCACCACGCTGCCGCTGGTCCAGCCGCCGGGCAGGTCGATCTGCCAGGTCGCCTGGTCGGTGATCGTGTCGTAGGTCATCAGCACGTAGTCGCCGGTGGGTATGCCGGCGCTGGTGAGGTTGCCCACCGTCAGCTGGATCGTTCCGTCCAGGCTCAGGTGCCCGGTGACGGTCACCAGATCCTGTGAGGTATCGTCGATCTCCCACAGCAGTTCGGCGCCGTCGTTCAACGCCAGGTCGCCCGCCACGGTCAGGGTGCCGGTGCTGCCGCCGGGCGAGAGCCGGGCGGCGGTGCCGAGTTCGACCGTGCCGGTGACCGTCCCGTCCCCGGACAGCCCACCGCCGGTGAACAGGGCCGTCGCATCCCAGAAGCGCAGGGATCCGTCGACAAGGGTGAGACCGCCGCCCTGTTCGAATGCCCCGTAGATCCAGGCCTCCAGCGACCCGGTGACGACCTCGAGGCGGCCGGTGTTGGTGAAGCCGGTTCCCGCCAGGTTGAAACGTGGATTGTTGATGGCACCGTCCGCCACGATGGTGCCGGCACTCGCGAGCTCGAGCCTGCGGTCGCCGTAGGCGCCGGGCGTCGTACCGAGGCGGCCGCCCTCCAGCCGCAGGGTCTGCCCTTCACCCAGGGTGAAGCGATACGTCTCGGGCGGGTTTTCGACTAGATGCACCGGGTTCCCCTCGCCCACGACGATCGTGCCGACGCCGTCGATCGTCACGTCGGAGTCGAGGACCAGGGCGGCCTCACCCGCCCCGCCGCCGGCACCGACCTCGAGGTTGCCGTCGTTGGTCAGCGTGCCGCGCAGGTGACCGGAGTCGTAGCGGTTGACCACGGCCAATCCGTCGAGGGTCACGTCCTCCACCACGGACTGGCCGGAGAGCTGGATCCAACCCGAACCGGTCGTCTCGAGCGTCCCGCCGGTGACGTGGGCGCGCGTGTCGGGGCCGCCGTCGAGCGAGACCCGGGACGCGTCGGTGGCGCTGATCACGCCCCCGATGTTGTCCCAATCGCCACGCAGCTCGAGGATGCCCCCCTGCTCGGCCACGACGAGGTCGCGGTTGGTCACGGTGTTCCCGTTGATCAGCAGGCTGAGACCGGTATTGAAGGCCCGGATCCGTCCATTGTTGACCAGGTCGACGGGGTGGTACGAACCCCCGTAGTTGGGATTACCCAGCTGTCCGTCGCCGCGGATCTGTTGCCCCTCGCCGACGGTCAACTCGTAGATCGTCCAACGGCCGGCGATACTGCCGCCGTACATCTCCACCGCGCCGTCACCCGAGATGGCCAGGTCCCCGCGTAGATCGATGGTCCCCAGGGTCGCGGTGTAGCGCGTCATGCGGATCAGGCCCTGGTTGACGAGGGTCGGTCCCGCGATGGGCAGGGTGTTGTATGGGATCTCGAGCGTTGCGGTGCTTTCGAGCGTCAAGGTCCCGCAGCTGATCAGGCTCGGATTGCCCCCCACGAGGACGAGCGCGCCGTCCGGGATGAGCACGTCCGAATCGAGCGCCGGGTAGTACGGCGTGGGATCCTCCCACCACTCGTAGCTCAGCCCCCAGCCGTTGTAGTAGGTGACGGCGTTGAACGTCCAGGCCCCGCCCCATTGCGGATGGGCCGGATCGCCGCCCCAGGTGTCCCACGTGAAGTCGTAGGGCTGCGCCGCGACGAACACGGGCAGCGCGGCCAGGGCGATTGAAAGCACCAGCGACAGGCGGATGATGTGTATCGTCGTCCTCATGGCATTCCTCCTCCTCGATCGGCGGGATGGATCCGAGCGGCGTGTACCCGTATCGAACCGATCCCGACCTCGATTCTCCCCCACGGTGAATCGTTCGACGGTAATCTAGCAATCGTCTGTTACGTGGAAATTACGCACGCCGGGCCTGAGGAAGGCGGGTGCGACATAGTTGTTGGCTCAGAACAGGTTGGGCGCCTCCACTGTCCGCCCCCCCTCCCCATCCCGAACCGCATAACTGAACCCCGCCTGCAGCGAGCATCCCCCCACGCGCCCATCCCGCGTCATGGCGATGTACCCCACCTGGATCTTCGCGGCGTCGGGATTCGTGTCCACGATCCGCCCCAGTGCCGCGCGACACGCCTCCTCGGGCCCCATCCCCCGCCGCATGTTCTCCACCACCAGGAAGGAGCCGCAGGTCTTGATGACCGCCTCGCCCAGTCCGGTGGCGCAGGCCGCGCCGACCTCGTTGTCCACGTACAGCGACGCGCCGATGATGGGCGAGTCGCCCACGC
>CAZXHG010000493.1:0-2736 GCA_964639985.1 uncultured Rickettsiales bacterium
GGATTCCTAAGTGATCCTAATCGTTTGGGAATCGAGTTTCCCCGAAGACTGCTAGCGCACCAAACGGATAATCCAACGATCCAGCCGCGCGCAGCACTGCTCGGACGAAAATCCCCCAACCAAGACGTCGATTTGTACCGCGATTCGGACCTCCTGGGGATCTTGGTCGACCAAGGTGGCCTGGATGTCCGAATCGGGGAACAGGAGCCCATCTTGGTTCTGGAGTTGAGGAATCAGAAGGACTTCGGGGTATAGGTCTCGTGCAGCGATGAGCATCCGCACCTGTGAGATCGAACGGCCACGTAGTCGGCGAATTCGTCACCCCGGGAGATCGGAGACCCTCTCGATCCCTCGAAGCGTATCAGCGGCTGCCATTACCTGATCGGCGCTCCAGGGGATCTCGGACCGAGGCCTTCTTCGCTTCGCTTCGCTCTGGCGGCTGCGGGGTGATTCAGGCTGGGGTTCCCTGGCGGGCGGACGAGCACCGTCGGCTCCGGGGCGCCTCCGGACGCCACGAAATCGTCACGCCTCGTCGTCCTCGGATGACGGATGGCCCCGCAGGGCGTGTCCGCTGGTCGTTGGAGTGGTGGCCCTCATCGACCCAGGTGGTCCACACCATTTCGAGGGAGAACGATCCGATCGCCACGCCACCGACGGAGCGTCCCATCCCCGGCCGACTCCCCGAGCCAGTACGCCCATCGAATCCGTCAGCCGAGGACGACGAGGCGCCTGAACCACGCCGGTGCATCCTGGCATCCGCGGCGATCGTCTAGGGGATCTCGGACGAAGGCCTTCTTCGCTTCGCTCTGGTGGCTGCGGGGTGGTCCAGGCTGGGGTTGCCTGGCGGGCGGACGAGCACCATCGGCCCCGGGGCGCCTCCGGAAGACGGATTCGATGGTCGTCCTGGTGTGGAGTGGCTGATGCTGCCAGGGCGCATCGAGGTGGCCGCCCTTCCGGATCGCCCTGTTCGGATATCGATGACGAGCGGGGCCGGATGTGGGGCCGGATCCAGGGGGCCCACCTGAGAGTCCCTGCGGGGCCATCCGTCGTCCGGAGACACCCCGGGTCGAATACGGTTGGCGCGACAAGCCCGGATCTGGATGGTGCGTGGGTCTCGTATCCCCCACCGCGAGGCCGCCCCGGACGCCACGAGATCGCCACGCCTCGTCGTTTGAAGACGACGAGGCCCCTGAACCACCCCGGAGCAACACTCCGCCGGGCCTCCCCCTCCTGCCCCTAACCCCGTACCACCGCCACCGCGATCAGCGCACCGTACACCCCCACCTGCACCAGCAGGGTACCGCGCTCGGACCGCAGCACCTCCCGCCACGGGCGTCTGCCCTCCCCCGCCGCCGGTGCCCGGCCACCCGGGAACCAGCGGGGCACGCGTGCGCAGTACGCGGCGAAGTCGTCGCCGTGCTGGGCAGCGAGCCGGCTCTCCTCCCAGCGCACGATGAGGCCGTACTGCACGGCGAACAGCACCACGTAGGCCGGCAGCAGCAGGGGCACCGAGCAGGCCCAGACCATGCCCAGGCCGATCAGCAGGTTGCCCAGGTACAGCGGGTTGCGTGACCGTCCGTAGGGACCGCTGGTGACCAGGGGGCCGACCCCGCGGTCGCGGGTACGGCTGATCGATCCGATGTGGGCCACGGACTGCCAGCGAATCAGCTCGCCCGCGACCGTGACCGCCGTGCCCACGAGCAGGGACGCGGCGCCCGGTCGACCGAGCGCGAGGCCGGCGGCGAGCAGCGGTGCCGGCGTCCAGCCGCGCAGGCGAAAGAGGCGCTCGCCCAGGCGGAGGGTGGCGGAGTCGCTCTGCGTGGCGGTCACCGGAGTGGAGGATCAGAGCTGGGCGAAGTGCTCGCGGTAGAGGCCCAGCAGATCGGCCGCGGGCACGTCCTTGCTCATGGCCTCCCGGATGGCGTTGGCCGCGGCCTTGCTCTCCACCGCGTCGCGCAGTGCTTCGTCCATGAGGGTCAACGAGGCGTCCCGGCTGTCATCGACCGTCGTGATCGCCTGCAGCAGCCTGGCCTGCACCTGGCCCTCGAGGTCGTCCTGCTCGGACGCGGTCCGCAGGGCCACGTCCGCCCACTTGCGGGCCTTCTCCAGGTCCTCCTTGACGACACAGATCTCGCTCAGCCGGCGCATGGCCTTGCTGTTGGTCTTGTCGTACATGAGCACCTTCTCGTAGTGCAGCGCGGCCTTGTCCGAGTACCCGAGCTTCTCCTCGAGGATGTCGCCCTTCATCAGGTAGGCGTCGATCACCTGCTCGGCGCTCTTGGCGTACTTGATGATCGCGTTGTAGGTGGACAGCAGCGTGTTCCAGTCCTCGTTCTTCCAGTGCACTCGGGCCATGCCCTCGAGCGCGCCCACGTCGTTGGGGTTCTTCTCGAGGATCTTCTTGAACCGCTTCATCGCCGCGTCGGCCTTGTCCATCTGCAGCTCGCAGCGGCCGAGGTTCAGCGTGGCGTCGTCGAGGGCCTGACGGTCGCCGAACCCGCTGAGCAGGCGCAGCACCTGGCGGAAGTGGGCCGCAGCCTGCTTCCACTCCCCGTGATCCATCAGCCGCGGGGCGGCCTCTCGCAGGGACGGCACGTGCGTCGGTGTCAGCTCCAGCGCGTGGTTGAAGGCCTCCAGGGCCTCGTCACCGCGGTCGGCCTCGGACAGCACCCGTCCGAGCTTGAAGTAGTAGAGGGTGACCTCCTCGCGGATGTCCTCGTCCTCCTCCACGTCCAT
>CAZXHG010000494.1:0-2721 GCA_964639985.1 uncultured Rickettsiales bacterium
GCCGACGCCTACGCCTACGACTACTACGTCTACTTCGACTTGGTGGACGACGACGACTACGCCGACGACGACGACGACACCACCGGGACCTGGACGCTGCCCGACGACGACGACTGCTCGTGCAACGAGACGCCGGTCCCGCGGGACGCCCTCGGACCGGCCGCGCTGCTCAGCCTGATCGCCGCGGCCGGCCTGCGCCGCCGCCGCTCCTGATCCGGCCACGTCCCGGCCGCCCAGACGCGTACGTGCGCGCCGCGCCCGCGCCAGCGTTCCCTATGACACCTACTCCCCGCCCGAGCGAAAGTGCAGACAGACAGGTCCAACGGGATCAAAGTCGTTGAAATCACTGGGGAATAGCGGATAATCCCGACATTCCCCAAAAACACGACTTCATCACGCTGGACGAGAAGGGACGACCCATGGATCTTCGCAAGCTCCTCACATGGTTCGGAGGGACACTGCTGGTCGCGCTGTTCCTGTTCGGCTCGGCGCTCAACTGCACCTGCCCCGGCGGCGGCGACGACGACGACGCGGTGGGCGACGACGACGACGACGACGTGGCCGACGACGACGTGGCCGACGACGACACCGTGGTCGAGCCGTTCCACCTCGCCGGCGACGTGTACGTGATCCCCGTGTACTACGACCTCGACGAGGAGAACGTGTGGAACCGCATCGAGCTGTCGTGGTTCGACGTCAGCGACGACGGGTACACCTACGGCATGCTCTACGTGGGCGTCACCGATGGCTTCGACAGCAGCGACACGCTGCTGCACTTCTCGGCCGACGTGGCGTCCGACGACCCGGCCGTGGACGGCACCCCGTACGAGTTCAACCCGGTCTCCTGGCCCGTGGACACCGCGTACGTGATGGCCGTGGCCGACACCTGGTACGACGGCATCATCAGCCCCTGGGACGCCTCGGCCTACGCCCCCGAGGGCGTGGACACCACGGGCGCGCCCGAGGACGACGTCGACGTGATCATCGACATGGAGTTCGTCTGGGAGAATGGCCAGTGGGTGCCCGGCCACCACGGCGGCGGTGGTGGCGGCGGCGGCGGCGGTGGCGGCGGCGGTGGCGGTGGTGGCGGCCTGCCCGGCGAGCCGTGCGAGATCGCCATCTCCGGCGACGAGTTCCTGCAGGACTCCGGCTACACCGGTGCCAGCGGCGACGGCCTGGTCGCGGTCTACGACGACGCGGGCAACGGCCCCTACTGGACATCGCGGCCCGGGCGCCTCGACGGCGCCAACCAGGGCGTGATGCTGCCGTGGGAGATCGAGCCCAACTGCAACTTCACCTCCGAGGTGCTGGGCGCCTGGGACTGGAACGACAACGGCCTGTTCGAGCCCGCCGACGAGTGGGGCGCCACCGTGGCCGGCCAGTACGGCGAGGAGATCAACCCGTGGAACATCACCGACATCGACGTGGTCGGCATGATGGTCCGCGTGCCCGTGGAGGGCGTGGAGCAGCCGCTGCCGCGGCCCTACGTCAAGGTCTCCGGCATGGTCACCACCGACGGCACCTTCGCCTTCAACGACCTCACCCCGGCCGCATCCCTGTACATCCTCGCGGGCAAGCACCACCTGCCCGACCTCGACGCCTACCCGATCTACATCCTGCTGGGTGAGGACAAGGTCTGGTCGAGCCAGCAGGTCGACAGCCTGCACCAGGCCGGCGACGAGATCCCCTACGAGGTCTGGGTCCCGTCCGAGTCCGAGGTCATCATGTACGCCCTGATCGACGAGGACGGCGACACCTACGCCGACCTGGTCTACCAGATCATCGGCGGCTACCTGCCGCTGACCACGGGCGGCGCCAACATCGACGCCGACCTGCAGATGACCTACACGCCCTGATCCGGCCCCCTCCGCCCACCGCAGCAACCTGCCCTCGCGCATGCAGGTTCTCTTGACACCGCTCCGCCCCCCGAGGGAGGGTGTATTCAGACGAGTCCAATCGGGTCGAAGTGATTGAAATCACAGGGGAATTTCGGAGATGCCCGAAATTCCCCAGAAATACGAACCGATCGGACGTGAGCCGAGGGAGGACACCATGACGGATTCGCGGTACAGGCACTGGTTCGGAGGAGCGCTGCTGACAGCCCTGCTCCTGCTGGCCCCCTCCCTCAACTGCACCTGCCCCGGCGGCATCGGGGACGACGACGACGCGGTGCCGGGCGACGACGACGACGACACCGGCATCGCCGACGACGACGTGGCCGACGACGACTCGGTGGTGGAGCCGTTCTCCCTCGCCGGCGAGGTTTTCGTCATCCCGGTGTACTACGACCTCGACGAGCAGAACGTATGGACCCGCATCGAGCTGTCGTGGTTCGACGTCAGCGACGACGGCTACACCTACGGCATGCTCTACGTGGGCATCACCGAGGGCTTCGAGACCACCGACTCGGTGCTGCACTTCAGCTCCGAGGTGGCCTCGGCCGACCCGGCGGTCGACGGGACTCCCTACGCATTCACCCCGGTCGAGTGGCCCCTGGACGAGGCCTACGTGATGGCCGTGGCCGACACGTACCACGACGGCTTCATCAGCCCCTGGGACGAGATGGCGTTCGCCCCCGAGGGCGTGGACACCACCGGCGCCCCCGAGACCGACGTCGACGTGATCATCGACATGGAGTTCGTCTGGGAGAACGGCGTGTGGGTGCCGGGCAACCACCACGGCGGAGGTGGTGGAGATGCCCTACATGCACCAGCTGTGGGA
>CAZXHG010000495.1:0-2718 GCA_964639985.1 uncultured Rickettsiales bacterium
CCCCTTCCTACCGGAGTTACTTGTACCTGTCCCCGTATCGCCCCCAATCGCCTGATCGGATCTGCGCGGTCCCCTCTCGATCTCCTCAGGTCGCAATCCGTCGCCTGCTCCGCAGGCTCCGTGGATCCCACCGGTGGTTGGTGGCGGCACAGGGGACACGCACAAGAAACTCCGGCTGGAAGGGGGCTGGTCGAAGCCCCGATGTGAGTTTCGTGTGCATGTCCCCGTTCGATGCGGTTCGGGGCTTGGGTTGGCCTTGCGGTGGTGGGGTGGGCTATCGCAGCTTCAGCAGCGACCGGTCATAGTCCGCTGGCGCCTCGAATCCCAGCAGGCCCAGGGCCGTGGCTGCCACGTTGGACAGCCCCGGGGATTCCGCGTCCTCGTCCAGCTCCAGCTCGCCCGTGGCGCGGGGATCGACCAGGTACAGCGGGACCGGGTTGAGGGTGTGGGCGGTCTTGGGCTTGATGCGGCCGTCGTCGTCGCGGGCGAACTCGCCGGTCTTCTTGTCGATGGTGTACATCTCGTCGGCGTTGCCGTGGTCGGCGGTGATCAGGGCGACGCCGTCGAGCTGGGCGATGACGTCGAGCAGCCGGCCGAGGCAGAGGTCCACGGTGGTCATCGCCACGATGGCGGCCTCGCGATCGCCGGTGTGGCCGACCATGTCGCCGTTGGCGTAGTTCACCCGCACGAAGCGGTGCGCCCCGCTGCGCAGCTCGTCGATCACCGCGTCGGTCAGCTCCGCGGCCTTCATCCAGGGACGGCGCTCGAAGGAGAGGCGGTCGCTGGTGATCTCGATGTACGTCTCCAGGGGCGAGCGGGCGACGATCGCGGTGTAGCCGTCCCCCCCGACCGTCTCCGGCACGGTGGGCACGAAGCGGTCCTCGTCCACGTCGTACAGTCCGGAGCAGTTGCCGTTCCAGAAGTAGGTCACGTGCCCGAACTTCTGGGTCTCGGCCGCTGCGAGCTGCGGCACGCCGTTGTGGGCCAGGTAGGCGCCGAGGGTGCGATCGATGGCCGGCGGCGCCACCAGGAAGCGGGACGGCACGTGCAGGTCGCCGTCGTACTCCATCATGCCCGCGTACAGCACGTCCGGCCGGCGGACCCGATCGAAGTGGGGGAAATCGTCGGCCTCGAAGGCCCTGCTGATCTCCAGGGCGCGGTCGCCACGGAAGTTGAAGAACACGACGCTGTCGCCGTCCTCGATGCTTCCAACAGGACCGTTGGTGTCTGCGATGACGAAGGCCGGCAGGAACTGATCGGTGATGCCGGGCTGTTCCGTCCGGATGGTCTCGATGGCCTCGGTGGCCGAGGCGAAGCGCCGGGCGTCGCCCAGCACGTGGGCGCGCCATCCCCGCTCGACCACGGACCAGTCCGCCTCGTAGCGGTCCATGGTGACCAGCATCCGACCCCCGCCGGACGCGATCCGGTAGCGGCGGCCGTCGTGGGCGTCGATGGGTCGCAGCGCGGCCTCGACCTGGTCCACGTACTCCAGCGCCGAGGTCTCGGCCACGTCGCGGCCGTCGAGCAGCGGGTGCACGTACAGCCGCCCCACGCCGTCGCGGTCGGCCCGGTCGATCATGGCGAGCAGGTGGTCGATGTGGCTGTGCACGTTGCCGTCCGACAGCAGCCCGATCAGGTGCAGGGCGCCGCTGTCGCAGCCCCGCGCGGTGGCCTGCTGCCAGACATCGCCGTCGAACAGGGCGCCGCTGGCCACCGCGCCCTCCACCAGCTTGGCCCCCTGGTCGAACACGCGGCCCGCGCCCAGCGCGTTGTGGCCCACCTCGCTGTTGCCCATGTCCTTGTCCGAGGGCATGCCCACGGCCGTCCCGTGGGCGGCCAGGGCCAGGGAGGGGCTGGTGGCGGCCAGCCGGTCGAGGACCGGCGTGCGGGCAAGGTGCACGGCGTCGCCCTCGTCGCGCCGGCCGAGGCCGACGCCGTCGAGCACGACGACGAGAACGGGGCCGGCGCGTTCGGGTGCGCCAGGGAGCTTGTCCAGGATCCATGTCATGACGTCACCATCGGGGTCGCACCCCGCGAATGCAAGGGTGGGGATCAGCGGGTCAGCAGGCGGGTACGCATCTCGCGGATGCTGTCGTTGAGCTCGTCCGTGGACAGGTCCTTGTACACCTGGGGTAGCAGCCGGCGGCTGGAACACTCGAAGACCGCCAGGATCGACATGTACTCCAGCATGACCGTGTCGCGGCTGGGGATGTAGTCGGCCACGGCCGCGCGCACGTCGTCCTCGGATATCTTCTTGCGGCGTGCGTCCTCGGCCAGGCCGATGGCGGACAGCAGGATCGCCTCGATCTCGGCGCCGCTCATGCCCTCGGTGGTCGTGGCCATGGCGTCGTAGTCACGGATCGAGTGCGGGATCCGGTTCTTGCGCAGCAGCGCCTTGAGGATGCCGATGCGTTCTTCGGTGGTCTGGGGGAAGAAGAACGGCAGCTTGAGGTCGAAGCGCCCCGGCCGCTTCATGTCCGCGTCGAGCTTGTCGGGGCGGTTGGTCATCATGATGAAGATGATCGAGCCGCGGTGGCTCGTGTCGCTCATGAACTCCTTGAGCCGCGCGGTGACCCGGCTGGAGGTGCCGCCGTCCCCCTCGCCGGAGTTGCCGCCGATGGAGCGGTCGCCCTCGTCGATCATCACCAGCACGTAGCCCATGGCCTTGATCACGGTGAGGATGCGCTCGAGGTTGCCCTCGGTGGAGCCGACCCACTT
>CAZXHG010000496.1:0-2712 GCA_964639985.1 uncultured Rickettsiales bacterium
CTGGGTGTGAAGATGGTCGGCCCCAACTGCATGGGCCTGCTCAACACCGCCGACGACGTGCGCCTCAACGCGACCTTCGCCTTCACCCAGCCGCTGCCGGGCAACGTCGCCTTCGCCAGCCAGTCCGGCTCCCTGGGCGAGGCCATCCTCTCCCACGCCCGCAGCCTGGGACTCGGGCTGAGTGAGTTCGTGTCCCTGGGCAACGCCACCGACGTCACCAGCGAGGACATGGTCGCGCGCTGGGCCGGCGACCCGCACACCCGGGTGATCCTGCTGTACCTCGAGACCCTCGCGGACGCCCACGGGTTCATGGAGCGCGCCCTCGATGCCACCCGGGGCAGTCGCAAGCCGATCCTGGCGGTGAAGTCGGGGCGGACCCGCGCCGGTGCCCGCGCAGCGTCCTCCCACACCGGCGCGCTCGCCGGCCGTGATCAGCTCACCAACGCCCTGTTCGAGCGATGCGGCATCGTACGGGTGAACGAGATCTACGACCTGTTCGCCGTGGCCAAGGCGTTCTCGTCCCAGCCGCTGCCCGGCGGTCCCCGTCTGGCCATCCTCACCAACGCGGGGGGGCCCGCGATCCAGGCCGCGGACGCCACGGACGGCACCGGTTTGATTATGGCGATCCTCGGCGAGGAGACCGCGGCCGCCCTGGACTCGGCCCTCCCGGCCGGGGCGAGCCTGGTCAACCCCGTGGACATGCTGGCCACGGCCCAGGGCGAGACCTTCGGACGCTGTGCCGAGGCCCTGCTGTCCGACCCGGACGTGGACGCGCTGCTGCTGATCTACGTCACCCCGATCATCCTGGACACGCCGGACGTGGCCGCCCGCATCGTCGAGGGCCTGCAGCGAGGCGCCGAGGCCGCGGGCCGCGCCAAGCCGGTGCTGGCCTGCGTGATGGGGCGGGCCCACGAGGACCCCGGCGCGGAGGTGCTCAAGAGAGCCGGGTACCCCGTGTACCCCTTCCCGGAGCGCGCGATCCAGGCGCTGGCCGCGATGAACCGCCACGCCCGCTGGCTGGACGAACCCGAGGGGGAGGTGCCGTACTACGCGGACGTCGACGCCGAGCGGGTCTGGGGCCTGCTCGATGGCCGGCCCGCGGGCTGGCTCGACACCGGCACGGCGCTGCAGGTGCTGCGCGCCTACGGCGTCCCGGTGGTGCCCTCCCGCCGCGTCACGACCACGGACCAGGCCGTACAGTTCGCCGAGGCGCGGGGCTGGCCCGTGGCCCTGAAGGTGGACAGCGAGGAGATCCTGCACAAGACCGACGTGGGCGGGGTGAAGCTCGACCTGCGCAACCCCGACGAGGTGGCCACCGCGGTCGCCGAGGTGACCACGAGCGTGGGGGACCACCCCGCATTCCGCGTGCAGCCCATGGTGCAGGACGGCTGCGAGACCATCGTCGGCGTCACCCTCGACCCGGTGTTCGGCCACGTGGTGATGTTCGGCCTCGGCGGCATCGCCGTGGAGGTGCTGGGCGACGTGCGCTTCGAGATGCTGCCCATGACGCCGGACAAGGCGCGGCGCATGGTGGACGGGATCCGGGGAGTGCAGCTGCTCAAGGGCTTCCGGGGTCGTCCTCCGGTCGACATCGACCAGCTGATCGACGTGCTGGTCCGCGTCGGCCGCCTCGTCGCCGACCACCCACGGATCGAGGAGATCGACCTCAACCCGTTCATCGCGCACGCGGATTCCGACCGGGCCGGGGTGGTCGACGTTCGCATCCGTATCGGCGATGGCATTTGAAGCCACCTGCGCGCCCACGATAGTCTGGACAGCGCAGATCCTCGAACGCAGAGGCAGACAGGACACCACGGGGAGTCGTGATGATGTATCGCAGAACCGCAGTCACCTTGATCGTCGGCGCCGCACTGGCGCTGTGGTCCGCCCGCCCGGCGCAGGCCCAGATGATCCCCACCAGCTTCGAGCTCGACCTCGGGGCCGGGTTCTTCTGGTTCGCCCAGGAGAGCGAGAACTTCAAGCACAACGTCGACATCAACGCCAAGTTCAACATCCACTTCACGTCGATCGTGGGGTTCGAGGCCAGCCTCGGCATCGTGCCCACGCGGCTGCTGGACGAGGACGTGCCGGTCTCGTACGTGAACCCGAACTTCGGCATCATCTTCCACCTCACGAAGTGGACGGTGGTGCCGTTCGTGTACGTCGGCGCCGGCTTCTCCCGCTACGCCATCCTCGGCCGTCACAAGGGGCTCGACGAGGTCGAACGGGATCGCTGCGAGTGGGTCGAGGACCAGGGGCCGTACCTCACCACGGACATCGACTTCCAGGTGGCGGCCGGCGGTGGGGTCAAGATCCTGCTCGCCGAGCGCATCGGCCTGCGCGTGGACGGCCGCTACCTGTTCACCCACGACAAGCTGCGCCAGGACCCGGTGATCACCGGCACCGGGGGCACGCAGTGCAAGGCGGTCAACAACTTCCACCACGTGGAGTTCACTGGCTCGTTCTTCTTCATGATCGGCGGCAAGCTCGACACGGACGGCGACGGCGTGATGAACCCGGACGACGCGTGCGTGGACGACCCCGAGGACCTCGACGGCTACGAGGACTCCGACGGCTGCCCCGAGCTCGACAACGACGGCGACCGCATCCCCGACGAGATGGACCAGTGCCCGCTCGAGCCCGAGGACGCGGACGGGTTCGAGGACAAGGACGGCTGCCCCGACCTGGACAACGACAAGGACGGCGTGCCCG
>CAZXHG010000497.1:0-2684 GCA_964639985.1 uncultured Rickettsiales bacterium
CGGAACCGCTCTTGACGGTCCCGGTGACAGGGCCTACGGATGCTGCGCGGCCTCCCCTGGACAGGGGCTTGGGAGCTATCCCAGCTCTTCTTTCAGGTACCGTCCCGTGAACGACTCGGGCACGGTGGCGACGAACTCGGGCGGGCCCTCGGCGACGAGGGTGCCGCCGCGGTCGCCGCCGTGGGGACCGAGGTCGATGACGTGGTCGGCGCATTTGATCACGTCGAGGTTGTGCTCGATGACCAGCACGGTGTTGCCCGCGTCGACCAGGCGCTCGAGCACGCCCATCAGCTTGAGGATGTCGTCGAAGTGCAGGCCGGTGGTGGGCTCGTCGAGCAGGTACAGGGTGTCGCCGGTGGCGACCTTGGCCAGCTCGCGACTGAGCTTGACCCGCTGGGCCTCGCCGCCGGACAGCGTGTTGGAGGGCTGGCCGAGCTTGATGTAGCCGAGGCCCACGTCGCTCAAGGTCTGCAGGACCCGGCGGATACCCCGCTGGTTGGCGAACAGCTCCAGGGCCTCGTCCACGGTCAGGTTCAGCACGTCGGCGATGTTCAGACCCCGGTAGCGCACTTCCAGGGTGGCCTCGTTGAAGCGCTTGCCACGACACACCTCGCACGGCACGTACACGTCGGCCAGGAAGTGCATCTCGATCTTGCGATAGCCGTCGCCGTTGCAGGTCTCGCAGCGGCCGCCGCGCACGTTGAAGCTGAACCGGCCCGGCTTGTAGCCGCGCACCTTGCTCTCGCGGGTGGAGGCGAACACGGCGCGGATCTTGTCGAACACCTTGGTATACGTGGCCGGGTTGGAGCGCGGGGTCCGACCGATGGGGCTCTGGTCGATGTCGACCACCTTGTCGAGGTAATCCACTCCTTCGATGCGGTCGAAGTCGCCGAGCTGGCGGCCGGCCCGGTAGAAGTGGTTGTGCAGGGCGGGCGACAGGATGCGGTTGATCAGCGAGCTCTTGCCCGCGCCCGACACGCCGGTGACCGCCACCAGCAGGCCGAGGGGCACGTGGACCTCGAGATCCTTGAGATTGTTCTCGCGGGCGCCGACCACACACAGGGCACGCTTGCCTGGCTCGCGGCGGGTGGGCGGGACCGGGATCTCGAGCCGGCCCGACAGGTAGCCCCCGGTGAGGGAGCCCGGATCGGCGACCAGGTCGGCGGGCTGGCCCACGAACACGGCCTCGCCGCCGAGGTGACCCGCGCCGGGGCCGAAGTCCACCACCCAGTCGGCCTGCTCGATGGTCTCGCGGTCGTGCTCCACCACCACCACGGTGTTGCCGATGTCCCGCAGCCGCTGCAGGGTGGCCAGCAGCCGGCGGTTGTCCCGCTGGTGCAGGCCGATGGATGGCTCGTCCAGCACGTAGGTCACGCCGGTGAGTTCGCAGCCCACCTGGCTGGCCAGGCGGATGCGCTGGCTCTCGCCGCCGCTGAGGGTCGAGCCGGTGCGGTCCAGGGTCAGGTAGTCCAGGCCCACGTCCATCAGGAACCGCAGGCGATTGCCGATCTCCTTGACCAGCTCCCGGGCGATGGCCGCGCGGTTGCCCTCCAGCCCCAGCTCGCCGAGGGCCCGGTGGGCCTCGGCCACGGTGCCGCGGGTGATCTCCACGAGGGAGACCGGGCCGACCTTCACGGCCGCGGCCTCGGGCCGCAGCCGGGCACCATCGCAAGTGCGGCAGCGGCCCGTGCTCATGAAGCTCAGGTAGTACTTGCGCATGTCCTCCGAGCGGGTCTGGTGCAGCCGCCGGGTCATGGCCGGGATGATCCCCTCGAAGTCCATGTGGAAGTGGCCGTTGCCGCGCTTGCCGTGCCAGTCGACCTCGATCTCCTCGCCGCCGGAGCCGTACATCAGCACGTCCCTGCCCTCCTGGGGGAGGTCCTTCCACGGCGTGTCGAGGTCGAAGCCGTACTGCCCGGCCACGTTGCCCAGGATCTGGTAGTTCCAGCCCTCCCGGCGCTGCAACGGACCCTGCCAGGGTACGACCGCGCCCTCGTGCAGCGTCTTGGTGGTGTCGGGCACGACCAGGCGGGCGTCCATCTCGTTGCGGAAGCCCAGGCCGTTGCAGTCGGGGCACATGCCCAGGGGGTTGTTGAAGCTGAACAGCTGGGGCGTGAGCTCGGGGAAGCTCAATCCGCAGTCGTGGCAGGCCAGCAGCTCGCTGTAGATGCGCTCGGGGCCATCGACGATGTGCACGGTGAGCACGCCGTCGCCGAGCTTGAGCGCGGTCTCGACCGAGTCGGTCAGGCGGGGGGTGATGCCGTCCTTCATCACCAGCCGGTCCAGCACGATCTCGATGGTGTGCTTGCGCTTCTTGTCCAGCTTCGGCACCTGCTCGAGCTGGTTCAGCTCGCCATCGATGCGCACCCGGGTGTAGCCGTTGCGCAGGGCCTGCTCGAGCCTGTCGCGGTGTCCGCCCTTCCGGTTGCGTACCAGCGGGGCGAGGATCATGAACCGGGTGCGCTCGGGCAGCTCCAGCAGCGAGGCCACGATCTCGGCCGCGGACTGCCGGCCCACGCCGCGTCCGCAGGAGTGGCAGTGCTGCACGCCGACGCGGGCATACAGCACACGCAGGTAGTCGTAGATCTCGGTGATGGTGCCCACGGTGGAGCGGGGATTCTTGCTCGCGGCCTTCTGCTCGATGGAGATGGTCGGGGTCAGCCCGCGGATGGTGTCGTAGCGGG
>CAZXHG010000498.1:0-2633 GCA_964639985.1 uncultured Rickettsiales bacterium
GGACGGGTCCAGCCCCTGGGACGGGGACTGCGACGACGGCGACCCGGCCGCCGCCCTCGCGGACGCGGACGGGGACGGGTGGACCACGTGTGACGGGGACTGCGACGACGCCTCGGCCTGGCACAACCTCGATGACGCAGATGGCGACCTCTGGACCACCTGCGCGGGGGACTGCGATGACGGCAGCGCCCCGCTGACCCCCGATGACCTGGATGGAGACGGGTACTCGACCTGTGACGGCGACTGCGACGACGGCGATCCGACCGTGGATCCCGCCGACGTGGACGAGGATGGCTACTCCACCTGCGACGGGGACTGTGACGACGCGGACGGGACACTGTACCCCGACGACCTCGACGGCGACGGCTTCACCCCCTGCGAGGGCGACTGCGACGACGACGACGACACCCTGGGGCCACAGGACGCCGACGGCGACGGCAGCTCGTCGTGTGACGGTGACTGCGACGACACGGACGCCACCCTCAGCGTGGCCGACCTCGACGGCGACGGCGTCACCTCGTGCGACGGGGACTGCGACGACACGGCCGCGGCCGTGGTGCCGGGCGCGGCCGAGATCTGTGACGGCGTGGACAACGACTGCGACGGGTCGACCGATGGGCTCCTCGTGGAGCAGTCGGGCACGTACAGCACGATCGGCCTCGCGCTCGCCGCTGCTTCCGATGGGGACCTGATCTGCGTGTCCGCCGGCACGTACCACGAGGCGGTCGATTTCGGGAGCGTCAGCGCCCGGATCGTGTCCGTGGACGGACCGGCCTCCACCACCATCGACGCCACAGCCACCGGGGAGGGCGCGGTCACCGTGGAGTCGGGGGAGGGCCCGGACACACGGCTGGAGGGCTTCACCATCACCGGGGGCCAGACCGACCGGGGTGGTGGCGTGTTCGTCGATGACTCGGCGCTGACCCTGCGCGACGTGGTCGTTTCCGGCAACCAGGGCTGGTGGTACGGGGGCGGCGTGGCCGTGGTCGGGGCCGGCGGCTGGCTCACGGTCGAGGAATCGACCATCCAGGACAACGAGGCCGACGACCTCGGCGGCGGCATGCTGGTGGACGACGGGGGTACGGCGCACCTCGAGCGCGTGATCTTCGAGGGTAACCACGCCTGGCAAGGGGGCGGCCTGGGCGTGCGCAACGGGACCGTGTACGGCCAGGGCGTGGTGTTCCAGGGGAACGTGGCCGCCTCGGACACCCCGAGCACGTACAACACCGGCGGCGGTTGCCACGTGTCGGACTCCAGCGTGGAGCTGGTCGACGTCCGGTTCGAGGGCAACGCGGCCAGCTACAGTGCCGGCGGCCTGAACGCCCAGGGGTGGCACCAGGTGACCCTGCGGCGCGCGGTCTTCCTCGACAACAGCGCAGGCACGGACGCTGGAGCGGCGTTCTTCGACTACAACGCCCCGGTGATCACCAATGCGCTGGTGGCCTACAACGATGCGGGCTCCTCGGCGGGGGGGATGAACCTGTCCGGGACCCAGGCGACGCTGACCAACGTGGTGATCCACGGCAACACGGCTCCGGACTACGCAGGCGGCCTGATGATCTCCGGCGGGGAACCCGAATTCACCCACGTGGTCCTGTCGGAGAATGCCGCCGCCACGGGAGGCGGCGCCGTGCATATCGACGGCGCGAATGCCACGTTCCGCTACTGCGACATGTGGTCCAACGCGGGCGGTGACTTCTGGGGCCTGGTCTCGCCGGTGGGTACGTACGGCAACCTCGGCGTTGATCCGGGATTCGAGGATCCCGACTGTGCCACCGGCAGCTGCGACTTCCACCTGGCCAACTCGTCGGCCCTGGTCGACGCTGGCGACCCCACCGTGGCCGACCCCGACGGCTCGGTCGCGGACATGGGCCTGTACGGGGGTGCGGACGGCGGTGGCTTCGACCTCGACGGCGACGGCTACTTCTCCTGGTGGCAGCCGGGCCCGTACGACTTCACCAGCTACCCGGCACTGGGCTGGGACTGCGACGATCTCGACGCCGAGGTGTACCCGGGAGCCGGGTGCTGAACGCGCGATGGGAGGTGCTTCGATGAAATCCAGGACGAGCTTCGCCGCGCTCGTGGCGGTCGTGATCGTTCTGCTCGGCTGTCCCAACAACGCGCCCACGGACCTGGACTACGACGGCGACGGATCCGTGGACTCCGAGGACTGCGAGCCCAACGACCCCGGCTCCTTCCCGGGAGCGGACGAGATCTGTGACGGCATCGACAACAACTGCGACGGCGCGATCGACGAGGACTTCGACGACCTCGACGGCGACGGGATCCTGGGCTGCCAGGGCGACTGCGACGACCACGACCCCACCAGCAACCAAGACGCACAGGAGATCAGTGACTGGAAGGACAACTACTGCCACGGCGAGAAGCCCGAGGACGAGACCGACGGCGACGGCGACGGCTGGCTGCCGTGCGAGGGGGACTGCGATGACACGGACGACGCGCTGAACCTCGACGACTGGGATCACGACGGCACCACGTCGTGTGACGGGGACTGCGACGACGCCGACGCCGCGCTGACCGTGCACGACGCGGACGGGGACGGCTGGACCACCTGCGCCGGGGACTGCGACGACGACGAGGCCCTCACGTGGCCGGGCGCGCCCGAACAGTGC
>CAZXHG010000499.1:0-2582 GCA_964639985.1 uncultured Rickettsiales bacterium
GGGCCAGGTCCGCCGGAACCCCGGTTCATGTCGCTGCAACTGTCAAACTGGGGTTGCACCGCGGGTTCGGACCCACCCGCGCCCTGACCCTCCTCAGCTTCCGTCGCGCTCGTGACCGCAGCCCCATGGGTGTGCTCCCCTCCGTGGCCCGTTCAGGGCCGCTCGAACAGCTCGTCCAGCGTGAACCGGCGGTAGTCGTTCTGCGGGATGGGCACGTCGCCCTCGGCCACGTGCAGCTCACCCGCCGTGGGCAGGAAGACCATCGACTGGATGCAGCCATTGTTGGCCAGCGTATCGCCCCCGTCCATCAGGTCCGGGTCGTGCTCGGTGTCGGTCCACGGGTTGTACGTGTCCCGCAGCACGCCGATGCCCACGTCCAGATCCACCGTGCCGTGCACGGCGTGCTCGCCGCCCGGCTCCATGAGCTCGGTCAGGCGCTGGTAGCGCGCCGGCGAGTTGCTGCCCGGCGGGTTGACCTCGTGCAGCGGCTCGGTGTCCGGGTGCACAAAGTGGTTGGTGGCGTACACCACGCCATCGGCGCTGAGGTCGCGCCGGCTCATGCCGTCCGGCGCCATCTCGAACACGGCCGCCTCGCCCGAGTTGCCGTCCGAGACCACGAACAGCTCGGTGGAGCTGTGGATCTCGCCGGCCAGGAACGCCTCCACCTCGTCGAGGGATGACGCCTCCCGCAGGATCTTCGCCTGCATCTGGGTGTGCGCCGGACCGTGCCAGTCGACCGCGGCCAGCCCGTGGGCCTCGTTGGAGGCCGTGGCCAGGCCGGCCTCGTTCATGCCCGAGTAGGGGCTGACGTTGCCCGGGAAGCCGTACACCGCGCTGGGGATCCCCTCGTCCGGGAAGCGCACGATGATGGTGGGGTGGTCGATGATGTGGCGCACCTCGGACCAGTCGAGGTTGCGGCCGTGTACCACGCCCCCGTCCGCGGTCGCGTCCCCGCTGGCCACGAACTGGGAGCAGCCGAACACCTCCTGGCTGATGAACTCCAGCACCGGGTCGCCGTACGCCAGCAGCATGCAGCGGTCCATGTCCCACAGGGGGTCGTGCATGGCGTCGACGATGCCCTGGCACTCGTCGATGGCCTCCGGGTAGGAGGCGGCCAGGGCCTTGTCCACCAGGTCGTACGTCTCGGCCAGCGGCTCGAGCAGGGCCAGCTCGCTGTCCTCCAGCCACTCCGCGCCCGCGAGCAGCTCCTCGCGCAGCAGCGTGCCGTGCTGGAAGCCCATCTCGTAGGGCGTGCCGCCTACCTTGAGCACGGCCACGGCGCCGGAGTACTCCAGGGAGGGTTCGAACGCGGCCGGCTCGCCGCTGCTGCTGTCGTCGTCGTCGTCACCGCCGCCGCACGCGGTCAGCAGGGTGAGGGCCAGCAGGGGGACCAGACGCTTCATTCCTCGGGCTCCTCGGCATCCGGCTCCTCGGCCGGCTCGGCCTCCTCGCACGGCGCGGGCGGGGGAGGCGGGGGATCCATCGGGTGCAGGGCGTTCACCTCGGCCACAAGCGGGGCCAGCCACGGGGACGGATCCTCCGCGGTCAGCGCCGTTGCGGGCACATCGTGACCCGGGATCGCGCTCACGTCCACGATCGCGGAGTACAGGATACGCAGCCCGTCGCGCACGTTGGCCACGGACACCCGTTCCCGGTGGCCGTGCATGCTGGTCAGCTCGTCGGCCGTGATGTCGAACGGGATCAGCCCGTAGGCGCGCGTGCCCCTGGCCCGGAAGAAGATGGAGTCGGTGAACCCCACGGACACGATCGGCCCGGCCACGGCATCGTCGCGGCCCGCCACCGTGTGACCGGTCAGCGCCGCGTAGAACGGATCGTGCCACGGGCTGGCGTTGCCCCAGCGGGCGGCCAGCACCTCGAAGGTGATGTTCGGGTCGTGGTCGACCAGCTCCTCGAGCTCCGCGAGCACGTCCAGCGGGTCCGTGCCCGGCAGGACCCGGCAGTCGAAGATCGCGGCCACGGACGACGGGATCACGTTGGGCTCGTTGGCCCCCTCCATGCCGGTCAGGTGCACGGTGTCGGTCAGCATCGCGGCCGTGGCCGGGTTGGCCATCAGTCGCCCCTCCAGCAGCGCGCGCACGGCCGCCGGGTGGGTCATCACCGCCTTCTCCAGGCCCGATCGGGTCATGCCGATGTGGTACATCAGGTCGTACATCGAGGTGTCGTACTGCGGCTGCACCTCGCGCTGCTCGATCTGCTCGATGGCGCGGATCAGGCGGGTCGGGGCCTCCCCCGGCCGGGGCGTGGATCCGTGCCCGGGTTCGCCGTGGGCGACCACCTTGACCCACAGGATCCCCTTCTCGGCCACGGACACCGCGTACACGGACTGGCCGTCGAAGAACGCGTCCTGCACCCCGTACCCGCCCTCGTTGACCATGGTCCCGCACTGCAGCTCGTCCCACAGCTCGTCGACGAGGTAGCGCGCGCCCCCGTTGTCGATCTCCTCGTCGGCCACGGCCAGCAGGATCAGGTCGCGCTGCAGGGGGAGATCCAGGCGGTTGACCCAGATCAGGGTCATCAGCTCGATGACGCCCATGCCCTTCATGTCCAGGGCGCCGCGGCCC
>CAZXHG010000500.1:0-2560 GCA_964639985.1 uncultured Rickettsiales bacterium
CGCGTCTTGCCTCGTCTATGGGGCTCCCCATCAGGAAATCCCCCGGTTCGATGCGTACCATGGCGTACCCGTACTGATCGATTACCGCACCCCCCTCACCCCCTTTCCCCGGCACGACCGCGTCCGCAAATCGCTCCAGCCACATCCGCGCATCGTCTACCAGCGCGATCTCCACCTCGGACCTTTCTCCGTCGACCTCCACCGTCGCGTTGCCGTACTTCTCCACGTACAACTCGATCACCCCGGCCGACTCCGGGCTAGGCGACTCCCGCAGCGGTGCCAAGGCCAGCCACTCATCCTCAGCCGTCGAGCGTAGCGCGGACACGGCCGAGTCACGGCGCCGACGTCGGTCCTCGGCCAGCTGCTGCTCCAGCTCCCGCTCCCGCACCTCGAGCGACTCCCGCTCCCTGCGTAGCCGCTCGGCCTCGGCCGCAGCCGCGGCCAGGTCCACGTTGCTGCCGGTGTACGTGGTGGCCTCGGCCAACGCGACCTCACCCCCGCGCCCGCGCGCCAACACCATGGCGGCCAGATCCGGGCCACGCTCCCGGCCGCGCCCCAGCGTCAGCACCGCGTCCGCCCCGGTCAACTCCGGTGTCTGGTCCCGGTCCGTCACCAGGGTCGCCAGCACATCCCGCGCATACCCCACGGCCTCGCCCGCGGTCACCGCGCCGTTGCCGTCCGCGTCCCCCCAGCCCCGCAACGCCCCCAGCAACAGGTACGAAAACGCCGGACGCCTCTGCCCGGGCAACTGGCCCGCGAATTGATCGGAGCGCCCCGCCGCCAGCACGACCACATCGGCCGCCTCGGGCTGAGCCCGGTGCGGCACGAACGCCTGCAGCCCCGAGACCAGGTCCTCACCGCCCGCGTCCCGACCGGAGAAGCACGCGTCCAGCACCACCACGGAGCGCTCCTGCGCCCCCTCGCCCAGCAGCTCCAGCAGCTCCGACCGCGGCAGGCTGCGCGCGTACACGCTGTCCGCCTCCCGCTGCGCATCCACGCCGATCAGCACCCCGTCCCCGCCGTCGGCCGACGCGGCCCCGTGCCCCACGAACACGAACCACAGCGTGCCGCCGGCCTGCACCTGCTCCGCAGCGCGCCCGGCGTACTTGCGCATCTTCTCCAGAGTGGCCTCGTCGTTGCGCAGCAGCGTGATCCGCGTGGTGGGCACGCCCAGGGTCCGGGTCAGGTACTGATACCAGGCCTCCACGTTGGCCTTGGCGCCCGAGATGTCGGACAGGACCCAGTAGTTCTCGATCCCCACGAGCACGGCCGCGTCGTTCTCGCCACCGCCGATCCGCGCCGGCGGCGAGGCCAGGTCGGGCCACGACGGCGCATCCGCGGCCGCCGACAGGTTCAGCAGGGCAGCGGCCACCAGCGCCATCGACGCCATCCCCGTTCGCAAGACTGCTCGCATGCTCACCTCCCCCGTCATCGACCGGGACGCGCCCGAGTCTACCAGACGACGGGCCGCTCCCTTCGCTTGACCTCCATCCCACCCCGTACCATGCTCGTTCCACGACGCCTACCGATCCGAGGGAGGGACCATGCGCCGACTGCTCATCCCGATGGCCGCCCTGCTGGCCTTGACCACCATCCCGCTGACCTCCGACGCCCGCCGCAAGAAGGACCGCGTCCCACCCGAGCTGATGGCCGTGGTCGAGCGCGTGTCCACGGGCCGCGCCAACTTCTTCCTGCGCAACGCCTTCGACACCGATCCCAGCGCCTACATCGGCAGGTTCGTGCCCGAGGGCACCCCGCCGCTGGATGCCGACGACGCCTCCGCCATGCAGACCGCCTGCACCGAGCACATCTCCTACACCGAGGTCGGGGGTGGCGGAGTGCAGTACGACGAGTACTTCAACGCCTCCACCAACGTGGCCGCCTCCATGGGCATCCCGCTGCTGAGCACGGCCGGGTTCGAGGCGGGCGCGGACGTGGGCCACTCCGGCGGCTCGGTCGTGCGGGTGCGATACACACTCACGCGCAAGTTCATCGCCACCATCGACGACCCGGACGAGTTCAGCGAGTGCTGCCACGCGGGCCCGGGCCGCTGCACCGACCTGTACCTGGGCGAGTTCATGGAGGGCACGGGCGAGCTGTTCCACTTCACGGGCACCGGGACCGACGTCAGCGCGGGCGGCGGCGCCCGCGGCGTGGAGGTCGGCGTGGAGGTCAAGGACGGCGTGTCGTGGTCCCGCGCGATCACCTTCCCCAACCCCGTGTTCTTCGCGTTCAAGACCACCGTGACACACATCGAGCCCCTGCCCGAGCCCTGCGGCCCCTGGACCGACCAGATCCCCCAGCACGCAAGCGGCGAGTACTTCGTGGGCCTGTCCGAGATCGTGGACTCCGAGCGCGTGGCCCGCGACCAGGCCCTGCGCGACGCCCGCACCCAGGTGATCCGCTACGTGGGCGAGGCCATCTCCACCGGCGCCATCGAGCTCCGCTCCACGAGCGGTGCCATCGGTGACCTGACGTCGCACCTCGATCAGGCGGACTTCGTGGAGGCCGCGGCCGAGGGCGTGGCCGAGTTCGTCAAGGACCGGGCGTGGTGCATCGA
>CAZXHG010000501.1:0-2480 GCA_964639985.1 uncultured Rickettsiales bacterium
GGGTGATGGACCTGCGCCTGTTCGGCGGGGTCAAGAACAAGCGGACCTGCTTCGCCGGCGCGTCGACCGGCCAGCAGCTGCTGTACGGGGTCGATCAGCACGCGCGCAAGCTCGAGGACCAGGGGCTGATCGAGAAGCTCGAGTGGTGGGAGTTCCTGTCGCTGATCCAGGACGACGAGGGCCGCACGCGCGGCATCGTGGCGATGGACCTGCGCACCATGGAGCTCAGGGCCTTCCCGGCCGACGCCGTGCTGCTGGCATCGGGCGGTCTGGGGCTGGTGTTCGGCAAGTCCACCATGTCCACCAACGCCACCGGCGCCGCCGCCAGCCGCGTGTACCAGCGCGGCGCCAAGTTCGGCAACGGCGAGATGATCCAGTTCCACCCCACGGGCATGCTCGGCGACGACAAGACCCGGTTGATGAGCGAGGCCGCACGCGGTGAGGGTGGCCGCATCTGGGTGCCGAAGAAGGCGGGCGACGCGCGCGACCCGCGGACCATCCCCGAGGACGAGCGCTGGTACTTCCTCGAGGAGTGGTACCCGGCGTACGGCAACACCGTGCCCCGGGACGTGGCCTCCCGCGCCATCTGGCGGATCACCCAGGAGCACGGCATGGGGATCGACGGCGAGCACAAGGTCTACCTGGACCTGACCCACCTCGACCCAGTGTTCGTGGAGAAGCGGCTGCACGCGATCCTGGAGATCTACCGCAAGTTCCAGGGCGTGGACCCGGTCACCAACCCGATGGTCATCTCCCCGTGCATGCACTACTCGATGGGCGGGCTGTGGGTGGACTTCGAGCGGGACGAGACCACCGGCGGGATGAAGGCAGACAGCCCCCGCAACCACGCCACCAACATCCCCGGGCTGTATGCCTGCGGCGAGTGCGACTACGCGTACCACGGGGCCAACCGCCTCGGCGCCAACTCCCTGCTGTCGGCCTCGTACAGCGGCCGCGTCGCGGGCGAGGCCATGGCCGCCTGGTGCAAGGGGACGAGCGCAGAGGCACCGGCCGCGTCGCTGTTGGACGCGGAGCTGAAGCGGCAGCAGCAGATCAACGAGGGCTTCCTCAAGGCCGACGGATCGGAGAACCCGTTCACCATCCACCGCGAGCTCGGCGAGGTGATGCTGGGCAAGGTCAACGCCGTGCGGGACAACGCCGAGCTGGACTCGGCGATCGAGCAGATCAAGGCGCTGCAGGAGCGGTTCGACAACATCTCCCTGGGCGAGGCCGGCAGCTGGGCCAACCAGTCGCTGTCCAACGTGCGGCAGATCCACGAGATGCTGCTGCTGGGCGAGGTGATCGCCCGCTCGGCCCGGGAACGGGACGAGTGCCGTGGCGCCCACTACAAGCCCGAGTTCGAGCTGAAGATCCCGGAAGGCAAGTTCCCCGGGGATCCGGAGTTCGAGGAGTACCGGGCGAAGTGGAAGCGCAACAACGACGAGTGGCTCAAGACCACCATCGCCGAGTACACGCCCGACGGGCCGAGGATCTCCTACGAGGAGGTCGACATGTCGGTACTGCCACCTGAACAGCCACGGGACTACCGGTAGGGAAGGAGGAGAGCATGGCCGACACGATCCGTTTCAAGATCCGGCGCCAGGACCGGCCCGACAGCAACCCCTACTGGCAGGATTTCGTCATCCCGTACAAGCCGAGCCACAACGTGGTGTCCGCGCTGATGGTGATCCGCGAGACCCCGGTGACCGCGGACGGCCAGCGGGTGGAGCCGGTGGCCTGGGAGTGCAACTGCATGGAGGAGGTCTGCGGCGCCTGCGCCATGTTGATCAACGGCAAGCCGATGCCGTCGTGCTCCGCGCTGGTGGACGAGCTGAGCCAGCCCATCGTGCTGGAGCCGATCACCAAGTTCCCGGTGGTCCGCGACCTGATGGTCGACCGCGCGGCCATGTTCGACGGGCTGCGCAGGGTCAAGGCCTGGATCGAGATCGACGGTGGGTTCGACATCCACCGGGGCTCGCCCCGCATCTCGCCGCAGGAGTGGGAGGACAACTACCCCTTCTCCACCTGCATGACTTGCGGCTGCTGCACCGAGGCCTGCCCCAACTACGGGCCGGACCGCGCGTTCGTGGGACCGGCCGCGCTAGGCCAGGTCAAGCTGATGAACGCCCACCCCACGGGCACCTACGACCGGGCCGAACGGCTGCACACGATCATGGGCGAGGGCGGGCTCAGCGACTGCGGCAACGCCCAGAACTGCGTGCGGGTCTGCCCCAAGGAGATCCCCCTGACCGCCGGCATCGGCCAGCTGGGCCGGCAGGTCACGATCCAACTGCTCAAGGACATCTTCGGCAGCTAAGCGTGTAGACCACCCCACCCGTTCGAAATCCGGACGGTGCGTTCGATTTCCGGACGGTCGCGTTCCCACCCCTGACCTTCGCCTCCCGCCGCGACGCGTCCCTCTTCCCCACATGACACCATCCCCGTCCACCGTATCCGCCCGCCTGAACCGCCATACCTGA
>CAZXHG010000502.1:0-2474 GCA_964639985.1 uncultured Rickettsiales bacterium
AGAAGCACGCCGACGCCACCATCGCCGACCGCCGGCACCTGCACACCTGCCCCGAGCTCTCGGGCCGCGAGTACGAGACCCAGGCCTACCTGCGCGAGGTCATGTCCGGCCTGCCCGGCTTCGAGATGATCGACGGCGACTGGGGCACCGGCCTGGTAGCCATTCTGCGCGGAGCCCATCCGGGACAACTCGTGGCCTGGCGCGCCGACATCGACGGGCTGCCCCTGAGCGAGACCACCGGCCTGCCCTTCGCCTCGACCCGGCGCGACACCCTGGCCGGGGTGGAGACCGGCGTCATGCACGCCTGTGGCCACGACATCCACATGAGCGTGGCCCTGGGCGCCATGCGCATCCTGGCGGACGCGCGCGGGGAGATGGCGGGCGACGTGCTGTGGATCATCCAGCCGGCCGAGGAGACCGGCGACGGCGCCAGGGACATGCTCGCGGCGGGCGTCTTCGACGAGGGACGGACGCCGCGCTGCGTGCTCGCCCTGCACGACCACCCCACCGTCGAGTGCGGCAAGATCGGTTACTGCCCCGGCTACGCCTCGGGCAACGTGGACGGTTTCGAGCTCACGGTGCACGGGCGCGGCGGACACGGGGCCTACCCCCATCACGCCGTGGATCCCGTGTCGCTGGCGGCGCGCATCGTGCTGGCCCTGAACGACGTGATAGCCCGGGAGATCGACGTGCAGACCCCGGCGGTGATCTCCTTCGGGAGCATCCACGGCGGCGCCAAGAACAACGTCATCCCCGACCGGGTGACCCTCAAGGCCACCGTGCGCACCCTCCACGACGCGGCCCGCGTCCAGGTGCGCGAGAAGATAGAGCGCACCGTCTACGGCCTGGCCGAGGCGGCGGGCGCGCCCCGGCCCGAACTGGTCCACGACCTGGGCACGCCCTCGGGCTACAACGATCCGGAGCTGGTGGCGTCGGTGTGCGCGACGGCGCGGCGCGTGCTGGGCGCGGACAACGTGGTGGAATACGCGCCGGGCATGGGGGGCGAGGACTTCTCGCGCTTCGGCCGCGAGGTGCCCGGCTTCCAGTTCCGCCTGGGCGTCGGCCGGCCCGACCGGCCCATGACCCTGCACAGCCCGGACTTCGACCCGGACGAGCGCTCGGTGACCGTCGGCATGCGGGTGGTGGCGGAGATCATCTGGGATCAGCTGGCGGTGACGGACTAGTCGGTCTCGACGAGGCCCGCGTCACTGGTCATCTGCAGCTTCATGGTCTCCATGGCGTCCAGGGGCGACAGCTCGGGCGCGCTCCCGTCCTTGAAGATCCACACGCGCTGCTGCTCGTCCAGGGCGATGGGCGTGTCGTCACCCACCAGCGGCGTCACCAGGATGCCGCCCTCCCACAGGCAGACGCAGGACGTGGAGTCGGTGCGGAAGACCGCGAAGGTGGTGCCGGTCAGGCGCGCCTCGAGCTCCTCGGTGGCGAAGGCCAGGTCGAAGCCGAGGGCGTTGTCGCCGGTGGTGCCGTAGATCTCGCCGCCGGACAGGGTCAGGCGGCGGTCGTCGCCGAACCAGCGGCCGGGAGCGCGGGGCAGTTCGATGGACGTGCCGGGCAGCAGGCGGAAGCGCAGGCGGTCGCCGAGCTGCAGTTCCAGCTCGGAGCCGGCGGCGGTGGCGACGGCGCCGGCCTGCACGCGGGCGCCCGGGGCGAGGTCGGCGGCGGCGGACACGGTGACGCCCTCCGGCGCGACGACGTCCGTCACGACCCAGTCCATCTCGGGCGTCGAGCCGAACCAGACGACGGCCAGGGTGGCCGCCAGCGCCGCGACGAGCACGCCAGACCAGCGGCGGCCCGCGCGGCGGTCCGGCAGGCGGCGCACCTCGGTACCGTGCAGGAACGCCGCCCGGGCCTGCGCGCGGGCGTCCGCCGGCGGGCGGGCACGCGGCACGCGGGCCAGGGCCGCCAGGGCCCTGTTGGCGTCCCGGTCCGGTGTCCGGGGGTCGTCGTGTCGGCGGTCGTCGTTCATCTCTATCCGGCCTGTGCCTCTTCCCTTTCGCGGAAGGTCTTGCCCAGCCGGGCCACGGCCCGGGAGTGTCGCTGCCGGACGGCGTCCGGCTTGATATCGAGCATCCGCGCGATGTCGGCGGTGTCGAGCTCCTCGTAGTCGCGCAGCAGGATGATCTCGCGGTCGTCGTCGCTCAGCAGGTGCAGGGCCGCCCACACCGCCCGCAGCTCCTCGTCCTTCTCCATGGCCGACTGTACGTCGGGGTCGGGATGGGCCGCGTCCTGGGTGCGGCTGTTCTCGGCCCACTTGCCCACGCCCAGCTCGCGCTCGCGCCGCTTGTGCTCGCGGGAGCGCCAGTGGTCGCGGACCACGTTGGTGGCGACGGTGAAGACCCAGCCGGTCGGATCGCGCTGCGGATCGAGGCGCTCGATGCCCCTGTGGAGGCGCAGGAAGATCTCCTGGGTGAGATCCTGGCCGAGGACGGCGTCGCGCAGCATGTTCACCACGTGGG
>CAZXHG010000503.1:0-2443 GCA_964639985.1 uncultured Rickettsiales bacterium
ACCAACATCTCCACGGCCGAGGACCCGGTCGAGTACAACCTGTTCGGCATCAACCAGGTGCAGATGCACGACGACATCGGGTTGAACTTCGCCTCCACGCTGAGGTCGTTCCTGCGCCAGGACCCGGACATCATCCTCGTGGGTGAGATCCGCGACTTCGAGACCGCGGAGATCGGCATCAAGGCCGCGCTCACCGGCCACCTCGTGCTGTCCACCCTGCACACCAACGACGCGCCCAGCTCGATCAGTCGACTGCTGAACATGGGCATCGAGCCGTTCCTCGTGTCGAGCTCCGTGCTGATGATCGGCGCCCAGCGCCTGGTGCGCCGGGTGTGTGCCGACTGTACCGAGCCGGTGGAGGTCACCGAACAGACCCTGCTCGACCTCGGCGTCAAGCCGGAGGACACCGAGGACTTCGAGATCGCCCAGGGCCGAGGCTGCCGGACCTGCAACAACACCGGCTACAAGGGTCGCTCGGCCTGCTACGAGGTCATGCCGATGACCGAGGAGATCCGGGAATTCGTGCTCAACGGCGCGTCCACGCTGGAGATCAAGCGTGAGGCCATCCGTCAGGGCATGAAGTCCCTGCGGCAGTCCGCGCTGTGGAAGCTGAGGCACGGTGAGACCACGGTCGAAGAGGTGGTCCGGATGACCGCGCCCGACTGAGCCGACCCCCCCCAACCCCTGACCCGGAGTCGTCCCGATGGCGTCCTTGCACCAGCTGCTCAAGGAGATGATCGAGCGGGGGGCGAGCGATCTGCACATCACCGCGGGCGCCGCGCCCAAGATGCGGGTCGATGGCGAGCTCGCTCCGATCGGCACCAACGAGCTCGGCGGCGCCGAGACCAAGGACCTGTGCTATTCGGTGCTCACCGACCACCAGCGGCAGAAGTTCGAGGAGGACAAGGAACTCGACCTGAGCTTCGGCATCCGGGGGCTGAGCCGCTTCCGGGCCAACATCTACGTGCAGAAGGGGGCCGTGGCCGGCGCATTCCGGACGATCCCCTACAAGATCCCGGACATCAACAAGCTGGGGCTGCCACCGGCCGTGCCGGACCTGACCAACAAGCCTCGTGGCCTCGTTCTGTGCACCGGGCCCACCGGGTCGGGCAAGTCGACCACCCTGGCGGCCATCATCGACAAGATCAACAGGGAGCACTCGGGCCACATCCTCACCATCGAGGACCCCATCGAGTACATCCACCCGCACAAGAAGTGCCTGGTCAACCAGCGCGAGGTGGGGGCGGACACGGACTCGTTCAAGGGCGCCCTGCGGTACGTGCTGCGCCAGGACCCCGATGTGGTGCTGATCGGCGAGATGCGCGACATGGAGACCGTGGAGGCGGCGCTGACCGTGTCCGAGACCGGCCACATGGTGTTCGCCACCCTGCACACCAACTCCTGCGTGCAGACGATCAATCGCATCATCGACGTGTTCCCCCCCTACCAGCAGCCGCAGATCCGCGCCCAGCTGAGCTTCGTGCTCGAGGGGGTGATCAGCCAGCAGCTGCTGCCGCGGATCGGTGGCGGTCGCGTGCTCGCCGCCGAGGTGATGATGCCCAACACGGCGATCCGCTCGATGATCCGCGACGAGAAGGTGCACATGATCCACAACGCCATGCAGGCGGGACAGGAGAAGAGCGGTATGTGCACCATGAACCAGGCCCTCCTCGACCTGTACTCGAGCAACAAGATCACGCTCGACCAGGCCATGACCCGCTGCTCGGACCCCGAGGAGATGCGCACGCTGATGGCCAACGCGGGTGTCGAGTTCGGCGACGGTCCCGCGGGCACGAGCCACAAGAAGCGCAAGGGCGGTCCCGGCGGCAAGCCCGGCAAGGGGCCGGGCCGGGCGTCCGGCAAGTCCCGCTAGGCGCGCCCACGCGCGGGCGTTCTGGGTTCCACAGGCCGTTTCGTACGCCGAACTCCATCCAGTTGATGTAAAATATGGCGCGTCCGGGGACTCGTGTGCCCGGACGGCGACGGAGGACGCGGATGCCGACCTGGATGTACGAAGGAAAGACCGCCAACGGCCAGATGAAGAAGGGCCGGATCGACGCGGACAGCGAGGAAGCCGCGCACTCGAAGCTGCGGCAGATGCAGATCACGCCCAGCTCGCTGAAGAAGGCGGGCCTGCTGCAGGCGGATCTCGCCCTCCCCGGCATGGGCGGCGTGGCCAAGAAGGACCTGGTCATCTTCACCCGGCAGTTCGCCACGATGATCGATTCGGGGCTGCCGCTGGTGCAATGCCTGGACATCCAGGCCGAACAGGCGGCCAACCCGCAGTTCCGCAAGGAGCTGACCGTGATCAAGGAGACGGTGGAAGGGGGCGCCACCTTTGCCGATGCCCTGCGCAAGTTCCCCAAGACCTTCGACGAGCTGTACATCAACCTCGTCTCCGCCGGCGAGATCGGCGGTATCCTCGACACCATCCTCAACCGCC
>CAZXHG010000504.1:0-2437 GCA_964639985.1 uncultured Rickettsiales bacterium
CCACCACCAAGCTGCTCGAACTGGAGCCGAGCCACAAGAACACCTTGTTCAACCTGTGGACGCGCTCCAAGCTGCTGCCGGGGAGCCTGGCATCCCAGGCCCTGACGATCTTCAGCGTCGGCATCCTGCTTTCCGGCGCGGCGAGCGGCGCGGTGGCGGGCAGCGGCATGTTGCGCACGCTGGTCAAGTCCAGGGCATTGCCCGCCCATCTCAGCAGTCCCAACGGCACGGATTATCGCTCGATCTTCGTCGTCCACGGCGCAGCGATCCTGTTGACGCTGGCCTTCGGTGCCAACGAGCTGAAGATCGTCGGCTTCTACGCCATCTCGGTGCTGGTCGGCTTCCTGCTCAGCCTGACAGCGGCGGTCAAGTTCGCCTACTACACGCGGACCCGCTACCTGCTCATGGCGATCCCCGGCCTGCTGATGGTCGCCTTCGCCCTGGTGGTCAACATGGGCCGGTACGAGGGCTGGGTGATCATCGGCCTGGGCCTGGTGATGGCCTGGTACCTGCGCAAGAACTGGATCACGGGCGGGCGCCAGCCGATCAACTTCAGCCACTGATCAGTCTCGCGGCGGTGAAGATGTCACCACTGCGACTGGCTGGAAACAAGGGGCCCGACGACTGAGGTCAGACGCAGCAGCGGACCGAGACGGGGCGACGAGGCGTGCGCGGATGCAAGGTCAGAGGAGGAGGCGTAGCAGGGCTACGTCGACGACGAAGACCGCCGCAGACGCGCGCGGATCGGCGTTCCGTCGACGGGAACTGCAAGGAAGGCCGAAGGAGGAGGTGGTGGGCGATACAGGATTTGAACCTGTGACTTCTACCGTGTGAAGGTAGCACTCTTCCAACTGAGTTAATCGCCCAGCCGGCGGGATTTGTAGATCATCCGCACGGCCTTTGCAAGCCCGAAACCCTACACGCGCTCCATCTTCGAGAAGAAGAAGTCGGTCTCGATGATGCCGTTGGCCACCGAGTCCGAACCGTGGCACGCGTTGCACTGCAGATTCGTGCCGTATTTCGCGCGAAGACTCCCGGGCGCCTCGGCGCGCGCCACGTCGCTGTTGGTCGGCCCCATCAGCGCGCGGTAGCGCACGATGGCGTCCTCGCCCTGCAGCGCCATCACGTACACCGGGCCGCTGGTCATGAACTCGACCAGCTCGCCGTAGAACGGCCGCTCGGCGTGCACGGCGTAGAACTGCTGCGCCTGCGCGGTGGTGAGGTGGACCTTCTTGCAAGCCACGATGCGGAAGTCGTTGGCCTCCAGGGCGGCCATGATCTCGCCGGCCACGCCCTTCTCGGCCACGTCCGGCTTGATGATCGAACAGGTGATTTCGATGGCCATCGTTCAGCCCTTCAGCGCAGCTTCCATCACCTCGCCGATCTCGGCGGGGGAGTAGGCCACGTGCACGCCGGCCTCCTCGAGGGCGGCGAACTTCTCGGCCGCGGTGCCCTTGCCGCCGGCGATGATCGCGCCAGCGTGGCCCATGCGGCGTCCCGGAGGAGCGGTGGCGCCGGCGATGAAGCCGACCACCGGCTTGTCCATGTTGTCCGCGATCCACGCGGCGCAGTCCTCTTCGGCCTGGCCGCCGATCTCACCGATCATGACCACGGCGTCGGTGGCCGGGTCCGCGTCGAACATCTTCATCGCGTCCAGGTGGGTGGTACCGATGATCGGATCACCGCCGATACCCAGGCAGGTGGACTGGCCGATGCCGCGCTGGCTCAGCTGGTCGACCGCCTCGTAGGTCAGGGTCCCGGAGCGGGAGATGACGCCCACGCGGCCCGGGATGCAGATCTGGCCCGGCAGGATGCCCAGCTTGGTCTCACCGGGGGTGATGATGCCGGGGCAGTTCGGACCGATCAGCGCGCAGTCCCGCTCGGCCACGTAGGCCTTGGCCTTGAGCATGTCGAAGGTCGGGATGCCCTCGGTGATGGTCACGATCAGGCCCAGGCCGTTGGCCGCTGCCTCGATGATCGCGTCACCTGCGAACGGGGGGGGCACGAAGATCACGGACGCGTTGGCGCCGGTCTCCTCGACCGCCTGCTCCACGGTGTTGAACACGGGCACGCCGTTGTACTCGGTGCCGCCCTTGCCCGGGCGGGTCCCACCGACCACCTTGGCGCCGTACTCGAGCATCAGGTCGCAGTGGAACTGACCGACCTTGCCCAGACCCTGGATGACGATACGGGTGTCGTTGTTGGCGAGGATCGACATCTCACACCCCCTTCGTGGCCGCGATGGCCTTCTCGGCGGCTTCCTTCATGTGCTCCGCGGTGATCACCGGCAGCCCGCTCTCGGCGATCATGGCCCGCGCCTCCGGCGCCTTGGTGCCCTGCAGGCGCACGACCAGCGGCACCTCGATGCCTACGTCCCTGATCGCGGTCAGCACGCCGTCGGCGATCCAGTCGCAGCGCACGATGCCGCCGAAGATGT
>CAZXHG010000505.1:0-2425 GCA_964639985.1 uncultured Rickettsiales bacterium
GGCCAGGTCCGCCGGAACCCCGGTTCATGTCGCTGCAACTGTCAAACTGGGGCTTTATCCTTGCCCGGTGCAGAAGCTGGCGGAAATCGATCGGACGGTGTTGTTGTGGGCGGCGGGGGTGGAATTCCGGCCGTTCGTGTTGTTGATGGCGGCGATCACGTGGTCGGCGTCCGGGGGGGTGTGGGCGGTGGCGGCGTTCGTGCTGGCCGTGCTGTGCCGGCTGGAGGCGTGGTGGCTGCCGCGTCAGGAGGTGCTGCTGGCGGCGCTGATGGGGGCGGGGTTCTCGCTGGTGGCGGGGCAGGTGGTGAAGCGGCTCGTGGGGCGCCAGCGGCCGTTCAAGGCCATCGAGGGGTTCTCGGCGAGGGTGTGGGCGCCTTCGGATCCGTCGTTTCCGTCCACGCATACGTCCACGGCGATCGCGCTGCTGGTCGGCCTGGTCGTCGCCGGTCACCCCTGGGCGGTGTGGCTGGCGCCGTGGTGCCTGGTGGTGCCGTTGACCCGGGTGGTCCTGGGCGTGCACTACCCCAGCGACATCCTCGGCGGCGCGGTGCTCGGCGCGTCCTTCGGCACGGTGGACTGCATGCCCCTGTTGGTGTGGCTGCTGGCGCTGGGGCGCTGATGGCTCGTGCTAGGGTGACCGCGGAGCCGATGCCGATGCGTGTGCCGTTGCTGCTCGTGCTGTCTGTCCTGGCGGTCGCCGGGTGCGGGCCGATCCCGGACTTCACGGTCGCGTCCTCCTCGCCGGCGAACAACAGCGTGGCCGCGTCCGTGGACACGCCGATCGAGGTGAGCTTCAACGGCCCGGTCGACCCTGCCACCATCGACACCGACACCCTGGCGCTGTACGCGCATCAGACCGGGTACGTGGCCTTCGACCTGGAGGTCGACGCGGACGGCAAGGGGGTGACGGTCACGCCCGCGCAGTCCTTCCGGCCGGGCGAGCGGGTGTGGCTGACGTTCGCGCCGGAGGTGAGCGACGAGGACGGGCTGGCGCTGCAGACCGTGGCGGACTGGCAGCTCGTCAGCAGCGGGTTCGCGGTCGCGTTCTGGACGGAGACCCCGGCGGCGGGGGCCGCCCTGGAGGCAGCCCCTTCCTGGGCCTCGGCGCGGGGGAACCACACCATCGCCGCGCGGTTCGCGGACCTGGACGGCGACGGCTGGCTCGACGCGGCGTTCGCCAACGGCGAGACCGAGGATCACGAGCCGGTCACCGTGCACTTCAACGACGGCGGCGGCGCGCTGCAGACCGAGGCGGGGTGGCAGAGCGTCGAACTCGGCGTGCACTTCGGTGTGGCGCCCGGGGACGCGGACGGCGACGGGTGGATGGACCTGGCGGCCGCGCGCCGGGACTCCCACAACCGGGTGTACCTCGGCGACGGGCTCGGCTCCATGTCGGGGGAGGCGAGCTGGTCGTCCTCGACCCGCTACGGCAGCCGGACCGTGGCCTGGGGGGACGTGGACAACGATGGCGACCTCGATCTGGCCGTGGCCAACACCTATGCCGACGGCGACGACGGGCACACGGTGGGCTACAACGAGCTGTTCCGCAACGAGGACGGCGCGCTCGAGCCCGAACCCTCGTGGACGTCGGGCAAGGACGACTTCAGCCGCTGCGTGATCTGGGCGGACATCGACGGCAACGGCCTGCTCGACCTCGTGTTCGGCAACATGTGGGAAGGGCAGGATGTCTACCTCAACCAGGGGGGGTGGTTCCGCGACCAGCCGGACTGGTCGTCGGACGACGCCGACAAGACGCGGTTCATCGCCGTGATCGACCTCGACGGCGACGACCGTCCCGATGTGGCCGCGGCCAATGAGGACGGGTACTCCAAGGTCTACCTCAACAAGCGGGGCACCCTGCGAGACCAGGCGTCCTGGACCTCCGCCGAGTTGCGCAAGGCCACGACGGTCACTGCCGGCGACCTGGACGGCGACGGCTGGCCCGACCTGGTCTTCGGCCACTCCTGGGAGACGCCCAGCGGGTTCGACGGCGCCTGGAACACCAAGTCGATCTACCTCAACGACTGCGGCGACTTCGCCGACACCCCCGACCAGGTCACGGACGACGCGCGCAACACCTGGGGTCTGGACCTGGGGGACGTGGACGGCGACGGCGACCTGGACCTGCTGGCGGGCGAGCGGGACGAGGGCGTGGACGGTGCGACCAACAGCGTGTACCTGTCGCGCTGACGGTCAGCGCTTGCGGCCCACGAACAGTCCCCGCTGGTCGGTCAGCCCGACCGGGTGGTGCCGCGCGTCGATGCCGGCCTCGTCCAGCGCGTCGACGATCTGACGGCGCGTGAACATGGTCAGCTCGTGGTGTTCGGAGAACCGCTCCACGCCCTCCCCGCGTCGCGCGACCAGCCAGTGGAAGTCCAGGATCGACCGCGGTCCCTCGGCGCGCACCACGCAGGCGCGGGCCAGC
>CAZXHG010000506.1:0-2425 GCA_964639985.1 uncultured Rickettsiales bacterium
GCTGGTCGACCGGCTCCCAGCTGCCTTCCAGGCGGCCGTAGAAGAAGTCCGACGAGGTGGCGCCGCCGAAGGCCTCACCGATGGACAGCTTGATCGCGTCGTAGGAGTAGCCGAACGATCCGTCCACGGTGAGCCGCGGGTGGGCGCGCCAGGTGCCGCCCACCGTGGCGCGGAAGAAGCTGGTGCGGAACCCGGACATGCCCGCCGACTCGGCAAACCCCTCGCTGGCCGGCTCGTCGCTGACCGTGGAGGTCTGGTCGTCGCTGGCGTAGACGAAGGTCCACAGGTCGAGCTGCGAGGTGGGGCTGAGCGCGGCCTTGGCCTGCACGTCCCACCACTGCGGCAACACCGTGCGGCTGAGGTCCGCCTGGGGTGGGGCGAGCACGGGCAACATGAGGTCGATGTAGCTGCGCCGCCCGGCGATACCGAACCCACCGATCTCCTCGCCGTCCTTCTTGAACGGCCCGATCATCGCGGCCTCGGAGTCGATGATGTCCAGCCGCACCATGCCGTGTACCTGGTCGGGCCACTTCTTGCGCGTGGTGACGTTCATCACGCCGCCCAGCGTGCGTCCCCAGCGCACGCCGTAGCCGCCGGGGTAGAAGTCGATGGAGTCGATCATGATCGGCGAGATCACCGAGCGGAAGCCGCCGAAGTGGTAGATCAGCGGCACGCGCAGGCCGTCCACGTACTCGCCGCTGTCCTCGGGCCCGGAGCCGCGCACGAGCAGCAGGCCGAAGTCGAAGGGACTGCGGGCCACGCCGGGCAGGTTCTGCACCACCTTGACCGGGTCGCCGAACGTGCCCGCGACCTGCTGGATCTCCTCGATGGTGAGGGTAGTGCGGCTGACCTCCTTGCGCTCCTTCTTGACCCGCACGACCGTGCGGTTGACGCCGGTGGGGGAGGGGCGGACGAAGTAGACCACGTCAGTCAGCTCGCCCTGCGCGATGTCCTCCTCCGTGCGGAACGGCTCGAACCCCGGCGCGAGGATCAGCACGTGCCAGGTGCCCACCGGGATGCCGTTGCAGGCGAACCGACCCCTGGCGTCGGTGTACACCGAGTGGTCGAACTCCTCGATGTGCACCTCGACCTGCGGCATGGGGGTGCGCGTGCCGCGCTCGCGCACGACGCCCGTGAAGTTCTGTGGGCCCTCGGGGTCGATCTCGTCGTACCCGGTCTGGGCCACGGTCTCGATCACCTGCTCGGACAGGGCGAACACGTAGTCGTAGTCGATGGCGACGTCCACGGGGATGTCGCCGGCGTAGCCCGGCGAGAAGCGGAACGCCCACACCGCGTCGAGGGCGGCCAGGTCGAACCCGGATCCGCCGGAGATCATCACCCGCACGTTCTGTACCTCGCCGCGGGGGTCGATCAGGATCTGCAGCTTGACCGTGGCCTCCAGCCCCGCCTCCAGGGCTGCGGGCGGGTACACGGCCTGGGCCGACTCGACCAGCTGGGGCATCTGCGTCAGCGTGGTCGCCATGTCGCCGGTGGGCAGGGGAGGGGGCTCGACGTCGGGGTGCAGGACGGGGACCTTGAAGTACAGGTTCGTGAACGGGACCGGCTCCCCGCCGCGGGTGGCGGGCTCGAAGGTGGCCGCCATCACCGCCTCGCGCGCCGCGTCAGCCATGCCGAGGCCCGGGTCACGGATCAGCACCGCGTCGGTGACCGCGCCGAGGGCGTCGACCGAGATGCGGAACACGACGGTCCCCTCGACTCCGGCGGTCAGAGCCTCCTCGGGGAAGGCGGGCTCGGGCAGCACGTCGATCACCGGCGGTAGCACTGCGCTGACCACCTCGGCCTCGACCGGGGCCTCCGCCGGGATCTCTGCTTCGGCCTCCTGCGCCAGGACGGGCCCGGCCATCAGCAGCAGCGGAGCCAGCATCAGCAGCGGTCTGCGCACGATCATCCTTCTACGGCCCCGATTCCTGGAGCGCGAGGGACCATTCTGGCGCAGGTGGGGTGATGCACGCCAGTGCAGCACCCGAACCACCTCGACGCTGCGATCTTGACTCCAACCCAAGCCTGAACCACCTCCGCTGGGTTCAGTTCGCGATTTGTGGGCGTCCACCCACCTTCGAAGCACCCCGACCCCGTCCGAGACGACCACAAGTCGCGATCTGGACCCGTCCCGCCTCCAATCACCGGACCGGATCCGCACGGTCCCATCCGACCAAGGAACATGTTCGACTCCCCCCACAACCAAGAGCGCTTTCAGCTCCCGGATCCGGCACGGATCACGCTCTTGGTCGACCAAGTTCGCCGTGGGTGTCAGATCGGGGAACAGAGGCTGCTCTTGGTTCTGGGAGGGGAGGGGGATCTGGTGCAGATCGTCGGGACGCGGTGGGTTCTGTCGGTGATTGGAGGCGGTGCCAGACTTGATTCGTCAGTTCCCTCGCCGGAGCCCCGGTAGTCCGTAGCTGCG
>CAZXHG010000507.1:0-2383 GCA_964639985.1 uncultured Rickettsiales bacterium
CGAGGCCCCGAGGTTGCAGGAATGACTCCGCGTAGGTCAGGAGCCCTGCAATGTGTGGCGAGGACTGTTGACCTGGCCACCGGACAGCGACGGCTCGTCCTTTGTCATCACCTTCACCGTGGAAAGTGCCCCGGGAGTTAGCGAACCCGTCTTCGCCGCGATCTTCGACCTGTCGGGAAGCGAGCTGGTGCGCACCGAGCTGCTGCAACTCTCGATGACCGGCAGAACGAAGGGGCAGCACCATTGCTCCGAGATCACCTCGACGCGCAGCGGCAGTGGGTCTCAGCAGCGCTTCTTCGCCGTCTGGCACGAGGTCGCGGCCGGGTCGCACGAAGGGGATATCGCTGGCGCGCTCTGCGATACACCGGGGCCCGGACACAACTACTGCGTCGGCGTCCCGAACTCGACGGGGCGGAGCGCCGCGATCCACGCAGCGGGCAGCATCAGCATCGGCCTCAACAACTTGCAGCTCTCCGTGACTCACGCTACCCAGGGTACCTTCGGAATCTTCTTCCTGGGCCTGAGCCAGATGCAGATACCCTTCGGAGAGGGCTTCCGCTGCGCCGGCAACCCGGTGTGCCGCATCACGCCGGTGATCACCACCGACGCGATGGGAGCAGCATCTCTTCAGCTCGATTTCAACCAGCCCTACGGCGCACTGGTGACCCCCGGGGCCCCCGGCGTGAACTACCAGTTCTGGTACCGCGACCCTCCCGGCGGTCCGGCGGGGTTCAACCTCTCCGACGGGCTGCACGTCCAGCACACCCCGTGAGCTCGAGATCGGGATCCGGAGCAGGCTCCTCCCCACGCTGTTGCGATCGAAGAGCCCACGCAATCGTCCCGGCGATTCAGCAGCCGGTCGAACTCGTGCAGCACTCTCCAGTCACAGAAGTCTGGGAAGGAGCCTGACTCCGAATCCGGAAGCCACCTAGCGGTGTAACCGCTCCTCGAGACGATCCAGACGGTCGCGCAGCTCCTCGATCTCCCGCTGCTGCTCCTGCATTCCCTCGATCAGTACCGGGACCACGGCAGAGTAGGAGACCGAGAGGTAACCGTCCTCGCCCTCGCGCACCGCCTCCGGCAGGACCTCGCGCAGCTCCTGGGCCAGGAGTCCCAGCTTGCGACCCTCGTGCGCCGCCGGCAGCGCCTCGCGGTCCCACTCGAAGCTCACCCCCCGCATGGCCAGCACGGCCTCCAGGGCACCCTCCAGCTCCAGTACGTCTTCCTTGAGCCGCGCGTCCGACGTCTCGATCACCTGCACGCAACGCACGTCCCCGGCCACGTCGAGCTTCTCCGACGGCGTCGTATCGCCGATGCCCACTCTGCCGTTGTCGAGGATGCGCACCAGGCTCGTGTCACCGGTCGTCTGAATGTCGAGTCCGCCGTGGGCACCGGTGCCGTTGCCCCCGACGCGGATGCGCGCCACGTCGTTCAGCCAGCCGAGCCGGACGCTGGCGCCGGGATTGTTCGGGTTGAAGCAGAGGAAATACTCGTCCGTGCCGACCCGGCCGTCGAAGTAGCCGGCGTAGCCGGTGGTCGAGGCGGCCTGCGCGTAGAGGGCATAGCCGTTGGGCGAGTCTACCTGGGTGAACACCCCGTAGTTCTCGCTCGAGGAGGAATCCTGCGCACGGACGAAGAGCCCAAAGCCACCGACGTTGTCGTTCAGGACTCTGACGGCCGTGTTGGCCGCAGCGGCCTCGATCGACAGGGCCGTGGTGGAGGTGGCATTCGTGTTGATTCCCACCCCCCCCCGCGCCCGGACCAGGAACTGGTGGTCCAACGTAGTCTCGAAGTCCGCGAACTCGCTGTTGTCCGCCCAGACGAAACACCCCTCGTTCAGGGCCTTGGCCCGATAACCGGCCGCGAACGAGAACTTCCCCTGGACGGAGTTCTCGTAGCCGCCAGGGATGGTCCCGTATTCCTCGTCTACCTGGTTATATCGACCTCCTCCGATGGTCGCGTCGGAGGCGGAACCGATCCCGTTGAACCTCCCGCCCCCGATGGTGGCCGAACTACTGCGATAGATCGAGTTGTCGCCCCCGCCAGCGATGGTGGCACCGCTGACCCCGAGATAGTTGGAGTCGATCGAATTGTTCGAACCGCCCGAGATCGTCGACGTGGAATGTCCGACGATCGAGTTGCTCTCTCCTCCGCCGATGGTCGAACCGGAGGTGTCGACTTCAAGGACTCCCGGAAGGGTCTCGGGAGAAATGCTGTTGTCGATTCCACCGGAAATCGTCGACCATTTCGCCGCATTCGTGATGAGGGTGGAGTCTTCGATGAGGTTGTCAACTCCGCCACCGATCGTCGTCTCGAGCTCGAGCGCCTCGTTCCGCGCACCACCCGATACCGTGGACCTTTCACCGGATGCCGAGTTGCTGGT
>CAZXHG010000508.1:0-2380 GCA_964639985.1 uncultured Rickettsiales bacterium
CATGCACCCCCACATCTGGAGCGATCCCGAGTGCCAGGTCGCCGGAAACGACTCCACCGTCCTCCATCTGGTCGGTCAACTCGCCGAACTGACCGACCTCGTCGAGGACTACGTCTCACACACCCTCGACGACGACGACGACTCCGTGGACTTCTGATCCCGGACGCTGGGCGGGTGCAGCACCCCCCAAACTCCTGTCAGCTCATGCTGCAGAACAACTTGCGCGGGCTACTGCAAGGAAGCGTGCGCGGCGACAGCCGGCCTCGATCTCGCGTAGCAGCTTCGACTGCGAGACTCCGCGAGCGTACACGCTCTCCGCGGTCTGCTGGGTGTCCATGCCCAGCAACAGTCCGTCACGGCCGTCACGCGATGGGGCACCGTGGCCCACGAACACGAACCACAGCGTCCCGCCATCGCCGACACGTTCGGCGGCTTCAGCCGCCTCGGACAGGATGCTCTCGGCCGTAGCGTCGCGATCTCGCAGCACGACCACGCTGCCCAGTGGTAACCCGCGCGTGCGCTTCAGCCACGAGTACCAGTCATCTATGTTGGAAACGGCACCGGGGACGTTGGCCACGAACGCGTAGTCTTCGATGCCCACCAGCAGAGCCACATCCTGGCCACCACCACCCTCGGCGGGGGGTGCAGATCTCAGATCAGGCCAGTTCGGCGATTCCCCGGCGAACGCAGGGACGGCCGCCAGGAATCCAGCCATGGTCGCGATGATGGCTGACCTCGTGGCGCTCGGCATGCTACACCCCCAATCCGATCTTGACGATGCGATCGTAGCAGAGCCCGGGATCGGTCCAGCTCACGGCGCGCACATCGGGACCGCGGCCAGATCTCCATGTGCCTCGCTGACATCCACGACCGGGCATCCCACCCCTGGAGGCCGCACGGTATAGCTCACCCGATGCACGGCCGCGCCCGGCGGGTAGAAGGCCTCGCCGAAATCGTCGCTGGCGTGGCAGTACCCAGTCCAGCCACGCGACACGCCGAAGCCACCAGGCAGCGACACGGCCACCGCGACCAGGCTCTCGTCGCCGGCGTCTGGATTCGCCACCAGGGTGCCGCTGAACAGTTCCTCGGTGCCTTCGATGCGGTCATCGCCCCGGTACGGTCCTGGCCACACCAGGTGCGCTGTCCCATCGCGCAGGACGGCGTACACCTGCACACGGGCTGGCTGGCTCACCCGCACGATCGGGGTGAGGCTATCGCCCTCGCAGAAGGTGTTCCGTCCTCCAGGCAAGTCGACCCAAACGCGCAGACCGCCGTCACCGACGCGGCTACCCCCGTCCAGGCCCAGGTCGCGGTCGCCCCGGCAGACCACGGCCTCATCCCGCTCCTGGATGCCGAACAGGTCGAGGTTGAACGTCGGTCCGGGTACGTTGACTGCGCCCTCCACGCCCGGCTGCTCCAGGTATCCGCCCACGGTCACGGACTCGCTGGCCCCAGCCAGCCGCATACGAAACAGCGCGGCTGACGCACTCGGAGCATCGCTTAGGTCTAGACGCACGTCGACCAGCGCGTTGTTGAACCGCTGCCAAAGGTAGTCCCCGACCACGCCCGCTCCACAGCCGTCCCCATGCCAGATTGGCGCGTCGTGGCGCAGCAGGGTCACGTCCACCTGCGCAACGGCCGCGGCCATGGCCGAGATTTCGCGGTCCAGGGCAGCAGCCTCGCGTTCTAGTGCGTCCAACTTCTCCAATGGGAGCGCAACGGCCGCACAGGCCGACCTCGTCCGCCGGTCGTATTCCCCAGCTTCCCACGGGCTCACACTCCGCACGATCCCGTCGCATCGTGCCGAGGAAAGGCCCTCGCAGGCCTTTTCGATCGCACGGCGGAAGGCCTCGTCACGGGCCGCACTCAACGCCTCGGATTCCTTTCCGCTGCCATAGCCCAGTTCGACAACATACCCATGGGGCGGAACGGTGGGGCAAGGGGTGGTGGATGCCTCGGGGGTTCCGGCTCGGGCAGCCAACGGGATGAGTAATACCGCCCAGGCGATCGCCATCAGGAATCGCAGGATCAACGTCTCCTCCTGTACTGGAATCGGCGAGAGGTTACCAGACACGCATCCCAGCCCACCCACCTGTTCGAACACCACTGGTGCCCTATGGACCTTGGGGGCGCTCTATGGTGAAGCAACAACAAGCCAAACCGGCTGGAGATCGGGACCGGGTAGACCCCCGACCTGCCAAGCCCCGAGTGGCCATTACAGAGCGATCCAACGGCGCGCAGGAGGTCAACAACAGGGGATCCAGTGATCACGGGGTGGTTCTCGCAAGGCGGAAGCCCAGGAACGCATATCGGTTGCCCGTTGATTGCCTAGCCCGAGTTTACCGCCCTCGCGCGAGGCATGCAGAGACGTCCATCGATT
>CAZXHG010000509.1:0-2379 GCA_964639985.1 uncultured Rickettsiales bacterium
CCGGCCGCGCCACCGGCGCCGCCACCGGCCGCCAAGGTCGCGCCTCCGCCGCCCCCGGTGGCCAAGGCCGCGCCCCCACCGCCCCCGGCTGCGCCGCCGGCGGTCCGGCCGGCAGCTCCTGCCGCACCGCAGGCCGGACCCGCGCCGCAGGCCGCGCCGCCGGCTGCCCTGGCCGCGGGGCCGGCAGCGAGCCCGCTGCGGCAGCTGTCGGAGAAGCTCCTGGTCCACCGCAACAACCTGGCCAACCTCCGCCAGCAGGCCACGGACGCCGGGCGCAACGTGCCGAAGTACGTGACCGACGGCATCGACCTGGAGCTGGACGCGATCCGGGCCATCGAGGGGGACATCCAGAAGATCGCGCCGCCCCTGCAGATGCGGCTCAAGAGACTGCCCGAACCGGGCGAGACCGACGGGGAGGAGAAGGTGTTCCGGCACCTCCCGATCGTGATCGGGAGGTCGGCTGCCTGCGACTGGCAGCTGGACAACACCCAGATATCCCAGATCCACGCCTGGCTGGTGCAGGAGGGCAACCAGGTGCTGATGGAGGACCTCGGCAGCACCAACGGCGGAGCCATCATCCGCAACGGCAGCCTGGTCCACCGCTTCCAGCCGCGGGGCGGTCTGGAGCAGCAGGCGGCCTCGGCCATGACCGTACAGGCCAAGGACCTGCTGTACGTGGCCACGAGCCGCCTCACCGTGGAGGAGCAGGGGCCCGAGGTCAGCTGAGCCCGGGCGCCGGATCGAATGGCACCGCGCTGGGGTCGTCCGTACCCCTGGAGGCACCCATGAGACTGTTGACCGCTCTGCTGGTGATCGGGCTGGCCATGCCGGCGTTCGCCGCTCGCCCGTCCTTCCCCGCGCTGACCGCCGACGAGGTGGCGCAGCTCGAGGATGGCAAGCTGGTGATGCGCAAGAACACCGACGGCGACAGCTCGGGCACCATCCTCGGGGTACAGCGCATCGAGGCCTCGGCCGCCGAGGTGTGGGAGATCCTGCTGGCGTTCGACCGGGTGCCGGAGAGCAACGACTCGATCAAGGTGGCCGAGGACTACACTGCGGAGATGGGGCGTACACCCCCTCCGAGTGGCCGGTTCATCGATATCCACTACGAGCTGCGGGTGGCCGGCACGTCCATCGAGTACAACGTGCACCACACCTACTACGCGGCGCACAGCTACCTGGAGTGGGTGCTCGACGACGCGAAGGAGAACGGGATCGAGGCGACCACGGGCAGCTACTCGGTGTGGCCGGTGCCGGGCACCGCCGAGCAGGTCTACTTCCTGTACATCACCAACGTCGACACCGGCCGCAACGTGCCCGACTGGGTCGAGACCCTGCTGACGAGGACGTCGCTCAAGGGGTTCCTCAAGTTCGTCAAGCGCGAGGCCGAGGGGTGACGCGTCGAGACTTACGCCTGGATAAATAGTCTAGTCAAACAATAAATGTCTTGACTACCCCCCCCCTCTGGACTCGTAGGCTGACGATCAGCTCACAGGGGAGGGGCCATGATCACCACACTCATCATCATCTCCCTGGCATACGGCCCGCTGGTCGGCGAGCTGAACCCCGTGGTCGCGCAGGCGGTTCTGGCCGAGGTGGACGACGACGACCGCCCCCTGGGTATGTCCTGGGACGACTGGGACGACCTTGTGTCCTCGGCCTCGCTCGACACCGAGGACCTGTACGAGGACGAGTGGGTCACGGCTGACGAGTTCGCCGCCCAGGTGGCGGCCCTGGACGTGGAGATGGCCGCGACCATCGAGGCCAACGCCCTGATCGTGTACCCCGGCGAGGAGTAGCTCCCGCCGGTTCGACATCGCGGGGGGATTCCCGCACACGCAACGCGCCCCTGGGAGGGACCAGTATGTCCGCTTCGATGGTGAAGTGTGCCCTGATCACGATGATGCTCACGTTGGCCCTGGTGCCTCGCGACGCCACAGCCTGCTGGACAGCAGGCGGCTCTTGTTCGGGCAACAACGTGGAGTTCGAGGTAGCCTGCAACTGCTCGGGCGGCACCTGCGACATCTACGACCAGTGCTACGACTGCGATGGTGCACAACTGGCCGGTGCGGACTCCACGTCCAACACCACCAACGAGTACCTGTACGACCTAGCGTCGAGTGACTGCCCGATCGTGACGGCCAAGAACCTGGGGCGCACACCGGGCAGCTACCACCCACGGCTCCGAGTCCCAGTCAACGTCACGACCGGCAACGTGGCCTACCAGGAGACCGACTTCGCGGTGCGCACTCCTGGTCTGGACATCGTGTTCACTCGCACGTGGAACAGCCAAGGCTCGATCGACGAGGATCTTGGCGATGGTTGGATCCACTCCTACGGCTGGTACGTGGACGACTACGAGACCTACGGCAAGATCGT
>CAZXHG010000510.1:0-2372 GCA_964639985.1 uncultured Rickettsiales bacterium
GAGGCCCTGTGGGCCATCCGTGCAGGCTTGCGCAGAGACTGGCGGATCGAGTCTGAGGCGGTGCGGGGTCAGGCCGCGACTTGCTCCCGGCTCCCACGGATGTCGGACGGGGTGCGTCGAAGATTGGTGGTCGCCGGTCCCAAGTAGCGGGCTGACCCCAGCGGAGGCGGTTCAGGCCTGGGTTGGTGGCGAGATCGGAGGAGTGGGTGCGGATCGGGGGAACATGTCGATCCCGGCCGATGCGGAGGCCTACTCCTCGATGATCCAGGTGAAGTAGTACGGGAACCGGGTGATCACCACGGGCCGCCCCCCCTTGATCCCCGGCTTGAACCGGTGCTGGTACATGGCCTGGCGGGCGGCCTCGTTGAGCTCGGCGTGCGGGCCGCTGACCACCTGGACGTCGGTGACATCGCCGTTCTCGTCGATGGTCAGGTACAGCAGCACGTCGCCCTCGATGCCCGCGGCCTTGGGCCCCTCGGGGTAGGGGGGCTCGAAGCGCTTGATCGGCACCGGCTCGCGCTCGATGTGCTCGTAGCTGACCACTGGCACCCCGTCCTCCTCGAGTTCCGAGGGATCGGCCGAGTCCTCGGGGTCGATGGTGATCGTGTTGCCCACGTTGATCGACCAGCTCGACCCGGCGTTGACCGTGGAGGACATGTCCACGCCGAACACGGGCGGCGCGGTGGCCTCGGGCTGGGCCTCCGAAGGCTCTTCGGCCACGATCGCGTCCTGGAAGTCGACCACCTCGGGTTCGGGCTCGGGCTCGGGCTCTTCCGGCTCGGGCTCCTCCGGTTCGGGCTCGGGCTCCTCGGCCGCGGGCGGCTGCTCGACCACGAGCATCTGCACGATGACGTCCTCGCGCTCCTGCAGGATCCGCGGCGCCATGATCGCGATCACGATGAAGCCGCCGTGTACGACCAGCGAGACGATCACGCCGACGACCAGCAGCACCAGCCAGGTGTAGCTGGGGGGCGGGATGATCGGGATCGGTGCCGGCTTGACCGTGCGGTCGTCCTCCGGCGGGGAATCCGGGCGTCCCCCCTCGACCACGCGTAGCTCGGCGCGCTGGCTCATTCGTCCTCGGTGGTCCCGTCGGTGGCCACCGGAGCGGTGTCCGGCAGCTCGATGTTGATCGCGAACTGGATCACGCCCTCCTGCTTGATCAGGTCGATCAGGTGAACGACGTCACCGTGAAGACAGTTTCGGTCCGCGGAGATGATCGCCTGCTGATCGGCCGGGGGGCCTGTCTCCTCGGAGCGGATGTGCTCGCGCAGCTCGGCCTCGGTGGCCTCCTCGCCATTGAGCAGCAGGGTGCCGTCCTCGGCCAGCATCAGGCCCAGCATCGAGCTCTCGGTCGGCCCACCGGTCGAGGCCTCGGGCAGCTCGATCTTGATCGACGGCGCCACGATGTAGGTGGTGGTGACCATGAAGATGATCAGCAGCACCAGCATGATGTCGACGAGGGGCGTGACGTTGATGTCGTTGATGCCCTCTTCGGCCTCGAACTTCGCCGACATCGGGTCAGCCCTCGTCGCCGCGGATCTGCGACAGCACGAAGCGGTTCATGCTCGCCGAGTTGTTGATCACCGACTTGATGTGACGCTGGAAGTAGTTGTAGGCGACCACCGCCGGGATGGCCACGAACAGGCCGGCGGCCGTGGCGACCAGCGCCTCGGACAGGCCGGCCATCACCGCGGACGCGCCCTGGGCCTCGCCGATGTTGCCCGCCAGGTCACGGAACGCGCGGATGATGCCCAGCACGGTGCCGAACAGGCCGATGAACGGGGCGTTGGCCCCGACCGTGCCGAGGAAGGTCAGGCCGCGCTCCATGCGCGCCTTCTCCATGGACAGCACGCCGTCCATCACCTCCTCGACCGACTCCGCGCCCCGGTCGAGGGTCTGCAAGGAGCGGCGCAGCACCAGCGCCTCCACGCCCCTGTAGCCCTCGATCTCCGTGATGAAGGTGTCGAGATCACCGGTCCCCATCAGGGCGTTGATCTTCGCGGAGAGCTTGCGGAAGTCCGCGCGGTTGCGCAGGAAGAACACCGCGCGCTCCACGGTCACCGCGATCAGCACCACCGAGAGGATGATCAGCAGCCACAGCACCCACTTGGCGCCCACGGCCAGGAAGAAGTGCATCAGCAGGGTTTCAGCGTTGTTCATCCCGCCTCCAGATCGCCCGCGGAACCTCGTCGTCGTCGTTGGGAACGCAGAACACGCGGGCACGCGTTCTTCAGCCGTCTAATCCACTAACGGATCACCGGGGTGGGTGCAAGGGTCGTTGCAGATCCGAGAGGGGGGGAACGGGGAGCTGGTGGCTCAGGATGGACTCGAACCATCGACCTTGCGATTATGAGTCGCACGCTCTAACC
>CAZXHG010000511.1:0-2369 GCA_964639985.1 uncultured Rickettsiales bacterium
GACGCCAAGAACCTGCGCCGCTCCCTGGCGCTGGCCCTGCAGGTGGCCGAGTTCGGCCTGCCCATGGTGCTGGACCTCAACATGCTCGACGAGGCCGAGAGCATGGGCGTGGAGGTGGACGCCCCCGCCCTGTCGAGGCAGCTGGGCGTGGAGGTCACCCGCACCATCGCGGTGGAGGACATCGGCGTGCGGCGCGTGGCCGAGGCGCTGATGACGCCTCGTCAGCCGACGATCCAGGTGCGGTTCCCCGACGGCGTGGAGGACGCGCTGTCTCGCATCGTCGCGTTGCTCGAGGTGCCGGACATCTCCCCGCGCGGGCTGGCCATCCTGCTGTTCAGCGGTGACGCGGGCGCCGAGGTGCGGGTGGCCGAGGTCCAGGGCGGGCGGGTGCTGGCCGCGATCCACGACATCGTGGACGACGCACGCGCGGCCCTGGCCACGCCCCCGGACCAGCTGGTGGCGGACACCTACCTGGACGCGGCCCGGGAGATCGTGTCGCGGACCGTGACCGTGACCGCCACGGGCGCCAACCTGCTGGCGCGGGTCGGTACCTGGGCCCAGCGGCCGTTCCCCGGGCTGCTGATCGCGCTGGGGGTGATCGTGCTGGCCTGGTACTGGGTGGGCGCATTTGGCGCCACCTTCGTGGCCGATAGCCTGGCCACGTACGTGTTCGACGGCTGGCTGGTGCCCCTGTGCGAGCGCGCGGTGGCGCCCATCCCGTCGGCGTTCGTGCGCGAGGCGATCATGGACCCGGACTTCGGGTTGCTGCCCACCGGCCTGTTCCTCGCCCTGGGGCTGGTGCTGCCCGTGCTGTTCTGCTTCTACCTGCTGCAGGCGATCCTGGAGGACTCGGGGTACCTCCCGCGACTGTCCGTGCTGTTCGATCGGGTGTTCCGCTGGATGGGGCTCAACGGCCAGGGCCTGATCCCGCTGGTGCTGGGCTTCTCCTGCGTGACCATGGCCGTGATCACCGCGCGCATGCTGCCGTCGCGGCGGGAGCGCATCATCCTCACCACGCTGCTGATGCTCGGCCTGCCGTGCGCGCCCATGCTGGCGGTGATGTTCGTGATCCTGGCGGACCTGCCCTGGACGGCCAGCGCGGTGATCTTCGGGCTGATCATCAGCCAGTCCCTGCTGGTGGGCCACCTCGCCAGCCGTCTGCTGCCGGGCGAGCTGCCCGACCTGATCCTGGAGATCCCGCGCATGCGCATGCCGCGGCCGCGGGTGGTGCTGGCCAAGACCTGGCGCCGGACCTGGCTGTTCATGAAGGAGGCGGTGCCCATCTTCCTGCTGGCCTCGTTCGTGGTATTCGTCTTCGACCGGATCGGTGGACTGGACGTCGTGGCGCGCCTGTCGCGGCCCCTGGTCAACGGCCTGCTGGGGCTGCCCGATGGCGCGGTGCAGGTGTTCATCAAGACCGCGATCCGGCGCGAGGCGGGCGCGGCCGAACTGGACCTGATCAGCGGCCAGTTCGAGCCGCTGCAGCTGGTGGTGTCCCTGGTGGTGATGACGTTCCTGCTGCCGTGCATCAACTCGATCATCATCGTGATCAAGGAGCGGGGCGTGGGCGTGGGCACGGCGATCATGACCGTGGTCGTGGCCTGGGCGCTGGTGATGGGCGTGGCGGTCAACGTGGGTTGCCGCGTGCTGGGCGTGACCTTCGGAGGGTGAGATGCACAAGGCGTTCGAGGAGATCCTGGAGGCCATCTGGACCGCGGACGAGGCAGGGGACGCCTCGCTGGCGGCGGTGCAGGAGCGGTGTCCGATCGAGGTCACGGACGAGGACCTGCAGATGCTGGTGCGTCGGGGGCACGTGGAGCTGGGAGACAGCGACATCACCATGACCCCGCAGGGACGGGACACGGCCCGCGGCGTGGTGCGGCGTCACCGGCTGGCCGTGACCCTGTTCGGCACCATCCTGGACATGGCCCCGGACAAGCGGGAGGCCATCGCCTGCGAGGTGGAGCACACCCTGCTGCCCGAGGTGGAGGAGGCGATCTGCACCCTGCTGGGCCACCCCACCACCGCGCCGGACGGCGCGCGGATCCCGTCGGGCCACTGCTGTGAGGCCGGGTCCACCGAGGCCCACACCATGATCGTCAACCTGACCGCCCTGTCCCCGGGCGAGCGCGGTCGCATCACCTACATCAAGCCCAAGAGCCACTCCCGCCTGCACCGCCTCAGCTCCTTCGGCCTCACCCCGGGCACGGTCATCGAACTCCATCAGGCCCGCCCCGCCTTCTGCATCCGCTACGAGGGCACCGAGCTGGCCCTCAACCGCGACGTGGCCGAGGACATCTACGTGGCCAAGATGAAGAGCAGCCGCAGGAACTCAGAAAGCCAGTTCCCGCCAGCGATCGTGACCTCGC
>CAZXHG010000512.1:0-2355 GCA_964639985.1 uncultured Rickettsiales bacterium
CCAGGTGCTTCATCATGTCGGGGGTGGCGACGACCTTGTCGAACTCCATCCACCCGCCCTTGATCTTCTCGACGATCTCCTCACCACCGGCGATGTCGGCGCCCGCCTGCTCGGCCTCGGTCACCTTCTCACCGGAGGCGACGGCCAGCACGGTCACGCTCTTGCCGGTGCCGTGGGGCAGGTTGACGGCGCCGCGGACCATCTGGTCGGCATACTTGGGCTGCACACCCAGCCGTATGGCCACGTCCACGGTCTCGTCGAACTTGGCGGTGGCGTACTTCTTGAGGGTCACGCACGCGTCCTCGACGTCGTACGTGTCCAGGCGGGGCACGGCTTTCCGTGCTGCCCGGAATCTCTTGCCGGATCCGGTACTCATGCTTGCTCCTCGCGGTCCAGACGGCCGCAGCGCGGCCTCCCGCAACAGGGTGTTCAGGTCATGTCCACGTTGACGCCCATCGAGCGGGCCGTGCCCGCCACGATGCGCATCGCCATGTCGATGTCGTCGCAGTTGAGGTCGGGCATCTTGGTCTCGGCGATCTGCTGCAGCTGCTCGCGGTTGATCGTGCCGACCTTGGTCTTGTTGGGCTCGCCGCTGCCCTTCTGCAGCCCCAGGGCCTTGCGGATCAGCACCGCGGCAGGCGGGGTCTTGGTGATGAAGCTGAAGGAGCGGTCCGCGTAGACCGTGATCACGACCGGCGTGATCAGCCCGGGCTCCAGCTTGGACGTCGAGGCGTTGAACGCCTTGCAGAACTGCGGGATGTTGACCCCGTGCTGCCCCAGGGCCGGCCCGACCGGCGGCGAGGGGTTCGCCTGCCCGGCGGGAATCTGCAGCTTGATGTAGCCAGCGATCTTCTTGGCCATCGTTCCGTTCCTCCGGTTCCCGGGTCCCCGTCAGCTCTCGCGCGGTCGCCGGGCTCCGTGAATCTTGAATCTCGTCAGGTCTTCTCCACCTGGGTGAAGTCCAGCTCCACCGGGGTCGAACGACCGAAGATCGAGACCATCACCCTCAGCTTGCCCTTCTCGGGTCGCACCTCGTCCACGTTGCCGTTGAACCCGGCAAAGGGCCCGTCGACCACCCGCACCTGCTCGCCCTTGTCGAACTCGAGCAGCGGCTTGGGAGCCTCGGCACCTTCGAGCACCTGGTTGGTGATCCGGTCGACCTCCTCTTCGGGGATCTGCGGGGGGGGCGTGTTGTCGCCGCCGCCCACGAAGCCGGTCACCTTCGGGGTGTTCTTGACGATGTGGTAGGTCTCGTTGTTGTACTCCATCTGCACCAGCATGTAGCCGGGGAAGAACTTGCGCGTGGCGGTCCGCTTCTTGCCGTCGCGGACCTCGATCACCTGCTCCTGCGGCACCAGGATCTCCCCGAAGAAGGGGTCCTTTCCCAGCGACCTGATGCGCTCCTCGAGGGCGAGCTTGGCCTTGTTCTCGTACCCCGAGTAGGTGTGCACAACATACCAGGCCAATGCCATCGCAGTTTCCTCCGCCGGCCGGGCCGGCGACGCCTCAGTTCACCGAGCTCGAGAGGATCAGGTTGGTCAGCTTCGCCCACACGAGGTCGAACGAGCCGAGGATGCTCGCGATGACGAAGACGAAGACGATCACCACCAGGGTCGAATCGCGGGTCTCCTGGCGCGACGGCCACACCACCTTGGAGACCTCTTCGACGACCTCCATCAGGAAGGTGTTGACCTTGGGGTACTTCCAGGCGAACACCGCGCCACCCACGGTGAGGGCGAGCGCGACCAGCTGCGAGAAGGTGAACGGCCCGAGGGCCACGTTCTCGATGCGCACGGTCGCGATCAGCCAGTCGATGAACGCGGACGTGACGAAGAACGTCGCGACACCAGCCGCCACGAAGCAGAATCCGAGGATGCGTCGGTGGGACATCGTTTCCGCCCTGTACGCCTTTCACGTTCCAGCCGTTTTATGCCTGGCAGGGGCAGGAGGACTCGAACCCCCAACCTACGGATTTGGAATCCGTTGCGCTACCACTTGCGCCATACCCCCGCACCAGGCCGGGCCGCACCCCGATCCCGGCTCCCGCCGAGGCCGTGGCCGGCCCAAGATCGTCAGCCCAGCACGCGCCCCGCACGAGGCGGGGCGGTGGAGGAACCTACTCGATGATCTCCGCGACCACGCCCGCGCCGACGGTCCGGCCGCCCTCGCGGATGGCGAAGCGAAGCTCCTTCTCCATGGCGATCGGGGTGATCAGCTTGCCGGAGACCGTCACACGGTCACCAGGCATGACCATCTCGGTCTCGCCGGTCAGCGTCACGACGCCGGTCACGTCCGTCGTACGGAAGTAGAACTGGGGCCGGTAACCCGTGAAGAACGGGGTGTGCCGGCCGCCCT
>CAZXHG010000513.1:0-2354 GCA_964639985.1 uncultured Rickettsiales bacterium
GCATCTCCAAGGGCACCTTCTACTGGTACTACCCGTCCAAGCAGGCCGTGTTCGTGGACATCATCGAGGCCTGGGGCCGCCAGGTGATGGACGAGATCTACGTACAGTTCGAGACCGCGGTGACCGAGCAGGACTACGTGGCGCCCGTGACCCAGGCCCTGCACCGGGAGGTGCATCGGGGCCGGGTGATCGTGCCGTTGTGGCTGGAGTTCACCGTGCACGCCCGGCGCGAGCCGGAGATCCGCGAGGCCCTGGCCCGGTTCTACGCGCGCGCCCGCTCGGCCATCACCGAGATGCTCCGCCCCTACGTGGGCCAGTGGATGACCGAGGCCGAGGTGCGCTCCATCGCCGGGGCCATCTTCGGGGCCTACATCGGCATGGTGCTGCAGGACGTGCCCGACCCGGACCGGGCCGACGCCAAGGAGACCATGCGGCAGCTGATGGACTTCATCGGCCGCACGTTCAAGCACCTGGAGCGCACCCACTTCGAGGGCACCGAGGCGCGCATCTCCATGGCGGACGACGACGAGGACTCCCTGCCGGGCGGGGGTGAGCGGGTGCTCGACGAGGACCTCGACGCCTTCCTCGCCGGCGTGGACGACGCGGCCGCCGATCGCCTGCGTGAGCTGCGCGGCCTGGTGCTGTCCACGGCGCCAGAGGCCGACGAACGCATCATTCGCGGCTGGAAGAGCGTGTGCTACGACCACGGCGGGCTGTTCTGCTACCTGCGTCCCCGCGAGGACCACGTGGTGCTCGGCTTCCAGAACGGCGCCCGCCTCGACGACCCGCTGGGGCTGCTCGAGGGCGCGGGCGCACGCATGCGTTTCCTCCAGGTTCCAGGAGCCGGCCCTCTGGACGACGAGTCCCTGGGCATGCTGATCCAGGCCGCGTTCGACCTCCAGTCCCGCTGATCGACGCCCCCTCTCCCAGGACCGCGAACTGCGGGGGAATCCAAATTTTCTAGACCGACCAGTCGAGTAAACAAGTCCATCTCCAATCTCAACCTGGAGACAGCTCCTCACTTCACATACTTAAAAGTATGTTTTCAGTATCTTCAGCAGCTTATACTCATTATTCTCATCTTCCACATCTCTCTTCTACGCGTCCCCAATCGCCGACCGCCCGGTCGACCTAGCATACGGTTTTTCCAGTTTTTCCACGTTGACTAGACCGACCAGTCAGTCTAGCGTGCCCACCATTGGCGGAGGATCGAGCCCCATGAGCGGCCTGGACACCGACACGAGAGAGATGGTCCTGGACACCCTGCGGCGCTACGCCGAGCGCGAGCTGTCCGCGGAGTTCCTGCTGGACCTCGACCACAAGGACGAGTTCCCCCACCGGGTGCTGCAGGATCTGTACGACCCGGCCCAGCTGGGCATGCACCTGCTGTTCGTGCCCGAGGAGTACGGCGGCTTCGGCGGGGGCGCCTACGACATCTATCGGGTGTCGGAGACCATGGCCGGCATCGACCTGGGCATCGCCACGGGCATCCTGGCCACCTTCCTCGGCATGGATCCCATCGCCGTGGGCGGCACCGACGAGCAGAAGCGCCACTGGATGGGCCGCATCATGGACGAGCAGATGCTCGTGGCCTACGGCGCCACCGAGCCGCAGGCGGGCTCCGACCTCGGGGCCCTGCAGACGCGCGCCGAGCCGGTGGTCGACGACGGGGTGTTGAGCGGCTACCGCATCACCGGCCGCAAGCAGTGGATCAGCAACGGCGGCGTGGCCTCGCTGTACACCATCCTGGCCAACGCGCCGGGCGGCCCGTCGTGGTTCGTGGTCGAGCGCGGCGCGGACGGCTTCTCCCACGGCGAGCCCGAGGACAAGCACGGGATCCGCGCCAGCAACACCGCCGCGCTGTTCCTCGACGACGTGGTCGTGCCCACCGACGCGCTGGTGGGCGCGGCCGAGGGCCAGGGGCTGGCCCAGGCCCAGGCCGTGTTCGGCTACACCCGCCTGATGGTCGCCGCCTTCGGCCTCGGCGGGGGCTGGGCCGCCCTGCGCCGCGCCATCCGCTACTCCACCGAGCGGGTCCAGGGCGGCGCGCCGCTGAGCCGCAAGCAGGGCTTCACCCACAAGCTGATCGTGCCCAACGCGGTGCGGCTGGAGGCGGCCCGCTCGTACATCGAGTGGACCGCCGAACGCATCGACGCGGGCGAGCCCGACCTGGCCACCGAGGGGGCGGTGGCCAAGCTCAGCGCCACCGAGGCGGGGAATCGAACGGCCGAGGACGCGATCCAGGCCCACGGCGGCTACGGCTACACCCGCGAGTACTTCGTGGAGAAGATCAAGCGCGACGTGCGCATCACCACCATCTACGAGGGCACGTCCGAGATCCTCGAGTGGACCAT
>CAZXHG010000514.1:0-2248 GCA_964639985.1 uncultured Rickettsiales bacterium
GAAGTGTCCGGGATTTCGGCTCGGCTGACGGATGGTCAGTGTGTGGCAAGGGCACATACCCCTCAGATCGTGAGGGCGTCCTCCCAGCGGTCGGATTCGGCCCCGCACTCGTCCACGATTCGCAGCATCCACGAATACTCCCCCGCCTCGGTCACCTCGAAGCGGAAGCCGAAGTACAGGCCGGAGGACGCGGTGTCGCACGGCAGGTTCGTGGGCAGCGAGCCCGCGTCCCCCATCGACATCTCGGGCGTGCCGTGGCTGGCGTACCAGGAGCCGCACTTGACGTTGCACTCGGCGTCCTCGTAGGCCATCAGGACCTCGACCACGTCGCCGAGCTGGGGCGCCAGCGTCTTCACCGCGAACCCGTTGACCCGGTAGACCGGGGCGTGCAGCACCGGGGGCGTGTTGCTGCCGCAGTCGTAGGGACAGTCGCCATCGTTGTACTCGGGTGTGAAGTTGGGGCTGGTTCCACCACCCATGCAGGCGTACAGGTCTCCGTCCATCTCGCCGTGGCCGGAGTCATCGTCATCCGTGGGGGTGGTGTCGTCATCCGCAGGGCTGGTGTCGTCATCGGGGTCAACGTCACCCGTGTCGTCGTCCGCGGTGGCGTCGTCGTCCCCGGATGCATCGTCGTCGCCTGCGTCATCGTCATCCCCGGAAGGACAGCCGACCAGGATGAGCAGGGCTCCGAACAGCGCTACCAGGGAGATGGCCTTGGACATGGGTTCCGCCCTCCGTGTCGAGAGAATACCAGGGTGCCGGCCGAGGTCACGGCTCCCTTCTCAGCCGGCAGGATCGTCCTCCGGCCCGGGGCCGCCGCAGCTGAAGATGGCCGGATCCGACACCGCGGAGACCGCCTCCCCGGACCCGAAGTTGACCTCGACCTCGACGTACACCTCGTCCTCGCAGGGCAGCTCGTGGGGCTCGGGGACAGGACCGGCCACTCCCACCATCTCGTAGTCCACTGTCACGGTGCTGCCGGCCTGTACGAGTTGGTCCCAGGATTCCCCGGGCTCCACGAGAACCGAGGCGACCTCGGTGTCGTCGTTGGCCAGCAGGATCTGCAGCGGCCCTGGCGTGACGGAGTCGATTCCGATCGACGCGTACGTGTTGATGAAGGTGAATCCGAACGAGGCGACCAGTTGGGGGGGCTCTTCCGGGACCGGGCTCGGCACCACGTGGATGTCCAGGATCTCGACCTCGGCGGCGAACTCGCCGGAGACGTCATCGTCGTCGCTCGCGGTGTCGTCGTCGCTCGTGGTGTCGTCGTCGCTCGTGGTGTCGTCGTCATCGTTGGTGTCGTCGGCCGCGACGATCTGCCCCGTCCCCTCGCAGCCGGGCAGTACGAACAGGACGCTGATCAGGACGCTGAGGTAGCTGGCGTTGGGCATGGACTCGGCCCTCCATGTGAGAGGGTACCAGCGCGATCACGCCCAGGATGGGGGTGGGATCTGCCCGGATCGGATCCGTTCCGCCTGCCGGGATCTCGGTCGGCTGCCGCACCCCTTCTACTCCCCGACGCACCTCCGCCCCGCTTCGAACTCTACTCCCCGACGCACCTCCGCCCCGCTTCGAACACATCCGCGCGCAGCTTCCAGCGATGCTGGATGTTGGCGCTCTCCTCGTAGCAGTGGTTGCCGCCTGGCCCATGGGCAACGGCCTGCCCGAGCGCAGCAGCGCCACGTACCCGGTACGGCCATCGGGGCATTCGACCGGGGCAATGTACTCGCTGATGGGCTCACGGAAGTCCGGCCCCCACGCGGCGCACGCCCGTAGCTCGGCCATGGCGTCTCGGGCGGCCTCGTCGGCGAAGGGCACGCCAGGGAACCGCAGGGCCGCGAAGCACGGTGGCCCCGGCCAATCGAAGCCCATCAGGTCCACGCCCTCGACGGGACACTCCTCGAACGCCACGCGCACGATACGCTCGAAATCCGAGGGCTGGTGGGCGGTGGGGATCTCGGCTGGCCAGGGCACCGGCGTCCCGTAGGCGACGTCCTCCAGCGCGTCCAACTCCTCTTCCAGGCCGGTGACCTCGGCCTGCCCGCACACAGCCATAGCACCCGGAGCCTCGGCGGTTTCCGCGAATGCCATTGCCCGCTGTGGCTATCTGCGATTAACTGGCGGCGAACGTCAGCGCCAGTTGAAGCGGGAGGGAATGATGGAAAATCCGGCTGTGTTTCTCAGCTACTCCAACCTAGCAGTCTTCGGGGAAAGGCGCCTCGACGCAGTCTGAGGACTGCGCTGGCCC
>CAZXHG010000515.1:0-2219 GCA_964639985.1 uncultured Rickettsiales bacterium
GGCGCCTTCGCGCTCGGCATCGAGGAGCTGTGAGCGAGGGGCTCCGCCCCACCTCACCAACGGTCCAGATTAATTAGTTCTTTGCCCTGATCGGGGATTCGCAAATTCCCGAGTGTGTTTTGTGCTTGCAATCTGGCATGCGATAAGTAAATATCCATGCCAGATGAGTTCTCGATCTGATGCCTCCGCCGCGCGCCAAGCACTGCGGCGCCTCGCCCAGAGGGTGCCCAAGGTGCCCAAGGACGCCATGGGCGTGCGTGGAGACGTGCTGCCCGCGTCGCTGTCAAAGACGCGCAAGGTCTGCGGCAAGCCCAACTGCAAGTGCGCACGCGGTGACAAGCACGTCGTCTATCAGCTCTCCTGGACCGAGGACGGCAGGAGGCGAAGCACTCACATCCGAGCCGATGAGCTGTCCAAGATTCGGGCTGCTGTCGGCCGCTACCGGCACCTCAGGCAGTGCCGCGCCGAGTTACTCAAGATTGCCTCTGAGGGGGCGGCATTGATCGACGCACTTGTTGAGGCATTGCGGGTCCCACCGCCGGACAAGAGCCGGGGGCGCAAGTAAGTCGACAGCGGCGATGGCGGCGTTCGTGGACAGTGTGACCGCCTTGGACGTTAGCGAGGATCGTGATGGAGGTCTGACGCTGTCCATCGGCCGAAACGACCCCTGCCCCTGCGGCAGCGGCAGCAAGTACAAGAAGTGCTGCCTGCCGCGACAGCGCCGCGAGGCGGCGGCTTCGTTGCCCCCTTGGGTGATCAACTCCAACCGCAAGCTCCACCAGTTCGAGAAATACGCCACCAACGTCTATGGGTTGCCCCGCCTCCTGGGGAGCTTGACCGATGGGCGCCACGACCCGACCTATCCGACCCTTGAGGTGGTCGGTGCTCTGTTCCACGCTGCCTTGCTCCGGCGCCCGAGCATCAACGCCACCGAGGGCGACCTGAAGCAGGCGGACTTCCAAAAACTGATAGGCCGCAGGCCCGAGCCAGGCGAAAAAGCGTTCAGCGCCGAGGTCATCAGCAACGTCCTCGACAAGCTGGACTTGGACGGCCCGCGCAACGGCATCGAGGACATCATCTGGCAGGCGGAACGGAACAAGGTCTTCCGCGAAGGCTCCTACGGGACGTTACGCTGCGTCGCCCTCGACGGCTGGGAGCCCTTCTGCTCCTACCACAGGCACTGTCCCCATTGCCTCACCCGCGAGGTGTCGGTGAAGAATCCGACGACCGGCGAGGTGGAGAAACGCAAGCAGTACTACCACCGCTACGTCGTCGCCATGCTTGTCGGCCCCGTCCTTGACGTCGTCCTCGACATCGAGCCGGTGCTCAACGCACAGGCACGGCGCGACCTCGGGGAGGATGCACACCACGAAGGGGAGTTGACCGCAGCGCATCGCCTCCTCGATCGCCTCCACGACACCTACGGCACGTTCATCGACGCCCTCGTATTCGACGCCCTGTACGCCAACGGGCCGGTAATGACGAAGCTCGATGCGTACGGGTACGGCGGCTTCATCGTCCTGAAGAAGGATGACAACGAGCCGCTCAAAGAGGCCCTGGCCCTCTGGCAAGGCGAAGGTCCCTGCCAGAAGTACGACGACGACGACAAGAATGAGCACATCGAGTTTTGGGATGTGGACCACATCAACACCCTCGATACATACAAGGGCAAGGTCCGGGTGGTCCGCGCCGTCATCACCCACAAAGACGGCACCTGCAAGACCTGGTGCCTCGGCATCGTGGGTAAGCGAGCCCGAAGGGTCAGCCGCCGGACCGCGCTCAAGATAGTCCGTTCCCGGTGGCACCTCGAGAACACGGGATTCGGCCAGTGGGTCAAGTACTGGAACCTCGGCCGAGTCTACCGGCACACGGCCAATGCCATCCAGGCCATCCTGCTTTTGTGGATGCTCGTGTTCAACCTGTTGCAGCTGTTCGTCTACCGCCGCCTCAAGCGGCCGCGTAAGCCGAAGGACCCCTGCGACACCATCATCAGCATCGTCGCCGAGATGTTCCGGGATGTCGGCGCGATCCCTGAGCCGATCCCCTGGTTGGAGCTGGCCGACACAAGCTGAGCGAAGAAGGGAGAGCCGCGAGGAATTGGCCCCTCGCGGCTCTCATGGGCCAGCTCAACCAGGCCGCGTAGCACGGAGAACCAACCCACCTACATTTTACCACCTGCTCGCGATTCCAGCAGGTTCCTTGTGACCGGCGCACCCTGG
>CAZXHG010000516.1:0-2218 GCA_964639985.1 uncultured Rickettsiales bacterium
AGAGCGATGACGGCCGTCGTCAGATTTCGGCGGATTCAGGCAGTCGTCGACATCGAGCGGATGCTCCGCGTCAACCGGGTTCGCCAGCGCGTGTGGTACGGCTCGAAGCGGCTGGAAGCTTCGGTTCTCGGCGTCGAAGCCGAGTACCTCGAGACCTTCCAGCTCGCTGTCGGTCGGGGGCGGCCCTTCACCTCGATCGATTCCGAGAAGGCGGCCAAGGTCTGTCTGGTTCGGCGGGGCCTGATCCACCAGCTGGAGACGACCGAGGATCCGATCGGCATGTGGCTGCAGATCGGTGACTTCCCGTTTCAGATCATCGGCCTTCTCGCCGACGAGCAGTTCCGTTCTCACAGGCGCAAGGCCCTGGCGATCGACGGTCGCGCTCAGGAGATCTACATCCCGTACTCGACCTCGATGCGCACGTTTGGAACGGTCACGCACATCGAGCGCAGCGGATCGAGCGAGCACAGCGAGACCGAGCTGGACCAGGTCGTCATCACGGCCAGCACCGCGAAGGACGTATTCGGCACCGCACAGGTGCTCGACGCGGCGCTGCGTCAGCGCCACGACCGCCTGGACTACGAGATCGTCATCCCGCTGGAGCTGATGCGCCAGAGTGAAGACACCCAGCGCGTCTTCAACCTGGTGATGATCCTGATCGCCAGCATCTCGCTCCTGGTCGGCGGGATCGGCATCGCCAACATCATGCTGGCGACGATCACCGAGCGGACGCGGGAGATCGGCATCCGTCGCGCGCTCGGTGCGAGGCGCCACGACATCGTGGCGCAGTTCCTCACCGAGACCCTGGCGATCGCGGTGATCGGCGGTTTGCTCGGTTGCGCGGCGGGTATTCTCGGAACGCAGGGGATCATCGCCCTGACCGACTGGCACGCGCTGATCTCGCCCTCCTACGTGGGCTTGTCACTGATCATCTCGCTCGGCGTCGGCGTGCTCTTCGGGATCTTCCCCGCCCGCCGGGCGGCGCGCATGGATCCGATCGCGGCGTTGCGGCACGAGTGAGGGGGTGCGGAGCCCCTCAGTTGACCGGAGTCAGCAGGTACGCGCGCAGCACGCCGGCGTGCAGGCCGGCGCCGACGATCTGGCCGTGCGTGTTGATGGAGCGGGCCGACAGGAGCACCCAGTCGTCATCGGTCACGAGGTGGCTGTTGAGATCGAGCATCCGATAGACGGGATCCCAGACGAAGGCCCGGGTAATCGCGGCGTCGGGCGTGCCCGACTCGCCCACGACCTGGCCGATGTCGTTGAGGTTCCAGGCCTTGCTGGTCGTCATCGTAGGCAGCGTGCCCAGATCGTGCATCCCCGGGTTCAAGCCGTAGGCCGGAGCCGGCAGCCACAAGAAGGCGTGCTCGGTCTCGGGATCGGAGCCACCCGTATCCGCCTCTCCAGCGATCTGTCCCAGCTCGTTGATGCCTTCGGCCGCGCTGTCGGTCCCTCCCAAGGTACCCAGGTCCAGGATGTTCGCGCCCCACCAGCGGCAGGCGTGCCGGGTCACCTGGACGGGATTCCTCCCCGGGCCCGCGTCCGGTGCCAGCTCCGACCAACCGGCGATCTGCCAGGAGTCGTTGATGCCGTGCGCCTCGGCGTTGTCGCCGCCGAGCGTGCCCAGCTCCTCGATGATGTAGCTGAACTCCCGAAAGGCGCGGTGGTGTCCTTGTGCATTCTGGGCCCAGCCGGCGCTTCCGGCGACGTTGTTCAGGTCGACACAGACGGATTCCATCCCTCCGAAAGTCCCCAGATCGGCGATCAGGTCGAAGACCCAGATCAGGGCTCGGCGATTCCCTCCGCTTCTTCCCCAGCCGCAGGTTTCTTCGAGGTTGTTGCTCAACGCCAGGGTCTCCGATTCCTCGTTGGTCCAGTGTCGAAGGGAGTACATCTGCGTCCCGATCCACAGGAAGCCCCAGCGCAAGCCAGTGGGATTCTCCGCCCACCCGACCACGTGACCGTTGTCATTGATGTCATTGGCGGCCGAGGTGAGACCCCCCAAGGTGCCCAGGTCCTGGATCTCGTACAGTGGCGCCCAACTCGTCGAGATCGGTGCCTTCGGATTCAACGGAGCGGTGGAGCTGGAGCCGCTACCCTGCCCATTGGCGGTAGCCAGCGGGAACATCACCGCGTACAGCAGCAACGAAGTGCTGGTGAGTTTCTTGCCGATCTTCATCGTCAGCCCTCCTCGTCTCTCTCAGCTGGTTTTGAATGC
>CAZXHG010000517.1:0-2209 GCA_964639985.1 uncultured Rickettsiales bacterium
CTGCTACATGGTCTCCCTCGCCGATACTTACCATCGTGTGCCCCTGGGCCCCGATGGTGACTGATTCTCCTTCATCGATGCTCACTGTCAGCGGACTTGCGAATCCGTTAACTATGTGGAGTTCCTGATTCCAAGCCAGGTATTGGTTGATGATCAGGCCCAGCAGCAGTATCCCGCAGCACCATGCGATCCAGTACCTCACGTGGCTTTTTGGCCCGTAGGCCCGGTGTCGCGGGCGTTTTGTCGTATCCGTTCCGTAAAGAGTAGAATGGGTATCCATCGAGGTCTCCCAGGTAAGTTCCTGCTCGTCGGGGCGTTTGTCCAGAGGCATATCGCCACCGCGAACCTTTCCAGTGATTGTAATGCATCTTCAGGCGACGTCAACGCAGTTCTCGGTTTCGTCAACTCTCGACATGGGATGAGCTGGTTTTCGTAAGCATCTGAATGTACGATTGTGAGGAACTTACCGCCCCGGCCGGGCGTCCAAGTTTGCATAGCCGAACGGTACGGGAGCAATTGGATGATGCGATGTCTTGTGATTCTGCTGGCGATCTGTTCCCCCTTGATCGCTGCGCCGCCGAAACCGGCGGGCGACAGCTTCGGCGTGAACAAGGGGCTCGTCCTGCACCTCACGTTCGACAAGGCCGGCAAGCAGGCCCTCGACAAAAGCCCCAAAAAGAATCACGCTGCGGTTCACAACGCCAAGTTTACCGCCAAAGGCAGGTTCGGTGGGGCATACAGCCTTGACGGTAAGGGTGACTACCTTCGCATCGCTAACAGCCCCAGCATCGAGATTCGCAATGCGTTGACGGTGGCCGTCTGGGTCAAACTGCATTCGTTCGGCCCGAAGGGTTACGCCAACGAGAACGGTTACATAGTCAACAAGGGCGACGACTACTGGTGGAATCCGGCGTTTGGACTGGGGTATTCCAAAGGGGCTCAGACGCCCATTTTTCACGTGGGCAGCCCGAGGGCGAGACAGAGAGGGATCAGGTCGGTCCGGGGTGTTACGAAGCTCCAGCCCGGCAAGTGGTATCATCTTATTGGCACGTACGACGGGTCCGAGGCCAGGCTATACGTCAACGGGAGGCTCGAGGCGGCCAGGCCGTTCAAAGGCCTCATGCGTAACGACCGGGCCCCGGTGCTGCTGGGGGGTGGGCACCTTGGCAGCGGCGAGTGGGGCAACCAGTTCACCGTTGACGCTACGATAGACAGCGTGATGATCTGGAATCGTCCCCTTAACGTCGATGAAGTGGGATCTGTGGCCATCGGCGCCCCCGTGGGCGTTCCATTTATCGCACGCGGGGCGAAGTTGGACCGGGTAGTGCTGCTGGATGGCAAGAGTGTGTTCCAGGGTACGATTAACAACAAACGCTACGTTTTGACGACAAGGCAGGGGAAGATCGAGATTCCGGCCTCTCGCGTGATCGGAATATCCGTCAACGCAGAGGACAAGAACGAAACGTTGCGTGTCCTGTTGACCGACTCGCAGGTGCTTGTCGGCAAGCTGGAGAACCAGAAGCTCCAGATCGAAATGTCCGGGTCGAAGCTCAGTATTCCTTTCGAAGATGTCGAGGAGTTCGGATATCGGATGAACGCGGCCAGAGCGCTTGATTCGCGGTTTTCAGGAACTATGGTGTCACTGCGCGACGGTCAGAGGCTGTTGCTGGCCGAGTTCAAAACGAAACTGCAGATCGAATGCGACTACGGCAAGGCGGACCTTTCGCCGGGGAGTATAGTCATGGTCAGGGCAGCCGACGTTCAGTGTTTTTCTCACGTTGTGCTTCTGCCCAACGGTTCGAGGCTTTCGGGCGTACTGGCCCCGAAGAAGTGGACTGCCCGGGTGGCCCTGGGCGACAAGCTTGAAATCGGCGAGAGGCAGTTGCTCGCACTGACATCCCGCGGCGTTAAACCCGTCAAACCTGTCGGCGGGGTTACGATGAAGATGCTCAACGGCGATATCCTGCATGGAAAACTCACCGCCAAGGCCGTCGGCATCCGGACGGAATTCGGTGAGGTATCGCCCGATGCGGCGGGTGTCAAGTCGATTGTGGTCACGCCCAAAGGCAAGCCGCCGGCCGTGATGACGATGTGGTCCGGCGCGGTCCATCGAGGTGAATTCGTCGACAAGCAAGTGTCCCTGTCCCTGTCGCTGTCGCCCGCCGGACCGACGATGAAGGTCTTCACCGCCAAAATCGCCTCGATAACG
>CAZXHG010000518.1:0-2192 GCA_964639985.1 uncultured Rickettsiales bacterium
GTCGCCTAACGTTGGTGTTTGCGCGATCAGCAGATCGAGTTTTTGCGGCTGCTCGGAAAAAAAGTGAAAGAAATCGTCAGGAACCGCAGGGACAGTCGGGACACAGGTAGGGCGGGAAGTACCCCCCCGTGTCCGGATCCCGGCCGTGGTCGAGGCGCCAGGCGTGCTTGCTCTCGGTCAGGCGCACGGTGACCTCCGGTTGCAGCACCCACCTCCACAGCAGGAAGTCGTGGCGCTGCCGGGAGAACCCGGCCTTGAACTGGAACAGTGGATCTTCGCCGCCGCCCACGCCACCACCGATGTGCAGGAACTCCGCGCCCACCTCGGTGGCCCACAGCCGCGCCGCGTCGTACATCATCTTGGCGGGCGACAGCGTCCAGTGCCTCGACCGCGTGCCGTTGAGGTGGGCCTGCACGATGGGGCCGCAGCGGGTGAACAGGCCGCACGCCGCCACCTCGCCGCCGATCAGCACAGGCACGAACACCGACTCCACCTCGCCACGGTCGAAGAACCGGCCGAAGTGCTCGCGGCCGAAGTAGTACCAGCCGGCCGCACCGAGCCGGTCCATGGACTCGTCGTACACCTCGGTGAACGCGTCGAGGTAGGCGCCCTCGTGATCCACCACCGTGGTCGCACCCTCCCGGGCGAGCCGGTTGAGGTGCCGCTTGTGGGTGGATCGGAAGTGGGTGCGCTGAACGTCCACCGGCAACGTCAGGTCGATGGACACGGTCTGGCCATGAGGCACCACCTCCCCCAGCCCGGCCACCACCTCCCGCTGGGGCAACAGCGGGTGCAGCCGCGAGAACACCGACGCCACCCGCAGCCCGGTCAACGCCTCCGTCAACGCCCCTCGAAACCCCGCGAGCACCGCGTCGGGCAGCTCCGGCGAGGACACGAACGGCCCGGCATACCCGTACACGCAGGTCGCGTGCTGCCAGCCGTGGTCGCGCCCTGCCTGGCATTCCACGCCCGCCAGCGGGCGCAGCACAAGCGGCAACGCCACGAACGCGTCGCCATCCTCCCACGCGAACAGGTGCGCGTCCCCCTCCCCCGCCTCCTCGGCCAGGGCGTGGAAGAACGGCAGGTGGTGGAAGTCGTGGCGATACGCCCGCGCGGTCAGGGCCAGCCACTCGTCGCGTTGGTCCGGCCTCAAGATCGTCAGCGAACCCATCCAATCCAGGGTAGCAGAGCGGACGGATCCGGGGTTGCGGGTGGCCTCCACCGTGGATACTCTACCCATGAGCTGGAGTTTAACCTGCGCCCTCCCGAGGTCCCCATGCCGCTCCCCCTGCGGATCCTCCTCCCCCTCCTGATCGCCGCCCTGGTCGGCTGCACCACCACCGAGGAGTTCGGCCTCGGCCAGCCACCGGACGACGACGACGTCGCGGACGACGACGATGTCGCGGACGACGACACGGACCTCGACTGCGGGGACAGCGACGGCGACGGCCTGGACAACAGCTTCGAGGCCACCATCGGCACCGATCCCGACGACGAGGACACGGACGGCGACGGCTACGCGGACGGTGACGAGTGGGACCGCTACACCGATCCCCTGGACGAGAAGGACTACGAGTACCAGGGTGGGTGGCCGCACCAGCCCTTCCCCGACGGCCTCGAGGGCTTCGGACCCGAAGTGGGTCAGGTCCTGCCCAACTTCCGCCTGACCGATCAGTTCGGCCAGCAGGTCAACCTGTACAGCTTCTACGGCAACGTGGTGCAGCTGGTGTCCGCCGCGGACACGTGAGGCGGCTCCATGGACTTCGCCGGTGCGGCGGAAGACGAGTACAAGGACCTCTCCGAGCAGGGCTTCATCACCCTGGTCCTGATCACCCTCGGCGTGCCCGACGATCCCGCCGGCACCTTCGCCGACGTGTTCGAACTGAGCATGCCGGTGCTCGACGACACCTCCATCGAGGCGTCCGGCATGCTCGACAGCGGCGGGATCACCCCCTACTACATCCTGCTGGGCCGCGACATGACCGTGGTCGACCGCGACGACGGCCCCCTGGACATGGACTCCCTGAACGACGCCCTCGACGCCCCATGGCCCGACGTGGACCGCCCCGAGTCCTCCTGCGACTGACCCTCCACCGCCGAAGAAGTATACAAGTCGCGACTTGACCCCCTTTCCCCTCCAGACTTGATTCGTCAGTTCCCTCGCCGGAGCCCCGGTAGTCCGTAGCTGCGTG
>CAZXHG010000519.1:0-2171 GCA_964639985.1 uncultured Rickettsiales bacterium
ACTCTTGACACTAGACAGATGTAGTGGGACGTCAGGGGCAGAAAAACGGGACAGGTCTAATTTCTGAGGTCAAGGACGTTTCATCGGGTTCTCGCCGCCCCGACAATCCGTGGACCGTCAGAAACGGGTCACCAGTCGCGGCGGAATCGGGTTGGCGGTCAGCGTACATAGAAAACAAAAGGACATGCAATATCCATTGCTGCCTTTCTGCCCTTACCGGATTTCGGAGCTTCACTGATAATGGCTATTGAAGTATCCTGCCGATGTGGGCAGCGGTTTGCTGCTCAGCCACAGCTCTACGGGAAACGGCTGGCATGCCCGGCGTGCCGCAGACCGCTGAGGATACCTGCGCCGTCATCGCAACCAGTCGAGGTGACATGTGCTTGCGGCCAGAGCTTCAACGCCCAACCACATCTCTTCGGACAGCGGGCCACATGCCCCGTCTGTCGTCGTCCCATCTCGGTGCCTGATCCAAACGCCGCATCTTTGGAGCCGACAGCGCAAGAGCCACTGAGCGATGATCCGTTGTGGGACAGTCTCCCGCAGGCACTTTTGGAGAGACCAACTCGCAACCTAGCGTTGGGGCGACCAACCTCCGGTCAGGGCAACTCTAGGCCAACTCTAAGAATCTACTTGATCATTGGCGGGGGCGTCTTCGCCTTGTTGTTCGCTGGCATTGTGCTCGTTGCCATTCTCGGCAGGCTCCGCCGCGGACCTGCTCCGGGGCAAGATCCCGAAACGCTGGCCGCGACCGCTGAACGACATCAATTCGAGGGCTTCGCATTTGAGGTTCCCGGTGGATGGTCGCGTACCACGCCGGATCGGTCGAAGGAAAAGGCCATGCTCTTGCTGGGAGGGGAGCCTTGGTACACTGCACACGGCATGATCAAAGTCGACGCTGGGCCCCCGACGTTACCGGACGCAGCCGCAGTGGCCAACGACTACGCGCAGGACATGAACGGTCAGATCGTATCCACAACCGTGGACGTCGATGGGGAACAGGGATTAAGAGTTGTCGGGGATAGCACGGGCCTGTCAAAGCCTCGCGAGGTCATTGTTGTCTTCCGGCACGGCAAGGTATACCTAATCATGGCCGCAGGCGTGAAGGGCGCGAACGTGTCCAATGCACTTGAACATATCTGCACCACTTGGAAATGGGACGACGGTTGAGGCGACAGCAAGACAGGTGAGATCGAGAACCACTTGACCAACACTTTTGGATCGGCGGGACAATGGCGATAATCGTAGCTTGTCAGTGCGGTCAGCAGTTTCGGGCTCAACAGGACCTTGCGGGCAGTCGCGTTCAATGTCCGTCATGCGGTGGGCCACTGACTGTCCCCGCGCAAGCCGTATCGAGGCCCACGGCCTCGCCCACCTCGGCCTCAAGCCTTGGGCCGATCATCGTATCGTGTCTCTGCGGCGGAAGTTTCAAGGCCAAGGCTTCGATGGCCGGCACGCGTGCCGCTTGCCCGGCATGCGGTCGGCCCTTGGACATCCCTTCGGCCTCGGCAACCTCGGATGATCCGCTGTTCAGCGACGATATCAATGACTTGATGTCCCAGTCGATGAGGGCACCGACTCTGGGTACACAATCGACGGTGCTTCCCCGCCCTTCCGGCTACGCTCAGGACACCGATGTGTCTGACGTGCTGCGAAGTGCCTTGAAGCGGGTCAGCCTTGGCATGTCTTCGTTCGGCATCGCCATTCTCGCCGGGCTCGTGGATCTCATCCTGATGGTGAGCTTGAGAGACACGGCAAGAGCTGAATTTGAAAGGAATACGTCGTTGGCCTTCACCGTCGGCCTGACATTTCTAATCATGTTGGCAGCTTGCCTGACCGGCACGGTCCTTGGCGCGGTTTCGATCAAACACGACGGCCGAGATCGTGTCCTCGCCTACCTCGGAATGGTATTCAATGTGCTGATCATCCTGTTTTTCGGATGTTGCGGGGTCGCAAGTGCCTTGTTCACTCTGCAGTAGACCGCCCGTGGGTCAAGCCCGAGTTGACGCGACAGCTGAATGGCAACGTCACAGCCGCTTCCGATGGTTACATCCTCAGCGAAGGCAATGTCAACGCGGGGCTAACAGCCGGACGAGACGTGTATGTCTGGACGATCGGAAACATTGACGGCAACTACTCAGCGGGCCGCGACGCCGCGGCCATTACCTATG
>CAZXHG010000520.1:0-2138 GCA_964639985.1 uncultured Rickettsiales bacterium
TCACGCCTCACACGCTTGTCCGGCGTTTTTCGATGGAAGGTGTTTGACAACCGCAGTTACCAGCTGGTCTGGGGGGCCAACCGTGACAACGGCTGGACAGGTGGCATCACCGTACTGATCAGGTAGAGACTCCATCGCCTCGAGTAGCGAGTACAGGAAGCCGGGGACGACGAAAGACAGCGCCTCTGATGCCCGGTCGACCGTGCCGCCGACGTCGTATGGGTCCCACTCGAACCACGGGGCCAGGTCCGGCGGAGGAACGTATGAAGTATCGTCGTCGTCACCGAACACGTCGCAGGAAGTAGGATCCGAGTCATCATCATCGGCCGTGTCGTCATCCCCGTCCGAATCATCGTCATCAGCCGTGTCGTCATCTCCGGTCGAGTCATCGTCCCCAGCGTCGTCGTCGTCCCCACCGCCACAATCGCACGCTCCCCAGTTCTGGCCATCATCTGCGCACTCCTGGCCGCCGGACTCTCCCCCAGCGCAAACACACGGTTGCGTCTCACCTGGATCGCAGATGGTCCCTTCGTTCGGACACCCCAGGAGGCCTACCAGGATGCCGACCAGGAGCAGTGGATAGCTGGAGCTGTGCATCTGATCGTCTCCCCTTCGCAACCCGAGCATACCTCAGCCCCTCGCCGCTCACTGCCCGGATTTTCCGTGGAGTGGAATCCACAAGGACGCAACCCGCCACCACTGGGGTGGGTTGGCTCTTGCGATCCGAGAGCCCGAGGGTCTGGCGCAGACCTTCGCCCCGGATCGATCAACACGTCAATGACCCAGGTCAACGATCACCAGGACGAAAATCGGCTGTCGGTCGTCCCGGCCGCTGCGATAATGCCGGTCGACCGGTTCACTCCGACGGCCCAAGCTTCCGCTGAAAGCGCAGGGTGGCCGGGAGAGCTCGGGCCGTGTGGAGGGACAAAGCATGAGAGCGGAGTTAGCCAAGCAATCCGGACAGTCACTTCGCTGGGCGTCAACCGACCCGGCTTGGGAAAGTACCATCTCCGAGGTGCATGCAGCCGAAGAGCAGCGCCCCTGGATTCTCTGGCCGGTGAAGGAGAATGCGCCCAGCGAAGGGGCATTCAGGGTGTCGCTGTCCGGGAGGCGGCCTCTCAACCTCCTCCTCGCCGACGGGAGCAAGGTCGGTAACTTCTACCTCTTCGTCTACACCGATCAATCGTCAAGCCCGTTCGCCCAGCTACACCGCAGCGAGTCGGCGAACGGAGTGGAGTGCTTGACTTGGCGGTACATCCCCACGAGGGAGGACGGGCGGAACCAGGACCGTAAGGTGCTGTTTCTGCGCTCGACCGGCAGGAGTGACCTCGAGGTCCCTCTCCCGGTCCGCTCAACCAACGCCTCCATCCGAGGGTTTCTGGAGGATCTCTACTACCTGGTCGATGCGAAGCTCGCCGCCGACGAACTCGATGACAGCGTTGAACTCGAGCCTGCGGCGTTCCCGGAGGGGCGAATCCTGGAACGGCGTCACAGAGCCCGCGAGAGAAGCTCCGAGGTTGTCGCGCTGGCGAAGGGCCGAAGATGGGAGCAAGAAGGGAAGCTCGCTTGCGATTGCTGCGGCTTCGACTTCCACGCGATCTACGGTGAGATCGGTTTCCAGTTCATCGAGGCGCACCACACGATCCCCGTCAGCGAAATGGAAGAGGGTCATGTCACTCGAGTGGAGGACATCGCCCTCGTATGCGCCAACTGCCACCGCATGCTGCATCGGGCCCGCCCCTGGCGGTCCATCAAGGATCTTCGCAAGCAGATCGAAACAGGTGCATAGAATCGCGGCGAGATGCCGTCGGGAAACCAAGGGGGGGGTGAACAGCTGGCTGTTAGTAATTGTTAGTAATCCAGGGCCCAGATGGGCCCGTTTGGGGCCGCCCGGGTGGAACTCGTAGCGCCCAAGCGCCTGTAAACAAAGGTCGAAACACCCGAGATCAGCACTTTGGGAGCAGGAGGTCGGAGGTTCAAATCCTCTCGCCCCGACCAACGTTTCCTTAGTGATTTCAGCAGAATAAGCCCAAGCTAACACCCTCGTTTTTCGGGGTTCCCGCGAGGGGTTAGTCAGAAAAGTGGCTCTCCTGACGTTTCCGTGGGTCGTGTGACAGTCACCCGTGGCGGCTGATCTG
>CAZXHG010000521.1:0-2135 GCA_964639985.1 uncultured Rickettsiales bacterium
GACGACGACTGCGACGACGACGACGGCGCCACCTGGCCGGGCGCTCCCGAGGAGTGCGACGGCGTGGACAACGACGGGGACGGCGAGGTGGACGAGGGGTGCGGCGGCGACGACGACGACGACACCACGGACGACGACGACGACACCGGCGACGACGACGACAGCGCCGACGACCTGGTCGGCAACGAGGTGCGCGGGGGCGGGTGCAACTGCACCACTGCCCATTCCCCGGCCGCAGGAGGTACGATTGCAGGCGCGGTGATGCTGCTCGTGCTCGCCGCGGTTCGCAGGAGGCGCCCTTGCCCAGGCTGACGATCCCCGCTGTCGCGGCCACGCTGCTGCTGGCCATCCCGGCCGACGCGCGCATCGTCGGGCCGGACGCGTACGGGTACTGGGCCACGGACTCCGGCGAGCAGTACGGCCAGGGGCCGGTCTACGACTGGCTGGACAGCGGCACGCACACCTCCCACTACTTGCTGGACGACGATCACGCCGAGGTGATCCTCGGCTGGGACTTCCCGCTCTACGGCGTGGACCATGGCACCGTCTACATCAGCTCCAACGGCCTGCTCGCGTTCGACGCCGCCCACACCGATCCGGACAACACATGCCCCGGGGACGACCCGGGCGTGACCGTGATGGCCCTGTGGGACGACCTGTTCCCGGCCGCCACCTCCGAGATCTGGCACGAGACCGTGGGCGTGGCTCCGGACCGGATCTTCGTGGTCACCTGGGACACCATCTCGCGCAGCCCCAACCTGGGCAACGCCACCTTCCAGGTGCAGCTGCACGAGTCCGACGGCGCGCTCGAGATCCACTACCAGGACGTGGTGTTCGCCGGCGCGCCCTACGACCTCGGCGGCGACGCCACCGTGGGGCTGCAGGAGGACGCCACCTACGCACTGGAGTACAGCTGCGACGAGGCGATCCTGGACGACGGGTTCGTGGTGCGGTTCCAGCTCGACCAGCCGTGCTGGGACGTGGACGGGGACGGGTACGAGGACGACGCCTGCGGCGGCGACGACTGCGACGACGGCGACGACACCGTGCACCCGGCGGCGATCGAGGTGTGCAACCAGCTCGACGACGACTGCGACGGCAGCCTGCCCGCGGACGAGGCCGACCTCGACGGCGACGGCCACGCCGCGTGCGTCGACGACTGCGATGACGCGGACGCGGACACATACCCGGGCGCCCCGGAGATCTGCGACCGGGAGGACAACGACTGCGACGGCACGATCCCGGTGGACGAGGCGGACGACGACGGCGACGGCTGGTCGATCTGCGCCGGCGACTGCGACGACGGCGACGGGGGCGTTCACCCCAACGCCGCCGAGCTGTGCAACGGCCTCGACGAGGACTGCGACGGTTCGCCCGCGACGGACGAGGCCGACGGCGACGGCGACGGCTGGCGCGGCTGCGACGGGGACTGCGACGACGCCGAGGCCGGCACGTACCCCGGCGCGGTCGAGGTCTGCGACCGCCAGGACAACGACTGCGACGGCACCATCCCCGCGGACGAGGCGGACGACGACGGCGACGGCTGGTCCGTCTGTGCGGCCGACTGCGACGACGGCGACGCGGCCGTGCACCCCGGTGCCAGCGAGGTCTGCAACGGCCATGACGACGACTGCGACGGGACCGTGCCCCTCGACGAGGTGGACGGTGACGCGGACGGCGCGTCACCCTGCGCGGGGGACTGCGACGACACCGACCCGCTGCTCAACCTGGCGGACGCGGACGGCGACCTGTACACGACCTGCGACGGGGACTGCGACGACGGCGACGCCCAGGCCCACCCCGGCGGGATCGAGGTCTGTGACGGGGTGGACAACGACTGCGATCCGTACACCGACGAGCTGCTCGACGGCGACGGCGACGGCTGGACCCTGTGCGACGGCGACTGTGACGACGACGACGAGGACGCCTGGCCCGGCAACCCCGAGGTGTGCGACGGGGTGGACAACGACTGCGACGGCAGCGTGGACGAGGACGACGTGTGCGGCGGCGACGACGACGACACGGTCGGCGACGACGATGACGACGACACGGTCGGCGACGACGATGACGACGACACGGCCGGCGACGACGATGACGACGACACGGTCGGCGACGACGATGACGACGACACGGCC
>CAZXHG010000522.1:0-2116 GCA_964639985.1 uncultured Rickettsiales bacterium
GTCTGGGCGTGTCCGCTCCGAAGCCACCAGGCGGGTTTGAATCCCTCGGTTGGCGCTTCCGATATCTCTTGTTGGTCAATCAATTGAGTTCTGACCCTACAGCATTGAGCCTTCCGGCTTTCAAGCGATAGCGTCGAGTTCGATCTCGAAGAGGAGGTCGTGGCGGCAGACATCATTTTCGGTGATGATCATCGGCATATCGGGGATATCTTCGCTGCGACAGTAGTCTTCGTAGGCCGGATAAAAGTCTTCAGACTTGAAGTAGGCAATCCCGCGCGTCACATTGGACCACGTCATGTCCCGCTGTTCGAGAATCGCTTTGACCACTCGCATTGTCAGGTCGATCTGCCTGGCAATATCGTCAACGTAAACCGTCTTTCCGCCCGGTTCGATACTCGCGGTTCCGGACACCAGCACGCGCCCGTAGTTCGGCAGCGACATTTCTATCGCGCGGCTGAACGAACTTCCGTACTTCAGCGCCGGGCACTGCAGGGGAGACGGCAGGGCCGATGCCCGCACAGAACCGTTTAGCGGCTGAATGCCCATTGCCCCCGCGATCAACGCCGCTCCGGCGGGGTTGGCTCCACTGATGCCCGTCGAGGCAGGAACCAGGTCGTCAAACACGCCCCGGCAGTGGAAAAAATCGTCTCGCACCCTGTTGAACGGATCGTACCACTGGAGCAACTCGTCCAGGTACAACCATGTCCTCACGACATTCGAAAAATCCATTCCGCCAAGCTCCAACCCAGCTTCCATCATGTCGAAGGTCTGTTTGGCCTGTTCGATGCGGCCGGCCTGTTGATCGCCCGACCACAGGTCGCCGAGGTAGCAGTACCTTGCCGAATCGTCCCGGAAGATGCTGCCGACGGGCCTGTCAGCGAGAGTTATCCGCTCGACGTCGGTGCCGCTGACGGCATGGATATGGATTCCACCGAGGGGCGAACCTTTCCGGTGTCCGCTGTCAACCCACGTCACCGGCCAATCACTATCACCGAGAGCCTCTTTCATCGCACCAACGGACGAATTGTCCTGCCCCATGGTCGCAAAAACCGTCTGAGTAATGACGGTAGCATTCTTGTCCCTTACGATGTCCAACGCATTCTGCGCAACTTCATCAAGATTTCTTCCGTACAAGTCGGCGGTAATGAAAAACTCCTCGACACTCGAGGATTTCAGACTGACCGTCTGCATTCCGTCTGTGGTGTCCCTGTTGACGATCGCGGTCGTCGGCAAGTCAGTACTGTCCATTGAAGTTTCCTTTTCTCCGTGTTTGCTCTGCGGCGGGCGTATCGGGGCAATTACAGTGACAGGATATACTCGGCGAGATCGGTCTTTTCCTTTTCGGTCAGCTTCGTCGTCGAGCCGTGCTGATCCTTTGGGTTGTATTTCGGTTTGAGCAGTTCCACTATGGTCACCGCGCGCCCGTCGTAGAGATACGGTGCGGTTCGCCATACCTCAATCAGCGTTGGGGTGTCGAACTCCTTCTTGGCCTCGCTGTCCCTGCCTGTTCCGACGTCGTATTTTTCACCATCGGTGAACAGCTTGCCGCTGTGGCATGCTGTGCATCCGGCCTTACCCTCGAACACCACCTTGCCCCGTTTCGCCGATTCGCTGAGTTTGCCCTTCACCAGAAACGGGCTGGGTATGGGCTTCATGGACTTCAGATATTCGTCAATGGCCCTGGCGTCTTCCTCGGGTCGTACGGCGAACTGGATAAACCGGATTCCCGCACGGACGGCGACTTCGGCTTTCGCCCTGATGCCGGTGATCATCGACGGCGGCGTCCTGTGCGCCAGCAGCAGCGACTTGCTGCTCTTTGGATTGCCCATCCCATCGTTCATGAGATCCCAGTTCAACCCGTCAGTCCTGCCGTCGGGGTGGCAGGTAGCGCAACACTGCCACATCTGGAAACAGAGTTCGGCATCGTTGAAGAACAACTCGCCTTTGCGAACGATTGTCATCTCCTGCTTGGGCCCAAGTGCAATGGCCTTGGCGACGGGGCGCGAATCAGGGGCGATATCCAAAACGCTGAGGCTGTCACTGAAATACTCCCCGACATAGGCCTTGGCGCCAATGATCGTCATACAGCGAGGCCCGTTGCCCGCCAGTTTCAGGC
>CAZXHG010000523.1:0-2093 GCA_964639985.1 uncultured Rickettsiales bacterium
TCGAAGCCGGGGGTGTCGCCGGGGTCGACGCGGATGTGCAGGGCGGCGCCGGCGGTCTGCTCGACCTGGTACTCGCGCACGGCGGGGACGCGGAACATGGCGACCACGAACAGGTAGGGGTGCAGCAGCTCGCGGTTGCCGTCCGCGTCCGTGAGCCACAGCATCTCCTCGGTGCGGCCCTGGACCGACTCGATGCGGGCCAGGGGGGAGCCGCAGGGGCAGGGCTCGGGATCGATGGTGACCATGTCGCTGACCTGATAGCGCAGGAACGGCATGGCCTTGTTGAACAGGTTGCTCACCAGCACCGAGCGGCCCTGGGCGCCGTCGGGCACGGGCTGGTAGTCGTCGTCCACCACCTCGGCCAGGGCCAGGTCCTCGTTGATGTGCAGGTTGCCGTGCTGGGAGCAGCCGCGGGCCAGGGGCAGGCATTCGCCCGTGCCGTAGGTGTCGACCACGGGCAGGCCCCAGACCTCCTTGACGAGCTTGCGGACCTGGGGGAACAGGGGTTCGCTGAGGGTGGCCACGGAGCGGCGGGGCGGGCCGTCGAGGATGTCCAGCCGGCCGGCCTTCTGCTCGTAGGCCAGGGCCTGGATCACGGATGGGTAGCCGATGAGGAACCACGGCTGGTACTCGTTGAGCTGCTCGACGAGTTCGTCCATGGGGGTGAACAGGGAGAACAGGCGGATCTCGAAGAAGACCTTCGTCGCCTTGGGCATGTAGTGGAAGTTGGTCACCGCGGGGTACAGCCCGCCGGTGATGACCACGATGGCGAACTTCGCCTTGTTGGGGTTGACCGCGGCCTTGAGCGCCGTCCACGGGGATGCCGGGCGATCGAAGCCGCGCACCATGCCCACGGCCTTGATGTGGCCGAAGGCCTCTGTGTCGTAGACCATGGTGGTGGTCTGGCCGGTGGTGCCGGACGTGTGGAACAGGATGTACTCGCCCTTGTACTTGCGGCCGATGTTGTCCGGGTCGGTGACGAAGGCCTCCATCTCGTCGCGCTCGAGGGTCGGGTCGCTGAGGAACTCCTCGTAGTGGGCGAGCAGGTCGGCCTTGGTCACCACGGGCAGGTCGCGGGGGACCACCTTGTCGGGATCCACGCCCTGGTAGGTGCGGGCGTAGTACTCGGTGTTGTCCATGGCGTGGCGGACCATGGCGCGGAACTTCTGCAGCTGCAGCGCCTTCAGCCCCTCGCGGTCCAGCCGGCCGTTGCGGCGGTAGGTCACGAGGTTGCGGATGATGTTGGCGGCCTCGCCCATCGGTCTCCTCTGGGGAGCGGATCCTAGAGGGGAAAGGGGGACGGGGAAAAGGGACGTACGCAACTTATCAACTTATTCGCTGCGAATAAGTTGATAGGTTGCGTACGTCCCCTTTCCTGGCGTCCCTACAAGAACTGGTAGCCCGTGATCTCCATCACGAAGGTCCAGCCGTCCATGGTGCCGTCGCCGTCGGTGTCCGCGTCGAGTTCGCGGTCGTCCATCAGGTCGTGCAGGTTACCGAAGGAGGTCTCGATGTCGGTGGTGTCGTCCTCGGCGATGCCGCCGGAGATCGCGCCCTGGGTCAGGATCTCCCAGTCGCCGCTGAAGGAGCCGGCGATGGCCGCGTTGTACAGCGGCACGGTCACGCCGAAGGAGAGGTTCAGGGTGGCGCCGCTCTCCTGGGACGCGAAGTCCGTGCCCTGCAGGGAGTAGTCCCAGTTGACCGGGTTGGAGGTGGCCGAGAAGTCGAACAGGTCCTGGTTGACCTCGCCCACGCCGAACGCGCCCACGAAGGAGGTCTCGTTGTCCAGCTCGCGGTCGGGGTCGAACAGGATGATCACGCTGTCGCCGTCCGGCGGCAGGGCGTCGGCCAGCAGCAGGCTGAGGAACTCGTTGTAGGTGTCGCTCTCGAGGAACGTGGTGATGTTGATGTTGTCCACCACGTACGACGGGTAGTCGAGGCTGGAGCAGCAGGGCTCGCCCGTGTCGTCGTCGTCGTCGTCGGACGTGTCGTCGTCGTCGTCGTCGGACGTGTCGTCGTCGTCGGACGTGGTGTCGTCCTCGTCATCATCGTCGTCGTCGTCGGTGACGTCGTCGTCGTCGGTGACGTCGTCG
>CAZXHG010000524.1:0-2088 GCA_964639985.1 uncultured Rickettsiales bacterium
GCCACCGACGGAACCCAGCTTTTCGCCATCTACCGGCGAAGGCATTTCACAGAGGAGGCAAGAGATGAGTAATTCATGGGACCACGCGGCCGGGATGGCCGACAAGCACGCGAACTCGGGTGGGATGTTCGTCCGCCTGACCGGCGACGGTGACAAAATCATCGGTTCGTTCTGCGGAGAGCCCTTTCCGCGAGAGGTGGTCTGGACCGGCGACCGCTACGAGACCTACGACCCGGACGTTCACATCGACAAGAAGCCCAGCCTGCGGGTCATGCTCAATTTCTACGTGCCCGCCGAGCACGACGTGAAGGTGATCGAGGGCGGCACGGTGTGGTTCAAGGACATTCTCAAGATTCGAGACAAGTACGGCTTGGACGTCTGGCTGTTCGAAATCCAGCGTCATGGAGAGGCGGGCAATCCGAAGACCAAGTACACCATCCTCCCCGAAGAGAAGCTCGACTCCGCGCAGCTCGGCGAAATCTCCAGCATCGGGCTGCACGATCTCGCCAGTCTGGTGGACGGCAATGGTGACGGCGAGGACCCACCCATCGACGCAGACACCACCGCCGAGCTCGTCTCGCGGCTGAAGGCGCTGCCCCGCTCCGACGTGGACACCTTCCTGGAACAGTTCAAGGTGCAGCGCGTGCGCGATCTGCGGAAGTCGGATGTGGAGGCCGCCCGCCAGCTCCTGGGCGGACTGGAGGCTCGCGCACGCAAGCAGGTGGAACCCGAGCAGGCCGAGGTGGATCCCTTCGCGTAGGGGCCGCGGAAGGGACGGCTGGGGGGAGCTGATGCTCGGCTCCCCTCAGCCACGTCAGGAGCAATCGAATGGACGACTTCACCGGCCATCCGGGCCGCACGGAACCCGTGCGCCTTCGGCCCTATCAACAAGACGCGGTGCGGGAGATCCGCGCTCGTGTCGCCGCTGGCGTGCGGCGCCTGATCGTCGTGGCGCCCACGGGCTCTGGAAAGACCACCATCGCGGCCCACATCATCGCCAAGGCTGCCGAGCGTGGCGCGCGCGTTTTGTTCATGGCCCACCGGCGCGAGCTGATCACCCAGGCCTACAACCGGCTGATCCAGCTCGGCGTGCCCGAAAAACAGCTCGGCATCCTGATGGGCCGCGACCGGCGCTATCGCCCTGGAGCACCAGTGCAGGTGGCGAGCGTGGACACGCTACGCAACCGGGCAAAGCCCCTGGCCGATATCGTGTTCGTCGACGAGTGCCATCGGTCCACGGCGAAGACCTATCGCGACATCGCTGGATACTACCCAGACGCCATCCATCTGGGCCTGACGGCGACACCCTTTCGCGCCAACGGTGAAGGGCTCGACGACGCCTACGACGATCTGCTGCTCGTGGCGTCGCCCCGGCGGCTCATCGATGAAGGGCACCTGGTCGAACCGCGCGTGTTCACCGTGCCCACCGAATCCCTGCCCGACCTCTCTTCGGTACGGATGAAGCGGGGCGACTACGACCAGCGCGCTCTGGCCGAGGCCGTCGACAGCAAGATGCTGGTCGGCAACCTGGTCGAGCATTGGATGCGCCACACCGAGGGCGTCCGGACGGTGGCCTTCGCGGTCTCCGTCGCTCACTCCCAGCACATCGCCGAGCAGTTTCGCAATGCAGGTGTGGCTGCCGAGCATATCGATGGCGGTACACCCACCGAGGAGCGCGACGCCATCTTGGGCCGGTTGAACAGCGGCGAAACGACGGTCGTGAGCAATTGCAGCATCCTCGGAGAAGGCTGGGACCAACCCGCCGTCAAGTGCGCCATCCTTGCCCGGCCGACGCGCTCCACCGGACTGTACCTGCAGCAGGCCGGAAGAATCCTGCGGCCATGGAATGGCCAGGGGGCGATCATCCTCGACCACGGCGGCTGCGTGCTCGAACACGGGCTCCCCCAGGACGATCGCAACTTCACCCTCGAGGGCACCAAGAAGAAGCGTAACGGCAAGTCCGCTGCCCCGGTGCGCACCTGTCCCTCGTGCTTTGCCGTGCTGCCCCTGAATACTCGGGTCTGCCCCGAATGCTCCACCGTCCTCATCGATCAAGCCGAGGTGCCCAAGGAGCGTGAGGGCACCCTC
>CAZXHG010000525.1:0-2063 GCA_964639985.1 uncultured Rickettsiales bacterium
TCACCATCGGGCTGACCTTCCCCTCGGTGTTCGCCGGCCTGCTGCCGTCGGCCGCCACCATCGGCGCGACGTACGGCACCACCGACATCGACACCCACCACGAGTACTGCCGACCCCACGTGGAGAACGCGCTGAACCTGCGGGTGGTGCTGCACACCGGCATGCAGGACAACGAGTACCTGGTGGCCCAGAACGAGGGCGCGGCCCAGGCCTTCGAGGAGTTCGGCTACGACTTCGAGTGGATGGCGCAGGCCGACGCGGGGCACGCCCTCGACCCGCACGTGTGGGCGGACGGCATCGCCGAGGTCATGCAGGCCACCCGCGATCCCTACCCCGACCACGTGATCTGGAACCAGGCCGAGCACGCGTCGTCGTACTACCCGCAGCTGTTCATGCACACCGCGTTCAACCCGCCGGAGTACTGGCTGCGGGTGGACGGCCGTGACGCCACGGATGCACCCGCGCGGATCGAGGGTGCCGTCGACGGCCAGACGATATCGATCACCACCGACAACGTGCGGGAGCTGGCCGTGCTGCTGGCCCCGGAGCTGGTCGACCTGGACCAGGACGTGACCATCGAGGTGGACGGAGAGACCTTCTTCAGCGGGCCGGTCGAGGCCGACCCGCGTGCGGCGTTGACCTCGGCCCGCGAGCGGTCCGAGCGGTCGATGGTGTTCGCCGTGGAGATCACCGGGGAGGCGCCCGACGGGGCGTGACGGACCGACGAGGGGAGACGACATGCAACGAACCCTGTTCCTGCTTGCGGCCCTGCTGTGGCTGGCCTGCCCGTCCTGGGGCTGTGGTGGCGACGGCGTGACCGACGACGACGACACCACGCCCGCCGGCGACGACGACGACGACACCACGGCCGCGGATGACGACGACGACGACGACTCCGGCGATCCGGGCGACGACGACACCGAGCCCGCCGAGGAGGTGGCCACGCCGGACGGGGGCATGCCCGTGGGCACGCCCGGCGTGCAGGTCGGGCTGCGGGCACGGGCCGACCACGAAGGGGAGACGCTGACCAGCGCGCCGGTGGAGGTCACGCTGGTGGAGCCGACCGCGGCTGCGGTGGCCGCCCCTGCGCCGGATGCCGGGGCCTTGATCACCGCTCGCGAGCAGATGCGGAAGGCGGTGGCGCCATGACCCGCCCCACGCACCTGCGCTCGTGGCTGCGCGCGGCCCGCTGGCCCGCACTGATCGCCGCCCTGGCCGTGGCCGCCATCTCCATCGCCGATCCCGGTGACGAGGACGACGACGGGATCCTGGAGGACGGGGACGACAGCGGCGTGGAGGGGGACGCCCCGTGCATCGGTGGCGAGACCGTGGACTGCGACGACAACTGCCCGGAGGTGGCCAACACCGACCAGGCCGACCTGGACGCGGACGGCGAGGGTGACGCCTGCGACGCGGACACGGACGGCGACGGGCTGAGCAACGTCGACGAGGAAACCTGGGGCACCGACCCCGAGGTCACGGACTCGGACGGCGACGGCCTGCTCGACGGCGAGGAGGTGGACGCTGGCATGGATCCCACCAGCACGGACAGCGACGGGGACCTGGCCGAGGACGGCGACGAGGTCGACGTGGGCACGGATCCCACGGACCCGGACACGGACGGGGACGGGGTCAACGACGGCGAGGAGTCCAACTGGGACCAGGAGATGGAGGGCGGCGACGGCAACCCCTGCGCGCTGACCCCGGACTGCGACGGCGACGGGATCCTGGACGGGGACGAGGGCGGGTTCGATGGCGGCGACGACCCGGGCTGCCGCAACCTGCAGCCCGGCGCCATCGTGGACACCATCGGCACCATCGGCGGCAACGCCATCTACTTCGGCTGGGGCGCCAGCTTCGGCTCGCTGGGATTCGGCGAGGGCGTGGCCCTGGCCACCTACGTCACCCCCGAGGGGCTGTTCAGCCGCGTCACCCTGGGCTCGGAGATCTACGTGCCCCCGGACTGGGCCAAGTACGGCAACTCCGTGTTCCTCGGCGTGCTGACCGGGCGCGACGACGAGTGGATCCACATCAGTGACCTCGCCGACCTGACGTCATACGAG
>CAZXHG010000526.1:0-2039 GCA_964639985.1 uncultured Rickettsiales bacterium
CGGGAGTTCTCTCGAGCGAGACGGAGAATCAGGCTTTCAGTTTCCTTGCTGATCATGGGCAAGGTGGCCGTGAACACGGCGATCACCAGGGACAGCAGCTGGATCATCGGGGCAACTCCAGCCAAGATGATACCCCCATGACCATCGCCGAGTTGATCACCTCGATCTCGACCCGCTTCATCCAGGTCACGTCGGACGCCATGGATGCGGAGATCCACGATGCCCTGGCGCGGGTCGGCCGGTACGTGGGCGTGGACCGCATGCACGTGCTGCTGATCGCCCCGGACCGGGACGACGTGCTCGACGTGGCTCACGAGTGGTGCCACGAGGGCGTCCAGCCGCTGATCACCGGGGTGCCGCAGGTGTCGACCGACGCGCTGGGGCCCTGGATGGAGACCCTGTGGGGACTGGAGCCGGCGCGGGTGGAGCAGGTCGCGGCCGTGCCCGCGGACCAGCGGCTCGCCCTGGGGGAGATCGGGCTGAACGACGTGTGCTCGGTGATCCTGCTTCCGCTGGCCCACGGAACCTCCCTGCTGGGCTGTCTGTCGGTGCAGCGAACGCGCCAGCGACCACCGATCAGCGCCGAGCACGTGTCCCTGCTGGAGAGCCTCGGCGTGATCCTGGTCAACGGGCTGCACCAGCTGGAGGTCGAGGAGGAGAAGCAGCAGCTCGCCGATCAGCTCCGCCAGTCCCAGAAGATGGAGGCCATCGGGACCCTGGCCGGGGGCGTGGCCCACGACATGAACAACGTCCTGGGCGCGATCATGGGCGCTGCGTCGCTGCTGAAGCAGGACCTGCCCGCGGATGGCCCCAACGCCGAGGAGGTGTCCCTGATCCTGGACGCCTGTCGGCGTGGACGGCGGCTCACGCGCAACCTGCTCGGATTCGCGCGCAAGGGCCGGTACCGTCGGGAGAAGGTCTACCTGGCCCAGCTGGTGGCCGAGATGCTCGAGATCCTCGGCCGTACGGTGGACAAGCGTGTGCGCATCGTGCCCCGGGTGGACGAGGACCTGCCGCCCGTGGCAGGCGATCCGAACCAGCTCTACCACGCGCTGATGAACGTGTGCCTCAACGGGGTAGACGCGATGTCCGAGGGCGGCGAACTGACCCTGGACCTGGAGCGCGTGCTGCACGCGGGTGACGGGGAGGGGCCGGATCGCTGGCGCGCCTTCGTGCAGGTGCGGGTCTCGGACACGGGCCACGGCATGGACGAGCAGACCCTGGCCCACGCCTTCGAGCCGTTCTACACGACCAAGCCCCAGGGCGTGGGCACGGGTCTGGGCCTGTCCATGGTCTACGGCACGGTGGAGAACCACGGCGGCACCGTGCAGCTGGAGAGCGCGCCCGGGGAGGGGACCACGGTGGCGATCCTGCTGCCCGCGCTGGTGTCCGAGGAGGTCGACGGTCCGGAGGAGACCGTGGAGACCGAGGCCTTCCACTCCGTGGGCGAGGGCGTGCTGCTGGTGGACGACGAGGACCTGATCCGGCGGGTGGGCGAGCGGCTGCTGCGTCGCCTGGGCTACCGGGTGATGGTCGCCGAGGACGGCGAAGAGGCGATCGCCCTGCTGGAGGAGCATGGTTCGGAGATCTCGGTGGTGATCCTGGACCTGGTGATGCCGGGCCTGGACGGCGAGGCCACCTTCCACCGCCTGCGCGAGCTCGATCCCCTGGTGCCCATCGTGCTGTCGTCCGGCTACAGCCGCGACGACAACGTCAAGCGCCTGCTGATGGCGGGGGCCAACGGCTTCCTGCCCAAGCCCTTCGAGCTCAAGCACCTCGCCCGCGCGCTCAAGCAGGTCGGCGAGTACTCCATCGACGAGGAGAGCGGCCCGGTCTAGCTGCGACCCCACCCGCGCGCGACGTCCCCAGCCCGGCCGCTGTACGCATCCTCGGCCCTGCGCACCGGGACCTTCGCTTCCAGTCCGGGGTGGTTCGGAGGCCGGGGCCAGGGCAACGAGGCTCCGGGGTGGTGCGGGCTGCGGGGCGGAACCGCTCTTGACGGTCCCGGTGACAGGGCCTACGGATGCTGCGCGGCCTCC
>CAZXHG010000527.1:0-1955 GCA_964639985.1 uncultured Rickettsiales bacterium
TCCTGCAGGGGGCCAAGACCGTGGAAATGGCTATTTCCTCGAAATCAACGAGCTATTGGCGACGTCCGAGCCGCCGAAGAGGTTGAAGCCGATCTCCGCCTGGTAGGAGCAGTTACAGCCCCGCGCGTCGACGGTCGTTGCGTCCAAGACCTGCTCCATGCCGGCGATGTGGGCCGAGATCACGGCGTCGCTCGTCCCCCCGCTCAGCGACTGGTAGAGACCGCTCTGATCGATGCTGCCGTACCCCTCCTCCTTCACCCAGACCACCTCGTACTCATCCAGCCCGGTGACGGTGGCACGGAACTGCACCTGGTCACCGGGATCGATGCAGGTGTCGCGGGGAGCTATGCTGATCCTCGCTTGCTCGAGACGGATCTCGGCGAAGTCCGAACGGCTGGGCTCGCCATCAGCGCGCAGGCCCTGGCGACTGGTGGACTCGACCAAGACGCGGAAGGGATAGAGGTTCGTGGCGGTGGGGGTCTTGAGCGGCCGCGTGCGGCCGTCGTTGGTGTCGTCGCCGATGCCGTCCTCCCAGGTGCCCTGGTGGGCGTTCCAGTAGAGACTGGTCACCTCGGCGTCCTCGATGCGGGCGGTGATCTGCACGGTCTCGCCCGGCTCGTCCACGCGGATGACGGCGGGCTCGACGATCACCCGGATCGGCTTGGTCTCCAGCGGCTTCCCGCGCTGCTGGTCCTGACCCGCGAACAGGCCCGGTACGGTCGCGATCAGCAGCTCATCGCTGCCGACCTCCAGCGGTGTGACCGTCTGCGCGTCGCGGTCCACGGCGAAGAACCCGCCCGGGGCGCCGGCGGTGCTGAAGTCGGGATCGCTGATGTCCACCGTCCAGGTCTTGGCGCAGAACTCGATGATGCCCTCGTTAACGTCGAGGTGGCTCTGCAGGTCGGCGTTCATGCCGGCAACGCCCACGTCCCGCAGGGCGTCGAGCTCTTCGATCTGGGTCGTATGCCGCACGCCCACGTACGCGCCCACGGCCGAGATCACCACGTTCACCACCGACTGGTCGGCGACCCAGCCGGCGGACCTCGCGGTCAGCTCCACGTCCGACCAGCGGGCCGGCGTGTCGTCGTCCTCCTCGAACTCGTCCTTGTCGAGGTCGAAATCCAGGTGCGTGAGCTGGCTGGGGTAGGTCCCGCGCACGGCGCCCGCGGCGGCCTGCCACACGGCGATGCCCACGCCCGCCACGGAAAAGACCTTGCCCACGCCCGGCACGACGCCCAGGCCGGTGAAGAGGTGGCCGACAGCCTCCAGATAGCGGCCCGCGCCGTTCGGGTCGATGGCCGCGTCGCCCAGGGCGGCCAGGACCTTGGCATCGACCAACTCCTGCGCGGTTTCGATCTCCGGCCCGACGTCGATGCAGGAACGCCTATCCTTGCCGCCGTGACCCGACACCATCGGCAGGGGACCACGCACGGCGCCCTCGGCGAAGTCGTCGATGTCCGCCTGCACCACCAGGTCCAGGCGCGCATGGCCGAACATGCGGTCGAGCAGCACGCGCTCGTCGGCGGCGAGGAACCCATTCGCGTTATCGATCAGGCTCGCGAGGTCGTTGGGCCCGCCGCCGTCCACGTAGCTCTGGGCGACCTTGAGCGACAGGTGCTCGTCGGGTACCTCGTCGAAGCTCAGGCCGGCCAGCTCGTTGAAGCTCGTGCCGGCCCACAGCGCGCGCTGGTCGATGATCGCGCGCAACGTCTCGACCAGGCGTGCGTAGGCGCCGGGCGCCTCGGGCAGCGGATCCAGCGTGAGCTCCAGTTCGGAGCTCGCGTTCTCCCCGTCGCTTACCCGCACACGCACCGCCCCCCCTTCGTTGGGGGTGACGGGGTGCAAGGGGGCGCGGAAGAAGGGGCCGGTCTCGTCCTCTTCCACGAAGACATCGACCGGATCGGCGCCGTCCGCGAGGATCTGGACCTCGTAGTCCTCCGGCGCGGCCGCCTTGG
>CAZXHG010000528.1:0-1949 GCA_964639985.1 uncultured Rickettsiales bacterium
AACGACCCGGAACACTGTGACGGGCTCGCCCTGGCACAATCCGGCTGCCTACAAGCGGTCGACCGCCGGGGCTCGGGTTGTGCCGACAGCACGACACGGGAGCTCGAAAGGGACTCGAACGGGAACGAGTCGCTCCGAAAGCGACACCCGAGCACGGCCCTGGCCTTCCACAGCATCGGATCCGGGGACTGCTTGCCGCTGATGAGCCGGGCACGTGACATGACAAGGCCGCTTGGATCACCTATCCGTTTTGTCGGCTTCTTGAGCGTCCAGTGTCCGCTGTCTACAGCGTCGGCGATCTGGTAGGTCATTCTGCAAGTACCTCGGTTCGGCAGGGTATCGTGGGTAACAAGTAGAGCCGATCCCGCCAGGGTTGTCGCTGCCCCAGGAGGGAATCACAATCGCCTCGATGCGGGGAATCGCTTGGCAGGACGACGTCTATGGGCGAACGGTCATGCCCAAGGCCGCCAGCAACCGTCAACCGGAACGCCCAGCCCTCGCCGAGAGCACAGAGACTTCGAGAGCGATCGCACCCGAGGTACGCCCGGGCTCCGGGGTGGCCGAGCTGAGGTCCCGCTCTCTCCGGCACGGACCAAAGGCCCCCAGCCCACGCGCCCGATCGCCGCAACCTCGGCCCCGCTGCGACCTTCCGCCATCCCTCCCCAGGCACAAAAGCAGCGCCGCCTGTCAACCAGCGGCGCTCTCTATTTGCCTCCTTGCGAGGCAGTGGCTCCCCGAGTTGCACGGAAAGGCGAACTCCCTCTCGGTTCGCACCAGAGGTGGGATCGGTACCAGTGCATTCGGAGGGGCGAACTCCCTATCCCCGGCGGGATCACCGTTCCTGACCCGGTCAGGCGGGGTGCCCGGTCTTCCCAGGTCGTCTGGGGGCCCGATGGCCGCTGGTGGGGGACCAGGCGCGGTCCTGGAGGCCACGCTGGCTCCGTGGGCTGCGTCTGGGGCGGTCCGAACCTCGGGGGCGGGTGCCCTGGTTGCCCCCGTGAGGGGGCCTGCGGGCTCTGTGGGTCCTCGATCTCGGCAATGATCCGCAAGCCGTAAGCCCCCGAGCAGCAGTTCTCACGCGGCCCCATAGGGGCGTGCCGCGTCCTATCGAGCGCCGATCTGATTTCTGGACCCCACGGGGCAGGTCACAATGGCCGGGGCGAATGCGCCAGCGCCGACGCCGGACACTGCCAGCCAAGGCGCTACTTTTCCCGCCCCCAGCCCGCCCTGGCCTCCCGGAGGGGCGGTAGGCTTCGCGGGTTGGGTAGCTGCCAGTCGTTCTTGTCGTTGTTCGAGGGGTGCGAGATGGGTATCACGAGGGCGGAAGAGAGATCCGATGGGCCGCCTAGCAGCTGATGAAGGAAGCACCAGATGCGCCGCTAGAAAAACGCGATGGCGGAGGCACCACTCCGACATCGCGACCATGGCTCCCCCAAGCAGAAGGTACTCATGAAGAGAATAGACTGGCGAATACTCGCCCCCGGGGTGTTGGGCCTGGCTCTGCTGGTCGCCATGTCGTGGAAGCCCAATGCGGAGGATTCCGGGCGGGCCGATAACCTGTTGCCCAATCCCTCGTTTGAGGAAGACCAGGGCGATGGCGTTCGCGGTTGGAAGTCGCGGGCGTGGCAGGGTGAAGAGGACGGCCACTGGGATGTCGTGTCGCCGGGTCGGACGGGCGAGCAGTGTCTGTCGACTCATTCCGAGCGGGGCACGGACGCGGCCTGGTCGACGACGGTCACGGTCCAGCCGCTCACCTTCTACCGGCTCGCCGGGTGGATCAGGACGGAAGGGCTGCAAGGGGCCGTCGGGGCGTTGCTCAACATCCAGAACATGCAGCATGTCCGTACGCCGCGTGTGCGCGGAACGTCGGACTGGACGCGCGTGTCGGTCGTGTTTCGGACCGGAGAAGAGTCCGAGTTGGAGATCAACTGCCTGTTCGGCGGCTGGGG
>CAZXHG010000529.1:0-1920 GCA_964639985.1 uncultured Rickettsiales bacterium
CGGCGACCTGCACCCCGACGAGGTGGACGACGACGGCGACGGCTTCGACGAGTGCATGAACGACTGCAACGACGCGGACGCGGACGTCAACCCGGACGCCGTCGAGGTGGAGTGCGACTACATCGACAACGACTGTGACGGCGTGCTGCACCCCGACGAGGTGGACGACGACGGTGACGGCTTCGACGAGTGCTCCGGTGACTGCGACGACACCACGCCCGCGGTGAACCCGGCCGTGACCGAGATCCTGTGCAACGGCGTGGACGACGACTGCGACCCGACCACCCTGGACATGCCGGACGACGACGCGGACGGCTACACCTACTGCGACGACTGCGACGACACCGACCCGCTGCTCAACCTCGACGACGTGGACGGGGACGGCTGGGACACCTGCCAGGGCGACTGCGACGACGCCGACCCGCTGCTCAACCTCGACGACGTGGACGGCGACGGCTTCGACACCTGCATGGACGACTGCGACGACACCGACCACGAGATCAACCCCGGCTTCGCCGAGATCCACGACGGCAAGGACAACGACTGCGACGGCCTGGTCGACAACGACGGCGTGCTGCCGGTCGACGCCCTGCTGGTCACGGAGATCATGAAGAACAGCTGGGTCGTGGACGACGAGTTCGGCGAGTGGATCGAGCTGCTGAACAACACGGCCGAGTGGATGGACCTCGAGGGCCTGGTCGTGACCGACGACGGCTCCAACACCTTCACCGTGGACGCGGACCTGTGGGTCGAGCCCGGCACCCTGGTGCTGCTCGGCCGCGAGGGCGACCCGGCCCTCAACGGCGGCGTGATCGTGGACTGGGAGTGGAGCAACTTCCTGCTGTCCAACGACACCGACGCGGTGGTGCTGACCTTCGACGGCGACGAGCTCGACCGGGTCGAGTGGTCCGACCCGGACTGGCCGGACCTCGAGGGCGCGGCCATGTCGCTGACCCCGCAGGCCTACAACGCCGTGGCCAACGACGACCCGGCCAGCTGGTGTGACGCGCTGGACGTGTTCGGCGACGGCGACCTCGGCACCCCGGGCGACCTCAACCCGGTGTGCTGCTGGGACCACGACGGCGACGGCTACGTGGGTGACTCCTGCGCCGAGGACTGCGACGACGCCAACCCCGACGTCAACCCCGGCGCCGAGGAGATCTGCAACGGCATCGACGACGACTGCGACCCGGCCACCGACGAGATGGGCGACATCGACGGCGACGGCTACACCATCTGCGACGGCGACTGCGACGACACCAACCCCGACGTCAACCCCGGCGCCGAGGAGATCTGCAACGGCATCGACGACGACTGCAACGCCTTCACCGACGAGGACGGCGACTTCGACGCCGACGGCGTGACCATCTGCCAGGGCGACTGCGACGACGCCGACCCGACCAGCTACCCGTTCGCTCCGGAGCTGTGCGACGGCATCGACAACGACTGCGACGGGATCCTGCCGCCGGACGAGGCGGACGTGGACGGCGACGGCTACCGCCTGTGCGACGCGGACTGCGACGACAACGACGCCTGGACGTACCCCGGCGCGCCCGAGCAGTGCGACCAGCTCGACAACGACTGCGACGGCGACGTGGACGAGGACGTGGACGTGGACGGCGACGGCGACGGCTACAACGCCTGCCAGGGCGACTGCAACAACGCCGACCCCACGGTCTACCCGGGCGCGGCCGAGATCTGCGATGGCCAGGACAACGACTGCGACGGCCAGCTGGCCGCGGACGAGGACGACCTCGACGCGGACGGCTGGATGGTGTGCGAGGGCGACTGCGACGACGCCGACGCGGACCTCAACCTCGACGACGCGGACGCCGACATGTGGACCACCTGCGACGGCGACTGCAACGACTTCGACGCCGACCTCAACCTCGACGACGCCGACGGTGACCTGTACAGCAC
>CAZXHG010000530.1:0-1913 GCA_964639985.1 uncultured Rickettsiales bacterium
CCAGATGGTGTCGTTCCGCATGATGGGCGCGCGCATCCTGCCGTCGCTGCTGTGCTACCTGCCCCAGACCGAGATCTACCGCGACCTGGCGCCGGGGCAGCTGGAGTTCACCCCCGACCTGTTCCCCGAGTACATGATCACCGGCCACGAGATCAGCCGCCACGCGCACGTGGAGATCCGGCCGGAGCACCAGGCGGTGTTCGACTTCATCCAGCAGCACCCCGACATCTTCCCGGGGTTCTTCCACGTGGACCTCGAGACCAACATCCGGCCCAAGCTCAAGGTGCTGCAGGAGTTCGGCTTCTACCCCGCCACCGAGGAGGACCTGGCGGACATGGAGTCGTGCGGCGCGCACTCGCCGCGGCTCAACGAGAGCCAGCGCCAGATCGCGACCCGCGGCAGCTGATCAGTCGACCACGCAGAAGGAGACCGGGTCGAGGATGTCGCCCAGCGGCAGCTCGGTGGTCTCGTCCAGCGTGCTGGTGGTGTCGAGGTTGGTGGCGCTGCTGAGGGTGATCGTGGTGCAGAAGTCGTCGGGCAGCGGCCCGATCACCACCCCGTCCGTGCAACACTCGCTCCAGTCGAAGTCGAACCAGGCCGTGCCCGCGGCGCCGTCCACCTCGCCGGTGTCGCCGCTGACGTCGTCGAACTCGATCAGGGAGGCGCCGTCCACGCCGGTGATGTCCACGTACACGTCGCCGTCCGTGCCGTACACCGAGTCCAGGATCAGGAACAGGTAGATCTCGTCGTCCGTGGGATCGTCGTAGAGGAACATCACGGCCGTCCGCTCCAGCTCGTAGCCCGTGTTGGCGCTCCAGGCGTCGGGCGACTGGTAGGAGTAGAAGTCCAGCGCGCTCTCCGTGCCGGGCACGGGCTCGACGTAGTCCACGTTCACGTCCCAGCTGACCTCGTAGCAGAAGGTGTCGGCGTCGCAGTCGTCGTCCACCCCGTTGCCGCACACCTCCGCAGCGCCCGCGTACACCGCCGGATCGAGGTCGTCGCAGTCCCAGTCGCAGGTGGTCAGGCCGTCGCCGTCGAGGTCGTCGAGGTTGAGCAGCGGGTCGGTGTCGTCGCAGTCACCGTCGCAGCTCGACGCGCCGTCCCCGTCCACGTCGTCGGGGTTGAGGTCCGCGTCGTTGTCGTCGCAGTCCGCGCAGTACAGCGCGCCGTCGCCGTCGAGGTCGATGGCCTCCAGCGGCGGCAGCTGACCGTCGCAGTCGTTGTCCACGCCGTCGCACTCCTCGGCCGCACCGGGGTAGGAGTCCGCGTCCGCGTCGTCGCAGTCCTCGCAGGCCAGGGAGCCGTCGCCGTCCGCGTCCACCTCGTCGGCGGGCACGGCGCCGTCACAGTCGTTGTCCAGCCCGTCGCACAGCTCGGGCGCGCCCGGGTAGGCGTCGGCGTCCGTGTCGTCGCAGTCCGCGCAGTTGACCGCGCCGTCGCCGTCCGCGTCGAGCAGCTCGTCCGCGGGCACGTTGCCGTCGCAGTCGTCGTCCACCGCGTTGCACGCCTCGGCCGCACCCGGGAATACGGCCGCGTCGCCGTCGTCGCAGTCACCGCCGCAGCCGGTCACGCCGTCGCCGTCGCCGTCAGCCTCGTCCGCGGGTACGACGCCGTCGCAGTCGTTGTCCACCCCGTCGCACAGCTCGGTGGCACCCGGGAAGGTGGTGGCGTCGTTGTCGTCGCAGTCGCTGCAGGCCAGCGATCCGTCCCCGTCCGCGTCGCCCTCGCTCGCGGGCACGTTGCCGTCGCAGTCGTTGTCGAGGCCGTCGCACAGCTCGGCCGCGCCCGGGAAGCTGTCCGGGTCGGTGTCGTCGCAGTCGTCGCAGTTGACCGCGCCGTCGCCGTCCGCGTCGAGCAGCTCGTCCGCGGGCACGGTGCCGTCGCAGTCGTCGTCCACGCCGTTGCAGATCTCG
>CAZXHG010000531.1:0-1837 GCA_964639985.1 uncultured Rickettsiales bacterium
GCCAGAACTTGATCTTCGAATAGACCGGCTTGAAGAAGGCCAGGTTCGCCACCTCGGGCACATCGATCCCGGTGTCGAGCATGTCCACCGAGATCGCGATGTGAGGTGTCTTGTGCATCTGCGAGAAGTCGTCGAGCAGGCTCTGAGGATACTTTGCGTAGTGGTCGATAATGCGGGCAAAGTTCCCGGCATAATGCGGATAGTGGTGGTTGAACCGCTTTTCGATGAACTTCGCGTGCTCGTGGTTGCGGGCAAAGATGATGGTCTTGGCAAGCCGGTCGCCGCCTTCGACCTTGTGGCCGTTCTCCATCAGATGTTGGAGGACCTTGTCCACCGTGTCGCGGTTGAACAGCCAGTTGTTGATGGCGGTGGCATTCACTTGGGTGGGTGTTCCTCGATCCTCCACCCCATCACCCCAGTCTAGGCTCTCCCACTGCTCCTTTTCGTCGTCACTCAACTGTTCATACTTGATCCCCTCGCGGGGGAACTTCAGGTCCACCTGCTGCACGCGCGGCGGTACGAGAAAGCCGTCCACAACCGCGGTCTCTAACTCGTACGCATCGGTCGGGACGCCCGGCTCCAGATCGAAGAGTTCGTAGGTGTTTTTGTCCACCTCGTCGCGGGGTGTCGCCGTCAGACCAACCAGCAGGGAGTCGAAGTAGTGAAAGATAGCGCCGTACTTCTGATACACCGACCGATGCGCTTCGTCGATGATCACCATGTCGAAGTGACCAACGCCGAAGCGCGCTTCCTTGCCCTTCGTTTCATCGATCAGACCCATCATCGTTGGATAGGTGGAAACGAAGACGCGGCCTTCCTTGTCCTTCTCGGTGACCAGATTTACCGGACTCGATTCAGGTAAGTGCTCCTTGAAGGCCCCAACGGCTTGATTTACTAGCGAAATCCGATCTGCCAGAAACAGGGCTCGCTTCACCCAGCCTGCACGCTGGAGGAGGTCCACCAAGGCAATAGCCATCCGGGTTTTACCCGTTCCGGTCGCCATCACGAGAAGCGCTTTGCGCCGCGCCTGGGTAAACTGCTCGGCGATGCTGCCAATCGCTCGTTTCTGGTAGTACCGCTCGACGATGGCATCCTTCACCTCAGCCACATCCAGCGCCTTGCGCTGCGAGCGGCGCAGAATAAGGCGGGACAGCTCGTCCTTCTTGTAGAAACCCGCCACACGCCTCGGTGGGTAAGCGGTGTCGTCCCACAGGAAGGTCTCGTAGCCGTTGGTGTAGAATATGACCGGCCGCTGACCGTGCATCGTCTCCAGGCAGTCAGCGTAAAGTTTGGCCTGCTGGCGTCCGACCTCGGGATCGACGGTGGACTTCTTGGCCTCGACCACGGCGAGCGGCTTTCCGTCTTCCCCCCACAGGACGTAGTCCGCGTAGCCGATGCCCTGGGCGTTGGGCATGCCGGTGACCTCGTACTCACGGTCACGCTTCTTGTCGAGCGGCCATCCAGCCCGGTGTAGATTCACGTCGATCAGGTAGCGACGGGTCTCCGCCTCGGAGTAATCGTGGGGGTCCGGCTGCGTCGTGCTAGCAGCGTGAACCTTCTCGAACTCCTGGCGCAGGACCTGCAACTCACTATCCAGGGCATCCCGCTCTTGCTGGCGCTGCAAAGCCACCTCGTTTTGCTTGGCGAGCTTTGCCTCTAACGCTTCGAGTTCCGTGCGCGGCACCACCTCAGCAGCCGCCTGCAAGGGTTGGGGCACGAGTTTCTGGTCAAATTCCGCAACCTGCGATGCCGCCTGAGGCGCATAGGTCCGCACCAGCCAGTAGCAGATGTGGTGCAGCTCCTTGACCACCTGTAAGGCATCGAATTGTCGGACCGG
>CAZXHG010000532.1:0-1792 GCA_964639985.1 uncultured Rickettsiales bacterium
CCATCGCCGTCACCGTCCTCCTCCTCCTCGGCGATCACGCCGTCGCAGTCGTTGTCCAGACCGTCGCAGAGTTCCACCGCCCCCGGATACGAGGAGGCGAGGCCGTCGTCGCAGTCGTTACAGCCGAGGAACCCGTCGGCGTCGGCGTCGGCCTCGTCCACCGGGACCAGCCCGTCGCAGTCGTTGTCCACCCCGTCACACAGCTCCTCCGCGCCCGGGTGGACCTCGGGATGGGTGTCGTCACACTCGGCGCAGGCCAGGTGACCGTCGCCGTCGACGTCCACCTCGTCGACCGGCAGGGCTCCGTCACAGTCGTCGTCCCGGCCGTTGCACACCTCCACGGCCCCCGGATGGACACCGGGGTCGGTGTCGTCACAATCTCCGTCACAGGCCGAGAGACCGTCGCCGTCGAGGTCCTCCCCCACCCCCTCGTCCACGTCGCCGTCGCAGTCGTTGTCGATGCCGTCGCACTGCTCGGGGGCGCCGGGATAGGTCCACGGATCCGCGTCGTCGCAGTCGCCGTCACACAGCCGGTAGCCGTCCGCGTCCACGTCGTCCTCGTCCGGGGGGATGAAGCCGTTGCAGTCGTTGTCCAGGCCGTCGCACAGCTCGGTGGCGCCGGGGTAGACGGTGGGATCGGCGTCGTCGCAGTCGCCGTCGCTGATGGACACGTCGTCGCCGTCGAAGTCGCCGTCCTCGTCCGTGAACGGGTTGCAGTCGTTGTCCAGGCCATCGCAGATCTCGGGCGCGCCCGGGTAGACCGTCGGCTCGAGGTCGTCGCAGTCGCCGTCACAGATGGAGTAGCCGTCGCCGTCGAGGTCGGCGTTCTCGTCGGTCACCGGGTCGCAGTCGTCGTCGATGCCGTTGCAGATCTCCTCGGCGTCGGGGTTGACCGCGGGATCGGTGTCGTCGCAGTCCTCGGCGCAGGCGCCGTTGACGAACCCGTCGCCGTCGTGGTCCCAGCAGCAGATCGGGTTGGCCAGGCCAGGCGTGCCCAGGTCGCCGTCGCCGTACGGCATCAGCGCGTCGCACCAGTTGGCCGGATCGTCGTTGTCGGCCGTGGTCTGGGCGGCCGGGTCCAGGGCCATGGCCGCGCCCTCCACGTCCGGCCAGTCCGGGTCCCACCACTCGATGCGGTCGAGCTCGTCGCCCACGAAGGTCAGCACGATCTCGTCGCTGTCGTTGGACAGGGCGAAGTTGCCCCAGTCGAAGTCCACCAGCACGCCGCCGTTGAGCGCGCCGTCGGCGTTGCGGCCCAGCACGGCCAGCTCGCCGGCGTCCAGCCACAGGTCCACGTCCACGGTGAAGGCGTTGGTGCCGGTGTCCGTGACCTCCAGGCCGAGCAGGTTCATCCACTGTGCGGTGTTGTTCAGCACCTCGAACCACTCGCCGTCCGCGTCGTCCACGGTCCAGCTGTTCTTCATCACCTCGGTGATCACCAGGGCATCGGCGGGCAGCACGCCCTCGTCGACCAGGCCGTCGCAGTCGTTGTCCTGGCCGTCGTGCACCTCGGCCAGGCCGGGGTTGTTGAGCGGGTCGTTGTCGTCGCAGTCGCCGTCGCAGGTGTCCCAGCCGTCGCCGTCGAGGTCGTCGAGCTCGAGGGTGGCGTCGTTGTCGTCGCAGTCGTCCTCGCAGGTGTCCCAGCCGTCGCCGTCGAGGTCGTCGAGGTTGAGGGTGGCGTCGCCGTCGTCGCAGTCGCCGTCGCACTCGTCGTAGCCGTCGCCGTCGTCGTCCACCTCGTCGGGGTGCAGCTCGCCGTCGCAGTCGTCGTCCAGGTAGTTGCACGGGAACT
>CAZXHG010000533.1:0-1789 GCA_964639985.1 uncultured Rickettsiales bacterium
GCGACGTCTTTGTGGAGTTCGACGACTGGGACTGCGACTAGGACCCGGTCTGCGAAGGCGAGGTCGAGGAGGACTGCGACGACGGCGAGGACGACGACGGCGACGGCTTCGTGGACTGCGACGACTGGGACTGCGACGAGGACCCGGCCTGCGAGGGCGGCACCGGCGGCGAGGACTGCGACGACGGCCAGGACAACGACGGTGACGGCTGGACCGACTGCGACGACTGGGACTGCGACGAGGACCCGGCCTGCGCGGGCGACGACGACGACGCGGCCGACGACGACGACGACGACGAGAACCGTCCCACCACCTGCATGTGTCGCGCGGACGGCGCCGCGCCGGCCTATCCGGCCGCAGGCCTGCTGGCGCTGGCCCTGATCGCCATCTGGCGTCGCCGCTAGGGTCGCCCCACCCCCGGGGGACCATGTCGGACGCCACGACCCCACCCGACGAGACCGCCCAGCAGCTGGCCGAGCTGACCTCGGTCGCCGGTACGGACGGCTCCGGGCTCAAGCGCGTGCTGTTCTACGGGACCCTGGCGGGGCTGTGCCCGCTGATCCCGATCCCGTTCATCGACGACGTGCTGATCAAGACCCTGCGTAAGCGCATGATCCGCGGCCAGCTGCGGCGCGCCGGGCTGGAGCCGGCGAAGCCCCAGGTCAACCTGATCACCTTCCTGCCGCTGGAGGTGAAGCTGCTGGGCTGTGTGCTGGGTGTGGCCTGGTACGTGATCAAGAAGATCCTGCGCAAGCTGGTGTACATCTTCGCGATCAAGGACTGCGTGGACAACGCCTCGGAGGTGGTGCACCACGGCTGGCTGGTGCAGTACGCCCTCGCCTCGGGCACCCTGGGCCAGCACACCTTCGAGCAGGGCAACGACGCGATCAAGCTCGTGCGGGACTCGGTGCTGGAGACGTCGGAGAACATCGACACGCGGCCGTTCAACCAGGCGCTCAAGCGGTTCTTCCGTGGTTCGCGCTCACTGGTGCGCAGCGCCGCCCGGGCCGCGGGCCGCCTGCTGCGGGCCGGCGGCGCGGACCGACGGAGCCCCGACTCGGTGGACGCGGCCCTGGACCACGTGGAACAGCGCCGGGTCGGCGAGCTGGAGAAGGTGCTCGACGCCATGGTGCGCGCCATCGGCGGCCAGCAGGGCTACCTGCGGCAGCTCGAGGCCGCGTTCGACGAGACCTACGCGAGGATGGGGGAGGAGCGGGCCGCCGAGGCCGCGGCCCAGGGGAATCAGAACGAGTAGCCGAGCCCCACGGACAGGCCGGCGTCGAAGGACAGGAACGAGCGACCCTCGTCCCCGGCGGGCTGATCCGTGCCGAACTTCATCAGCACGTCCGGGCCGGCGCGCAGGTTCATGTGCTTGCCCGCGTAGAACACGAACCCCAGCTCGAAGCGGACCGCGCCGCCGTACGACGACGACTGCATCACGTGACCCTCGTCGTCGGTGGGGACGCTGTGCGTGCCGTAGAATCCGCCCAGGCCCAGACCGGGCTTCCAGAAGAAGCTGTGACCCAGCCGCACGTAGTAGTTGATCAGCACCAGGCCGAGGAAGCCGCTGTCGGTGCTGTCCACCGAGATCTGGCCCTCCCTGGTCCACTGCCGCTGGTAGTAGTAGTTGAGGCTCAACCCCAGCGGCATGTTCTTCATCAGGAAGTACCGCGGCGTGAACCCGCCGAGAAACCCCATGTACATGGTCGACGACTCGCGGTCCGAGGCGTTGTAGTAGCGCAGCAGGACCAGGCTGTCGAGGAAGCCGAGGTCCCACACGCCGGCGTTG
>CAZXHG010000534.1:0-1788 GCA_964639985.1 uncultured Rickettsiales bacterium
GGGAGGACGGGAAGCGGGCGTGGCAGCGGGAGGCCCTGGAGCTGAAGGTGTGGGCGGAGGGGCGGCCCGATCCGCTGGACAAGGGGCTGCAGCAGCTGGACGGCTACCTGGAGCGGATGGGGCTGGACGACGGCGTGCTGGTGATCTTCGACCGGCGGGAGGACGCCGCGGCGCCGGAGGTGAGGACCCGCTTCGAGCAGGCGGTCACGCCGTCGGGGCGGGGAGTGGTGGTGCTGCGGGGGTAGCGACCAACCGACCACTGCTGCCAGCTCATCGGCCGGACGCGCGAATTACTCAATCATCGCGTACTCTTACTCAGTCACTGAGTATTCTGGTGTTCCGGCCGTGTGAACGTGCTTGGATCCGAGCATGTCGTCCATGATCGAGCGAACCGTCGTCCCAGATGTCCTGCAACGCCTGGACCACCCGATGAACCTGATACGATGGATTGGTAGCGACGGGAGCGCGGATGAGGACGTTCAACACGGCCGGGCCCTGTGACGAGCAGCGGCACTACGTGGTGCCTCCGGAGTCGCGGCTGCCCGAGGCCGCGGGCCTGGTCGAGGGGCTGGGCTACTTCGTGGTGCACGCCCCCCGGCAGACCGGCAAGACCACGACCCTGCGCGCGCTGGCCCGGCGGCTGACCGCCGAGGGCCGGCACGCGGCCCTGCACTTCTCGTGCGAGGCCGGTCAGGCCGCGGGGGATGACTACGAGGCTGCGCAGTGGGCGATCCTGGACGAGATCCGCCTGCGGGCGGCCCAGGAGCTGCCCGGGGAAATCCAACCTCCGGACCCATGGCCTGGTGCCTCGTCTGCTGCCGTCCTGCGCACCGCCCTGGCCGCATGGGCTCGCCAGTGTCCCCGGCCCCTGGCGCTGTTCTTCGACGAGATCGACGCGCTGCAGGGCCGCAGCCTCGAGTCGGTGCTGCGCCAGCTGCGCGCCAGCTTTCCGGACCGTCCCGACGATTTCCCCGCATCCGTGATCCTGTGCGGCCTGCGCGACGTCCGTGACTACAAGGCGGCCAGCGGCGGCGATCCGTCCCGCCTCGGTACGGCGAGCCCGTTCAACATCAAGGTGGAGTCGCTACGCATCGGGGACTTCACCGAGGACGAGGTGCGGGCCCTGTACGCCCAGCACACGGCCGACACGGGCCAGGTGTTCGAGGAGTCCGCGCTGGAGCGGGCCTGGGAGCTGACCGCGGGCCAGCCCTGGCTGGTCAACGCGCTGGCGCGCGAGATCATCGAGAAGATGGGCATCGAGGACGACGCCGTGATCACCGGCGCGCTCGTCGACGAGGCCAAGGAACGGCTGATCCTGGCGCGGGCCACGCACCTGGACTCGCTGGTGGCGCGGCTGAACGAGCCGCGCGTGCGGCGAGTGATCGAGCCGCTGCTGGCCGGGGGCTTCGCGGGTGCCGGGGACAGCTACGACGACGACCTCCAGTACGCGCGCGACCTGGGGCTGGTGTCGCGGGCGAGGCCGATGGCGGTGGCCAACCCGATCTACCGGGAGGTGATCGTCCGGGTGCTGGCAGCCGCGGCCGAAGAGCAGGTCCTCGTGGACGATCCGCGCTCGTTCGTGCTGGCCGACGGCCGGTTGGACCTCGACCGGCTGCTGCACGAGTTCGCCGATTTCTGGCGGGAACACGGCGAGGTGCTGGCGTCGCACATGCCGTACCACGAGGTGGCCCCGCAGCTGGTGCTGATGGCGTACCTGCAGCGGGTGGTCAACGGGGGTGGGTACGTGGACCGGGAGTATGGAGTGGGGCGGGGGCGGATCGACCTGCT
>CAZXHG010000535.1:0-1776 GCA_964639985.1 uncultured Rickettsiales bacterium
CGACGACGACGATACCGGCGACGACGACACCACGTGGTGGGACGACGATACCGGCGACGACGACACGGATCCGGCCGACGACGACGACACCACCCAGCCCTCGGGCAACACATCCACCGGCTGCACCTGCGGCAACCCCGGCCTCCCCCCCACCGAGATGGCCTTCGCCCTGATCGCCACCCTCGGCCTCGGCCTGGGCTACCGCCGCCGAACCTGATCCATCCCGCACGCGATCCGCACCCGATCCGCACCCGTCGTCACTGTAAGAACCGCGTAAGACTTGATTTCCGGATCACCGGTAACCATAAGTGCAGGTTTTTTTATTTTTTGGCGTTAACCAGCACTCGAAGGTCGTTGCCATGACACGTTCAATCCCCCGCAATCACATCATCTCCACCCTCACCCTGGCCGCCTCCCTGGCCCTGGCCGGCACCGCCGCCGCCGAGCAGACCGGCCCGGTCACCCCGGCCGAGATCCAGCAGCTCAACGAGGCCATCGAGGCCCACGGCGCCCGCTGGACCGCGGGCGAGACCAGCGTCTCCCGCCTGCCCCTCGACGCCCGCATCAACCTGCTCGGCGCGCAACTCGACGACGCGCAAACCCCGCCGCCGCCGCCCACCGGCGACCGCGACCTGCCCGAGGCGTTCGACTGGCGCGACGCGGGCGGCAACTACATCACCCCCATCCGCGACCAGGGCCAGTGCGGCTCCTGCTGGGCGTTCGCCACGGTGGGCGCGGCCGAGGCCATGTTCAACATCTCGGCCGGCGACCCGGACTGGGACCCGGACCTCAGCGAGCAGGCCATCCTGTCGTGCAACGAGTACGGCAGCTGCGACGGCGGCTACAACTCGTCCGCCCTGACCCAGCTGATGCTTGACGGCACCACCACCGAGGAGTGCATGCCCTACGGCGCCAGCGACGCCATCCAGTGCGACGAGGCGTGCTCGGACTACGACGACGAGCCCTGGCGCATCGCCGGGTGGGACGACGTGCCGCCCTACGAGTCCGAGATCAAGGCCGCCCTGCTGGACGGCCCGCTGGTCGCGGCGTTCGAGGTCTACAGCGACTTCATGAGCTACCAGGACGGCGTGTACGAGCACGTGTCCGGTTCCTACCTCGGCGGCCACGCCGTGCTGGTCGTCGGCTGGGACGACGCCGACGGCGCCTGGATCGTGAAGAACTCCTGGGGCACGGGCTGGGGCGAGGACACCAACGAGGCCAGCGGCGAGCGCGGCTGGTTCCGCATCGCCTACGGCGACTGCGGCATCGACAACTGGATGATGCGCGTGGACGCGGTCGAGGAGACCGAGTGCAAGTGCGACGACGAGGACGGCGACGGCTACCTCCCCGCCGACTGCGACGACGCCACCTGCGCCTTTGCCCAGGACTGCGACGACACCGACCCGACCGTCAGCCCGGACGCGGTCGAGGACTGCACAGACGGCATCGACAACGACTGCGACGGCCAGGCCGACGCGGCGGACGACGAGTGCGCGCAGGACGATCCCGAAGAGGGCGACGACGACGACCACGGTGACGACGAACACGGCGACGACGACAACGGCGACGACGACAACGGTGACAACGGCGACGACGACGGCGGCAGCGACTACCTCGAGGACATCGTCAGCGAGCTGCCCTGGGCCTGCACCGTGACCTCCCGCACCACCCCGGCCACCGCCACCCCCGCCGCCCTGGCCCTGCTGCTCGCCCTGACCTTCATCACACGCCGCCGCCAGTAACCGGTAGGTCGGGTCAAGGAGGCCGCAGGCCGAC
>CAZXHG010000536.1:0-1734 GCA_964639985.1 uncultured Rickettsiales bacterium
CTCGTCCGCGGGCACGGTGCCGTCGCAGTCGTCGTCCACGCCGTTGCAGATCTCGGGGGCCCCCGGGTGGATCGCGGCATCGCCGTCGTCGCAGTCGCCGCCGCAGCCGGTGACGCCGTCGCCGTCGCCGTCCGCCTCGTCTGCGGGCACCACGCCGTCGCAGTCGTCGTCGAGCCCGTTGCACAGCTCGGTGGCGTTGGGGTGCACGGTGGGATTCGTGTCGTCGCAGTCGCCCGCGCACAGGGCCCAGCCGTCGCCGTCCGCGTCCGCCTCGTTCGGGGGGATCACGCCGTCACAGTCGTTGTCCGCGCCGTCGCACACCTCGGGCGCTCCGGCGTAACTGTTGGCGTCGAGGTCGTCGCAGTCGTTGCAGTACACGACCCCATCCCCGTCCAGGTCGACTATTTCGAGCGGGTCGGGCGCGCCGGAGCAGTCGTTGTCGATGCCGTCGCAGACCTCGGGCGCGCCCGGCCAGATGGTCGGGTCGGTGTCGTCGCAGTCGCCGCCGCAGCCGGCCACGCCGTCGCCGTCGAGGTCGTCCTCGTCCGTGGGGATGGCGCCGTCGCAGTCGTTGTCCATGCCGTCACAGATCTCGGCAGCGCCAGGGTGGACCGTCGCGTCCGTATCGTCGCAGTCGCCATCGCACAGCAGCACACCGTCGGCATCGCCATCCACCTCGTCCGCGGCCAGGACCCCGTCGCAGTCGTTGTCCGCGCCGTCGCAGATCTCGGGTGCGCCCGGGTGCACGGCCGGGTCCGTATCGTCGCAGTCGCCGTCACACGGCGCGATGCCGTCCAGGTCCAGGTCGTCCTCGTCCCCGGCCACGCCGTCGCAGTCGTTGTCGATGCCGTCGCACAGCTCGGGCGCGCCCGGCCAGACCGTGGGATCCGTGTCGTCGCAGTCCCCGGCGCAGACCATCTGCGTGTCGCCGTCCGCGTCCACCTCGTCCGCGCCCACGGTCCCGTCGCAGTCGTCGTCGAGCCCGTTGCAGGTCTCGGCCGCGCCCGGGAAGCGCACGGGATCGGTGTCGTCGCAGTCGCCGTCACACAGGGTGACTCCGTCGCCGTCCACGTCGTCGTTCTCCGAGGTCAGCCCGTCGCAGTCGTTGTCCAGGCCGTCGCACAGCTCGGGCGCGCCCGGGTACACGGTCACGACCACGTCGTCGCAGTCGCCCTCGCAGGTGGAGAAGCTATCCCCGTCCCCGTCGGTCTCGCCCGCGGGCACGGTGCCGTCGCAGTCGGAGTCCTTGCCGTCGCAGATCTCGGTGGCACCGGGATAAACGACCGCGTCCGTGTCGTCGCAGTCGCCCGTGCACGGCGTGTACCCGTCGCCGTCGTCGTCCTCGTCGTCGTCGTCGACCGCGGCGTCGCAGTCGTTGTCCAGACCGTCGCACAGCTCGGGCGCGCCCGGGTAGATGGTGGGATCGTTGTCGTCGCAGTCCCCCTCGCACTCGGCCACGCCGTCGCCGTCCGCGTCCGCCTCTTCGGGGGGCAGGTAGCCCAGGCAGTCGTTGTCCACGCCGTCGCAGATCTCGGTTGCGCCCGGATACGTGTCCGCGTCCACGTCGTCGCAGTCGCCGTCGCAAGGCGCGTATCCGTCGCCGTCCAGATCGAGGTGGTCCTCCACGTACCCGTCACAGTCGTTGTCCTGGCCGTCGCACAGCTCCTCCGCGCCCGGGAAGACGGTGGCCTCGGTGTCGTCGCAGTCGCCCGCGCACCCGGCGATGCCGTCCCC
>CAZXHG010000537.1:0-1723 GCA_964639985.1 uncultured Rickettsiales bacterium
GGCGGCTCCGTGGGCGGTGTAGGCGGCTCCGTGGGCGGGGTCGGCGGCTCCGTGGGCGGTGAAGGCGGTGGCGGGGGCGGCCTGGGCGGCGCCGTGGGCGGCCAGGGTGGCTCCGTGGGCGGTCAAGGCGGTCAGTAAGGTCGCCCAGGCCGACCTGGCCGACCAGGACACCTAGGACCCGAGAGGCGCCGAGCGGTCGCGTGGCGGCCAGTCGGCGCTCACACGGGCTCGGCGAGCCCCTCGCTATGGCCCGGGGCCGATTCGCTTCTGCCCGCGCGGCGTGCTAAAAACCGTCGCGGGCGGGCGAGTCGACCATGGGACATTTGCGGCATCTCAAGGCGGAATACCAGGCCCTGGTGCGGCGGCTGGAGGGAGCCTCGGTGGCCTACCCCGAGCCGCAGGATCCGGAGGCGCGTCGAGCCTGGCGCGAGATCCTGGAGCTGTTCTACACGCCCGAGGAGGCGGCGCTGGCCAGCCGCATTCCCTCGGCGCCCTGTCGGCTGGACCAGCTCGCCGAGTGCGTGGGCCTTCCCGCCGAGCAGCTCGAGCCGCGCCTCCAGGTCATGTGCGACAAGGGGCTGGTCATGGACATCGTCCACCCCAAGACGGGCGAGGTCCGCTACTTCTTGTGCCCGCCCGTGGTGGGGTTCATCGAGTACTCGATGATGCGCTCGCGCGGCAGGTTCGACAAGAAGCGGGCGGCAGAGCTCATCGACGCCTACTCCCACCGCGACCCGACTTTCGCCCGGGAGGTCTTCGGCGGCGAGACCCAGATCGGCCGCGCGCTGGTGCGCGAGAACCTGCTCGACGACGATACCCTGCCCGACGTGCTCGGCTGGCAGCGGGCCTCCGAGATCGTGCGCGAGGCCCGCGCCGTGTCGGTCTCGGTCTGCTACTGCCGCCACTCGGCCGAGCACCTCGGTCGCGACTGCGATGCGCCCAAGGAGATTTGCCTGTCGCTCAATGCCGGAGCCGAGTTCGTGGCGCGCCACGAGATGGGGCGGGCCATCGAGACCTCCGAGGCGCTCGAGCTCATGCACCAGGCGCAGGAGGCGCGGCTCGTGCAGATCGCCGACAACGTGCAGAAGCGGCCCACCTACATCTGCAACTGCTGTGGCTGCTGCTGCCTGCAGCTGCGCGCCATCAACCGCCACGGCGTGACCCACGCGGTCCACACGAGCAACTTCATCGCCACCATCGACGCGGACCGCTGCCGCGGTTGCGGCCGCTGCGCCCGCCGCTGCCCCGTGTCCGCCATCGGCCTCGATCCCGTGCCGCGGGACGGCTAGCGGGTGGGGAAGATGAGGGCCAGGGTGGACGAGACGATCTGCCTGGGCTGTGGCGTCTGCCACTCGTCGTGCCGGCACGAGGCGCTGGTCATGGCGGGCCGCGAGGTGCGGGTGCTGACCCCCGAGACCACCCTCGAGCGGGTGGTGCGCATGGCCCTGGACGCGGACAAGCTCCAGCACCTGCTGTACGACGAGGGCAACGGCCTGCCCGCCACCGTGGCCAACCGCGTGCTCGGCGCGGTGATGAAGCTGCCGCCCACCCAGCGGGCGCTGGCCGACCAGCAGCTGCGCAGCCGGTTCGTCACCGGCGTCATCCGCCGCTTCACGGGCAAGCGCTGATCCGGACACCGGGAGGGAACCGTGGCTGACGAAGAACGTATCGACGAACTCCTCGAGCAGGCCAAGGCGCCGCTGCTGGTCTCCATCGCTGCGGC
>CAZXHG010000538.1:0-1721 GCA_964639985.1 uncultured Rickettsiales bacterium
CCGAACTTAACGGGTATACCGTTGTGGATCCCGAATCGGTCCTGGTGACCCACTTGTCAGAGGCGTTGAAACGTCATGCCTGCGAACTCCTGTCGCGGGACGATACCCAGGAACTGGTGGACCGGCTTCGCGATAAACAGTCCACGCTCGTAAATGAGGTCATCGGCGAACTTGTGCCAATGGGCCTGTTGCACCGGGTGCTCCAGAATCTGCTTCGCGACGGTATCCCGATCCGTGACCTGACGCAGATTATCGAGGCCTTGGGCGATCATGCCGGAAAAACCAAGGATCCCGGAATCCTGACCGAACTGACGCGGAAGGCCCTTGTCCGCACGATTACCGAACGAAGCCTCGACGCCGAAGAGTGTATCTGGTCGATCGTTCTGGCCCCCTCGCTGGAATATGAACTCTGCAACGGCCTCACCGCCGGCGCCGATGGTGAGAGCCTGAACGTCCCGCCGGAACAGATCCTCGAATTGGGACGAGAGGTCATCGAAGGCTGGCGAACGGCTGTTGGAAACGGACACGATCAGACAGTGCTCTTTTGCGACCGTCGGTTGCGTCCTCACCTGGCGGCATTACTTTCGCGGCAACTGCCGCAGTTACCGGTTGTCGCCTACGACGAAATCCTGCCGGGTACGAAAGTGGAATCTGTGGTCACTATTTCTCTAGAAGCACAAGAATTGGCGACAGCCAGCGCCCCAAGCTGACGGGTCAGAGAACTGATATGGCATCGTTAACCGGACACGACACGACAGACCGGAGACGGAAAACATGAGACAACTGGCGGCAATGGTGGCGGTCGTAGGCTTCTTCGCCCTCGCGTTCGTTGGATGGTTCAACGGCGTGCCTGTCTTCATTTGCGGCGTCAGGGCGTTGGGCGGTGCGGTGGCGCTATACCTGGTGATAGGCTTGGGCGGTACGGTTGCTATTCGGATTATCGCGGATGCGGCCGTAAGCGCCCAAATCGATCACGCTCAGAGCAGGAAAGGGGAATCGTGAGCAGCGAAACTAAAACCCGGACAAGCGGTGCAACGCTGACAAAAGCGTTAACGGCCCATGTATCCGAGGCATATGCCCGCCAGTCGCGCGAGGCCGCCGAGGAAAAATGGATACTTGACAACCTGCTCATGGTCAGGCGTATGGCCCGCAAGATAGCTTCGTATCTGACCAAACAGGCGGATATGGAGGACCTGATCTCGGCTGGGACTCTTGGGCTCGTGCGAGCGGCGAGGGCATATGATCCCGGAAAAGACACCGAATTCAAGACCTACGCCTACATACGCGTTCGCGGGGCGATCATCGATGAGTTGAGGGCGAAATCCTTTACCCCTGCATCGGTTCACAATCGGCTCCGGCAGGTTCAGGATGCTTACGACAGATTGACCGCCCGGACGGGCAGTGCGCCCAGTGATGAAGTGTTGGCAAAAGAGGTCGGGCTGTCGATGGAGCAACTGTATCGACTGTTCCAGAAGTCACGAAAACAGCAGTTTCTTTCCATTCACGGTTTGAGCGATGACTCGCCGACGATGGATTCGCTGATACCGGTCGACCAATCGCCCTCGCCCGGCGACCAACTGGAGCAGCAGGAATTGGTGGCCAGGATGATCGAAGCGGTTACGGATCTGCCCGAGAGGGATCGCGTTCTACTGTTGCTGTACTACGAGCGTGATCTGTCAATGAAGGAGATCGCACAGGTTCTGGAGATAACCGAATCGCGC
>CAZXHG010000539.1:0-1691 GCA_964639985.1 uncultured Rickettsiales bacterium
GCATCACGCGGGTGATGTGGGAGATCATCGAAGTTCTTCTTGGGGATGTGACGGTCGGGGAAGGAACCAGGTCGTATCGCCACCCCAATTAGAGCAGGGAACCCCTGGATGGAGGTTACAGATTCACTTCCGTCGCCTTCATCGGTCGGCGCCCCTACGGGTATTCCAGCGGCCTCAGCACCAGCGGCCTGGAGCGCAAGGCTGAGACCGGCGAGGAGGCACGCGGCCGAACGCAGCGAGGAATGGGAGCAAGTAGGACGGCCCGCGATCCAAGGCGACCGGAGGGGGAGATCCTCGATCTTGCCCCTCGAGCGGGCGCTCACAGCGCCCCCACTCGCCCTCAAAACGAGGCAGGCCTCCCATCGAACGCCTGACCTGCGGTAGCCAACCCGCGAATATCAGACCGATCCACCGTCGCGAAGCGACTCGGGGTGCGCCGCCCTCCGCTCTCCTTCCAGCAAGAACAAGGGCCGGTCCGAAGACCGACCCTCGACGAACTAGAGGTGACCTGCCATCAAGGATGATGACAGGTCCATCCACATCACGGACAGAAGGTCACCGCGAGGCCATCCGAGAAGTTGTACCCCGCGCTGCCGAAGCCCGGATCGCGGTACCAGAAGGCGTAGCGCCACAGGTCTCCCGCCTGGATCGTCAACCCTCCCGGCATGTTGTTCAGGTCCAGGAAGTTCTCCGCGATGCCCCAGCTGTCGACCTGCTGGGCGGGGAAGCGCACCAGGCTGCCGCCGATGCACATGATGCCATCCCCCACCGGGACGCTGGCCGGGTCGGGGCCGGTGTAGAAGAGCCCGAACTGGTCCGGGGGGCAGCCGATGGTGACCAACACCAGGTCGTTGGCCGCGACGCTGGCCGACCCGCCGTAGGTCATGACCGCGCCGCTCCCCACCGAGTTCGGTGAGGTGGTGCAGTAGTTGAACGGGTCGTCGCAGCCATCGCCATGAATCTTGAGCGAGGGGTCCCCGAAGCAGTGCCAGGTCATGAACATGTCCCGACCTGACGAGCCGGCCACGTTCATCATGTAGGCCGAGCCACCGAACCACAGTCCGCCCATCGTCCACTCGTCCTCGTCGCAGAAGAGGTCGACCGATTCGTCCTGGGCCCACATCGGCTCGTCCCAGTACTGGTTGATCGAGGACATGTAAGCTCCCACAGCCCCGCTGGGCTCGCCGCCGTGCGTGGCCTGCAGCCAGGCCTCGCCGAAGCAGGTGCCGTAGTCGAAGGCACCGTTGACACAGGCCACGCTGTGGATGAAGGGCAACATCCCGACGTTGGTCAGGTTGTTGATGTCGCTGTTGCTGAAGCCGGTGGTGCCCCAGGAGGTGGTGCTGCCGTGGCCGCAGTAGTTGGTCATGCGACGCCCTTGGTTGAGGGCGTTGCGGATATCGGTCTTGGTACCGAAGTAGTCGTAGACCCGGTCGACCGTGGTGAAGCCGTAGGCCAGGAGTTGAACCCGGATCAGGTCCATGTGCTCGTCGTCGTATTCGCCCTTGTGACCGGGCCCCTGGTTGGAGGCGATGCCGATACCGCGCCGGTTCCAGACAAGGCCGTCCAGGGAGTGGTCCTGCTGCTCGTACTCGATGGTGCGCTGTACCTGGGTGTCGACGTCTCCGGTGTCACTGGCGGAGAAGCGACCGATCAGGATGTCGGGGTACCAGTCCCCGTCCATCAGGGAG
>CAZXHG010000540.1:0-1655 GCA_964639985.1 uncultured Rickettsiales bacterium
CGCGGCCCGTCGCCTGCTCCGCAGGCTCCGGGATCCCACCGGTGGTTGGTGGCGACACAGGGGACACGCACAAATAACCCCGGTAGGAAGGGGGCCGGTCGAGGCCACGGGGTGGGTTATGTGTGCATGTCCCCGTCCGGGGCGGAGCAGGCTTGGGTTGGGGGTGAATTCGGGGAGGGGGCGCGGGCGGGATCAGCCTTCGCAGGTACCCAGCAGGTTGTAGCGGATGGTGATCAGGTCGCCGGTGTCGGGCACGTAGTCGGGCTGGAAGACCACCGCGTTGAGCACGGCGTCGAAGTCCCAGCCCACGTAGACCGGCACGTTGTTGAGCTCGACCTCGATGGTCTCCTCGACCGGGTCCTGGCTCAGCTCGAAGGTGTCCTGCCAGCTCATGGACAGCCAGGCCAGGTTGGACAGGGCGTTGATCCAGGAGGCTGCGCAGATGGACTCGGAGATGCCGCCGGTCATGGATATGGCCTGCTCGTAGCGCTGGTTGGCGTAGGCGTTGCCGCCCGGGCCGCTGCAGCCGCTGAGCTGGCCGGTGATGCCGGACAGCACCACGTGATCCGGGTTCACCTTCAGGGCCTGGAAGGCGTTGACGTAGGCCGTCACCGTGTCCGGCGACTGGTCCTCCTCGTCCGACACGAAGATCACGCGCAGGCCGGCGTCCTCCCGGAGGAAGCCGTCGTTGGGGCCGCCCGGCGCGGCCAGCGGCGGGGTGACCGCGGTGATGCCGTTGATCAGGCCCTGCTCGGTGGCCGACCCGCCGGTGCCGAGGCTGACCGCGTCGGCGAATGCGGCGTGCACGTCCGGCGTGGACGGCGTCATGATCGGCACCGCGCCCTGGAAGTAGGAGCTGTCCGTGGTCACGACCGCCACGTGGTAGTCGATGTCCAGCACCTCGACGATGTCGAGGAAGGAGGAGAAGTTCAGGGCCAGCGAGCTCTGCTCGTCGGACATGGAGCAGGAGTTGTCCACCACCCACAGGATGTCGGTCCAGTTGTTGCCCTCCTGCTCGAACTCATCCACCACCTCCTCGGCGAGATGGGCCGTGCCGAACTGGGTGGCCAGCGCGTCGGGGTGGGCCGGGTCGTTGGAGTACACGTGCAGGTAGCCCGTGTCCGGCAGCTCGTCGTACGGCGTGTAGTAGATGGTGATGGTCTCCATCTCGCCGGGGTTGAGCAGCGTGCCCGGGCCGAAGTAGTAGCTGAACTCCAGCTCCTCGCTGGTGGGCGCGAACACCACGTCCTGCAGCTCCAGCGGCGCAGAGCCCACGTTCAGCACGGAGATCGCCTGCTCCTGCTCGCAGCCGATCTCGGGATCGCCGAAGTCCCACGTGCCCGGATCCAGCTCGATCATCGGCGCGAGGCCGATGGCCAGCAGATCCACCGTGGTGTCCGGCGTCTCCTTGTCGTTGGACAGGATGTGCAGCAGCCCGTTGGCCGTCTCGTCGGTCATCGGCGCGTAGGTCACGGGCAGCACCGTGGACGCCTCGGGCGCCAGGATCCGCTCCACCTCCGAGTCGTCCACCGAGAACGAGCTCGGGCCCTCGACGAACATGTCCTCGAGGTACAGCGTGTCCGTGCCCACGCTGGTGATGGTCACGTTCATGGTCAGCGAGGAGCCCGCGCCCAGCTGCTGGAAGTCCAGCACCG
>CAZXHG010000541.1:0-1642 GCA_964639985.1 uncultured Rickettsiales bacterium
CCTCCTGGCACTGCTCCTCGCTCTTGAGGTTGCGGTACCAGAAGAAGTACAGGCCCAGGCCGCAGACGATCGACATGATCAGGAAGAAGGCGAACTTGGACCACTGGTGGAACACCAGGCTCATGCCGCACAGCAGCATGCAGACCTGGAAGGGCACGGCGAAGCACAGCGACACCATGTCGTTGAGGTTCTCGATGATCCGCTCCAGCAGGCTCTTCTCCTCGACCAGCCCCTGCTCCGCAGCCATCTTGCTGAACCGGCCCCAGGGGCCCCAGGGGTTGATCTGCACCCAGAACCGCACCAGCGTCGCGTCCGGCGTGGGCGCGGTCACCAGCGTCACCACGATCGAGCCGAACACGGCGCAGCCGATCACCGCGGGGAACGAGTAGTACAGCGGCAGGTTCATCGCGGCGTTGAAGATCAGCGCGCCCCCGAGGCCACCGGCTGTACCCGCGGCAAATCCGTAGCCGTTGAACCGCGGCCAGTACCAGCGGAAGAACAGCGGCACGAACATGCCCGCGCCGATGCCCATCGTGATCAGGCCCCAGATCTTGTTGATCGACGGCACGACCGCGGCCAGCGCCACGCCGACCACGCACAGGGCGATGGTGGCCCACCGGGAGGCTCGCATGAGCTGCTTCCCGTCCGCGTCGGGCTTGATGTACGACTGGTAGATGTCCTTGACCAGGTAGGACGCGCCCGCGTTGAGCGTGGAGTCGAAGGTGGACATCGCCGCGGCGATCAGCCCGGCGATGACCAGCCCCTTGATGCCTGCGGGCAGCATCTGCCCCAGCACCACCGGCAGCACCTGCTCGGCGTCCTCGGCGATCAGGTCCGCGCCCGCGCCGCCGCTCTGCAGGATGTGGTAGCCCATCACCACCAGCCCCGCGACCATGGTCCAGCGCATCATCGACAGCACGATGCTCTCCAGGGTCAGCAGGGAGGCCTCGCGCTCGTTCTTGGCCGCGAAGAACCGCTGGTCGGTGTAGCCGCCCACGCCGCCCATGCCCTCCATGGCGGTGCGCATGAACCACAGGAACACGCACACCCCGAACATGCCGAGGATGGGTTCCCAGGCCGAAGGATCCTTGGCAAGTAAGGAGTCACCAAGTCCGGCAGGCACCTCCAGGTTGAACTGCATCAGGCCCGCGGGCAGGTCCACGGTGGGCGCCAGCGTGAATGCGTGCACGGTCACGAAGATCGCGGTGAAGGTCAGCAGGATCATCTGCACGACGTCGGTGAACACCACGCCGTACAGCCCGGACATCAACGTGTAGAACAGCCCGATACCGACCATGAGCGCGATGCAGGTCAGCTCCGACAGGGGGATGAAGTGGGTGAGGAACTTCCCGGCCCCCTTGGAGAAGTAGATGATCATGCCCAGTGACAGGATGATGTTGGCCGCCGCGCTGATCACGTGCGCCCACTTGCCCTGGGTGTCGGTGCCGAAGCGCAGCTTCATCCACTCCGCGGACGTCATCACCCGGCTGCGGCGCAGCCACTTGCCGAGGAACACCATCAGGAAGGCCAGCGACAGCCCCACGCCACCGCGGATCTCGACCAGGAAGCCCTTGAACCCCAGGGCGAACACCACCGCCACGATGATCATCGTGCCGGCCATGTCGAAGTTGGACGTGGCCGT
>CAZXHG010000542.1:0-1640 GCA_964639985.1 uncultured Rickettsiales bacterium
GCCACCGGCGTGCACCGCGCGCCCACCGAGGACGAGCTGGACTTCATCTTCGGCGACTGGAAGGAGCGGGTCCGCGACCGGCTGCACATCCACGACTCCCGCGACGACTCGGTGATGGTGCCCCTGGGCAAGTCCCGCGCCGGCACCGAGATGTACGTCAACCGGCTCGGCGTCGAGTGCGACAAGATCGTGATCATCGGGTCGGTCGAGCCCCACTACTTCGCGGGCTTCACCGGCGGTCGCAAGGCGTTCCTGCCCGGCATCGCCGCGTTCAAGACCATCGAGCAGAACCACCAGTACGCGCTGCGCGCCGAGTCCCACTCGCTGGCCCTGGACGGCAACCCGGTGCACGACGACATGATCGACGCGCTGCAGGAGGTGGTGCAGAAGCCGATCTTCTCCATCCAGACCGTGCTCGACCGCGACCGCAAGCTGTACGCCGTCACCGCGGGCCACATCCACGGCTCGTTCGATGCGGCCATCGACGCGGCCAACGAGGTGTTCTGCGTGGCCATCCCCAGCCGCGAGGACATCGTGCTGTCCGTGGCGCCGTACCCCATGGAGATCGACCTCTACCAGTCCCAGAAGTGCCTGGACAACGGCAAGCTGGCCCTGGAGGACGACGGCATCCTGATCGCGATCATGCCGTGCCGCACCGGCATCGGCGAGGAGAGCTTCTTCAACCTGCTGAGCGGCCAGGAGACGCCGCAGCTGGTGCTGGAGGAGATCGACAAGGGCTTCAAGCTCGGCTACCACAAGGCCGCCAAGATGGCCGAGATCATGTGCCGCGCCCACATCTGGGGCATCACCAACCTCGAGCCCGAGATGCTGGAGAAGATCTTCATCCGACCGGTGCCCTCCATCCAGCAGGCCCTGGACGAGGCCCTCGCCGCCAGGCCCGAGGGCAAGGTCGTCTTCCTGATGGAAGGTTCGATCACGGTCCCCAACATCACCGGCTGATCCCCCCCGGCCGCGAGCCAGCCCCACCCGATCGGACCTGAACCTCACTTCACGTGCGTGCGCGCAATCGCGCGTTCGCAGCGCATAGTTGACTCGCGCACACGCGTGTTGACACCCAGGTTCCGGAGGTGCAAGATCCGCCCCTTCGCCGGCAACGGCAGAGATGCAAACCAAAGGGGAGACCCTTTCCAAAAGGTTCGAAACAACCAGTCGAAACGAAGGTGAGGAAGACCAACATGGGCATGAGCGTCACCGAGAAGATCCTCCGGGCCCACGTGGTGGAGGGTGAGTACGTCGTCGGTCAGGAGATCGGGATTCGCATCGATCAGACCCTGACCCAGGACGCGACCGGAACGATGGCCTACCTGCAGTTCGAGGCCATGGGGATTCCCCGGGTCAAGACCGATCTGTCGGTCAGCTACATCGACCACAACACGGTCCAGGTCGGCTTCGAGAACGCCGACGACCACCGCTACCTGATGTCCGTGGCCAAGAAGATCGGCGTGCAGCTGTCCCGGCCCGGCAACGGCATCTGCCACCAGCTCCACCTCGAGCGGTTCGGCAAGCCCGGCACGACGCTGCTGGGCTCCGACTCCCACACCCCCACGGGCGGCGGCATCGGCCAGATCGCCATGGGCGCGGGTGGCCTGGACGTGGCCGTGGCCATGGGCGGCGGCGCC
>CAZXHG010000543.1:0-1635 GCA_964639985.1 uncultured Rickettsiales bacterium
CTCCTTGACCCGACCTTCCATGTTGGCAGTCAAGAAGCTGGCAGACGAATCCATCCCCGGTCGGCCTCGCCCCTCCCGGCGGTGATGTAGCCGCCGGCTGGCCCCCGGTTCGCGGTCCTTCTTTCCAGGCCGTCTGGTGTTTCGCTCCTCTCGTCGTGAGGTCAGCGCGCCGAGGTCCGCATGCCCCGGAGGCTCCAGCCTTCCATTCGCGCTCGAGGTGTCAGCCTTCCTCGGCGCATGTTGCCTGTTGGGCAGAAGAGTCGGCCAATCTACGTAGCGGCGTGTCCCGTGGATGCCAAGGTCGGGTGCGGCCTGACCCTCGTGTCCTTCCCAGGCAGCGGTCTCGGGGCTCGCTGTCCTCGTTGTCGTTCGTTCTTGTTCGGCTGGCGTTCGCCATCTCAGTTCGTCCGGGTCAACCGCTCGGGCTGGTACTCCGTGCCGTCCCGCAGCACGTAGTAGGCGATGCGCAGCATGTGGCGAGCGAGCGCCACCACGGCGATCTTGTGGCGCTGGCTTCGGTGTCGGATGCGTGCGGCCGTACGTCGCAGAGGTGCGGCCTCGTCCGACCGACAGCGGCTCATCACCACCTGTGCGGCCTGCACGAGTACCCGCCGCAGCATGGGTGAGCCCTGCTTGGTGATGGGCCCCATGTGCACGGTGTGGCCCGATTGCCTCACCGACGGCACCACGCCGGCGTAGGAGCACAGCGCACGGGCATTGGGGAAGCGGCGGACATCGCCGACCTGCGCGTACACGGCCGAAGCGACGATCCCACCGAAGCCGGGAATGGTCATCAGCCGGCGCACGTCGTCGATGTCGCGCGTCGCGTCTGCCAGCCGTGTCTCCAGCCGCGCCCTCTCCGTGCGGATCGACACGATCTTGTCGCAGCACAGCTGCAGGCCCTCGACCAGGTGCGGATCGGTGATGCTCTCCCGCGCCAGCTCGGAGCGGATGGTGGATGGCATGTGCCAGGCGCTGCCCATGCCCGTCATGCCGGCCATCCGGAAGTAGGACCGCGCTCGCGTGACCCACGCCGAGTGCTCCTGGACTTGCGTCTCTCGCTGGGCGAGCACGCCGCGGAGGTAGCGGATCTCCGGCGGCGGGATGTACACCGGGTGCGGGTACATCCCCGACTTCAGCGCCATCGCGAGCCAGTACGAGTCGCGCCGGTCCGACTTCTTCCGCGACGAGCACAGCATCCGGAACTGGTGTGCGTTGAACGAGAGAATCCGGGCGCCGGCGCCCGAGACCACGTCGTGGACGAACTGCGCCATCGTCCCGACCTCCTGGCCCACCAGCAGGTCGCCCTCTGCGGTCCACCGCGTCACCAGCTCGCTCAGCTGCGGCTCGGTCGTGAAGACCTTGCCGCGCCTCGATTTGCTCCCGTCCCGCAACACCGTCCAGTCCGTTTTGCTGGCGTGTACGTCCAGGCCGAGATAGATCTGGGATGTCATTGGAAACTCCTCCCGCCGGGCCGAGTACCGAACGGTCGGCGACGACCGGCATCTCATGGCGCGGGGGTACTACCCCGACGCCGGGTTTACTCAGTGTGATCTGAGATTGTGCCGGTCCGGCGCGGAGGAGTCTTTGACGATCGAGGGGGAGGCCCGCCATGCGGGCCAACATGGCATCTAC
>CAZXHG010000544.1:0-1614 GCA_964639985.1 uncultured Rickettsiales bacterium
AGGTACCGGGAAAAGTCGGTGGGATGGAACTGGGAAGCGAACGCGGGACGAGACAATCAGGCAGACCCGGCGTAGATCGATGTCGTGGAGGTCGCCGCCGCGCAGGTCGAGGTCGGTGGCCGTCGTTCCGAAGGCGGGCGCGTCCAGGCGCGGGTGCGTGAACGTCAGGCGGAACAGCGCAGGAGAGGTGATGGCGGCCGGAGGGCTGGCGGTGGACGCGACGGTGATGGGCATGGCGGTGACCTTCCACGACCAGCGTGGCACGACGCGGCGACTGAGGCTGTCGCGGCGAGATGGTGGGGCTTGATGGAGTGCCGCTTCACTTCCGGAGAGCAGTGATCGAGGTCGCCTCCCCCACCCCACAGCTCGGCAACAGGTCATCCAGCCGGTCGTAGTCCTCCGAGAACGCCTCGGGCGCCAGATGCGCGTACCGCAGCGTCATGCGGATGTCCTTGTGCCCCAGGATCTTCTGCAGCTTGAAGATGTCCCCGCCGCTCATCACCCAGTGGCTGGCGAACGTGTGCCGCGTGTCGTGGAACCGGATCGGCGTCAGCTCGGCCCGCTCCAGGCACCGCTTGAACACCTCCTGCAGGATGCGGTCGCTCGGCTTGCGCACGTTGCCCACGGTGTTGGGGAACACCCACGGCCCCTCGCAGCGCAGGTTCCACTCGCGCAGCAGCCTCAGCAGCGGCGACAGGACCGGCACGTGCCGGATGGCGCTGTTCTTGGTGTAGTCGTGGTCGTAGGACCGCTTGACCGTGATCAGACGCCTGTCCAGGGCCACGTCCTCCCACCTGAGGCCCATCAGCTCCCCTGCCCGCATGCCGGTGTACAGGGCGGTCGCGTACACCTCCAGCGCGGGCTGGAGCTTCTCCTCGGTGGCCGACAGCAGCAGCTTGCGGATGTCCTCGCGCGTGCGCAGCCAGTTGTAGTCCTTCTCGTCCAGGCGTGGCTTGTCGATCTGCGGCAGCACCGCGAGCCAGCCCAGCCGCTGCGCCAGCCGCAGCATGGTGCCGAACAGGGTCAACACGTTGTGCAGCGTCTTGGGCGCCAGCTCGCCCTCCTTGTCCATCACGAACAGGTCGATCATCTCCACGCCGATGGCGACCAGCTCCACGTCCCCGAAGTACGGACGCAGGTGCTTGTTGATGATCCCCTTGTCCGTGTTGCCGCTGCGCTTCTTCGACGCCTTGTGCACCAGCCAGTAGTCGGCCACCTCCCCGAAGGTGTGCGGCTCGGGCGGCATGGCCCGCACGCCGGCCCGGACCGCCTCGGCCTCGGCGTTGAGGTGATGCAGCGCCGAGTCGGCCTCTTTCTTCGTCCGGAACGTGCGGTATCGCCGCTTCCCCGCGCCGTCGATGAAGTTGATCTCCCAGCGGTTGCCTTTTTTCCGCGGTTTCGCCGTTTTCGGCACGCGACACCTCCCCTTCCAGGGCCTCCAGCGCACGTCCGAGGATATCTGAATGTGGAAGGAATGTGGAAACAAACGAAAACGGGCACCCAGCCTAGTCGGCTAAGTGCCCGTTATCGTTATGGTAGCGGGGGCTGGATTCGAACCAACGACCTTCGGGTTATGAGCCCGACGAGCTACCTGACTGCTCCACCCCGCGTCAG
>CAZXHG010000545.1:0-1604 GCA_964639985.1 uncultured Rickettsiales bacterium
CGTTGACCGCCCACAACAACGGTCAATGGTGCAAGAAGATCCGAGGCAAAATCTACTTCTTCGGCACCTGGGACGACCCGCAAGCTGCTCACGAGCAGTACCTGAAGCAGGCCGCCGAACTGCACGTCGGTCGAACACCGAGCCTACCTGTGAAAGGCGTATCGGTCAACCGTCTCGTCAAGCAGTACCTTGAGTTCCAGGCGGGCCGCGTCCAGGGCGGCGAGATCGGGGGGCGGTGGTACGAAGACTGCCGCCGCGACCTGACAGCGTTCACGCGGTTCGTTGGGCCTGCTCGGCTGGTGGACGACCTCGGTGCAGAGGTGTGGATTGCCTATCGAGCCAAGCTGTCACGGAAGCTCGGCGTGCACGCCTTAGCGAGAGCCATCACGATCATCAAGGGAGTGTTCAGGTTCGGCGAGGACGTGGGGCTGATCGACGCATCCCCGAAGTTCCGCCGCGTGTTCGAGAAGCCTTCGACGCAGCAGAAGCGTCGCTCCAGGCAGAAGGCTGAGCAGGCGAACGGCAAGAAGCTGTTCAGCCCCGACGAGGTGCGTCGCATCCTGGATGCCGCCTCACCCTGGTTGCGGGCGGCGGCGATGCTCGGCATCAACGGCGGTATGGGCAACACCGACCTCGCCACGCTACCGCTTTCAGCACTCGACCTCGACAAACCAGTCATCGACTATCGCCGCCCGAAGACGGGCATCGAGCGGGTCGTGCCGCTATGGACGAAGACGGTCGAGGCGATCAAGTTGGCTCTGGAGGCAAGACCCACACCTCACACGCCGGACGCGGAAAAGCTGGTGTTCCTGACGAAGAGAGGGCAGCCATTGGTGCGGCAACGCATTCACGCGGCAAAGGACGACGGCATCGGGAAGGTGACGAACATCGACCGTTTGTCCGGTGAGTTCGATGCTCTGCTTACCGGCATGGGGCTGAAGAGAAGGGGGGTCGGCTTCTACACCCTACGCCACACGTTCCGGACCCTCGCCGACGAAACGCTTGATACAAACTCGATCCATCGGATCATGGGGCACAGCCTGCCGGGCATGTCGGAGGTGTACGTCGAGGGCATCGAGTTGCCGAGGATGCGGCTCGTGGTCGATCACGTTCATGACAAGCTCTTCAGCTAGGCAACAAGGACGATGCGGGCCTGGAGGTAGGCGTCCACCGCCTCGGGACTGATCCGATAGATGGGGCGATGGCCCGGCCCTGGAGGGCGACTGCTCAAGTCTACCGCTTCCAGGTGCCCAGCGGTGATGGCTCGCAGGATGGTCTGCTTGCTCACGCCTAGCCGCTCGGCGAGTTGCTTGGGTGTACAGTACAGACCCACATCAACCATCAGTCAATTGCCCCCCGGTGGGAGCGGCACCTCGCCAGCAAAGCAGGCGACTGGTCCCACCGGCGTACTGACCATCACGGCCACGCCGTCCTCGGTCGTCGTCACACCGTCACCTCCTCCGGCGTGAGGAGGATCGGGCACGGCTTTCCCTCCGGCATCACCTCGATCATCGTGCGACCTCGCACTCGTGCCTGCCCGTCAACATCCACGACCCAACCGTCACCCTCGGTTGCCGAATCACAAGCCCCAAAGGTCCCGCCCC
>CAZXHG010000546.1:0-1598 GCA_964639985.1 uncultured Rickettsiales bacterium
GAAGGGAGAGATGCAAGGAGGGGATCAGGCAGACGGCGCCCGCAAGCATCCGACGGCGCCAGCCACCCGCGAGTCCTGGCCGGAAAACGGCCACGAGTCGGGGGGTGGGAGGGCACCCGGCGAGTCCTGGCCGGAAAACGGCCACGAGTCGGGGGGTGGGAGGGCACCCGGCGAGTCCTGGCCGGAAAACGGCCACGAGTCGGGGGGTGGCCGGGCACCCCGCGAGTTCTGGCCGGAATGCGGTCACGAGTCAGGGGGTGGAGGGGTATCGAGTGGTATGGGTGTCGATTGGACTTGTCCCATGATCACGGCGCTTTGGAACAAGACCAATTACTCTTTCCTCGAGGGGGCGAGTCACCCTGGGGAGCTGGTGGAGGAGGCGCACCGGCTGGGGTATCACTCGCTGGCGATCACGGACCGGGACGGGGTGTACGGGGCGGTGCGGGCGCACGTGAAGGCGAAGGAGATCGGGCTGCACCTGGTGCTGGGGGCCGAGGTCACCGTGGACGATGGCTCAGAGGTGGTGCTGCTGGCCCGGGATCGGACCGGGTACGCCAACCTGTGCAGGCTGATGACCGTGGGGCACCGGCGGTCGCCCAAGGGGGAGTCGTCGGTGACGTGGGCGGAGATCTGCGCCCACGCCGAGGGGCAGTTCGCGTTGCTGGGGGGATACGGGTTCACGCCGCCCGCCGAGCCCTCACCGCTGGAGGACGACCTGCGGGATGCCTTCGGAGACCGGCTGTACGCGCTGGTCACCCGGCACCACCGGACGTCGGACGCGGACACGGAGGCCCGGATCCGCACCTGGGCCGCACGCCATGACCTCCCCCTCGTGGGCGCGGTCGAGGTGCTGTACCACACGCGGGCGCGGCGACAGCTGCAGGACGTGCTGACCTGCATCCGCCACGGCGTAGCCCTGCACTCGGCCGGCCGGCGGCTCAAGCCCAACGACCGGCACCACCTGCACGCGCCGCGGGCCCTCGAGGCGCTGTTCGACGACGAGCCCGAGCTGGTTCGCCGCACGGCCGCGATCGCCGAGTCGTGCACCTTCTCCTTCGACGAGCTGCGCTACCGCTACCCGGCCGAGCGGCTGCCGGACGGCAAGGACGCGGGCCAGTGGCTGCAGGAGCTGACGCTGGCCGGAGCGAGGGACCGCTACAGCGGCCGGATCCCCACCGCGGTGCAGCGCCAGCTGGACAGGGAGCTGAAGCTCATCGAGGCGCTGGACTACGGCGGCTACTTCCTGACGATGTGCGAGATCGTGCGCTTCTGCCGGGAGCAGGAGATCCTGTGCCAGGGACGCGGCTCGGCCGCCAACTCCGCGGTCTGCTACTGCCTGGGCATCACCGCGGTGGATCCGGTGCGCATGGGCCTGCTGTTCGAGCGCTTCCTGTCCATGGAGCGCGCCGAGCCGCCGGACATCGACCTGGACATCGCCCACGCGCGCCGTGAGGAGGTGATCCAGCACGTGTACCAGCGCTACGGTCGCTCCCACGCGGCCATGGTGGCCAACGTGATCCGCTACCGCAGCCGCTCGGCCGTACGCGAGGTGGGCAAGGCGCTGGGCATGCCCGAGACCACGGTGGACCGCATCTCCA
>CAZXHG010000547.1:0-1539 GCA_964639985.1 uncultured Rickettsiales bacterium
ACTCGCTAATCAAGACCTTATATGCCGAAGGATCCTTTTTTTTCGGTTAGGTCACAAAAAATGGAGCACGGACAATGAAGAGAGCATATGCAGTCATGCTGATGGTTGCGGCAATGGTGTCGGTCGCGCAGGCCACGGTTCTTACTTTCGACACCGGACAGGGCAACAATGCTGATTTATCGCTCACTTTTGGGAGCAATCTCTCCACGAACATGGCGGGGGGCAGCATCTCAAACGGGGCTACGCCCACCATCGGCCTTGCCTGGGCGCCGTCACCCAATGTTTGGGAGATACACAGCGCAACCAGTTTCCAAGTCGTATTCGGTACCGGTCAAACGGTTGTCCAGTTGGACGTCAACGGCGGTGAAGCGGACCCGACGATCACCTTTAGCGTGGATGACGGGGCAAAACTGCAGTTGAACTCCCTGGTCATCGGTCATGCGAACGACCAGACTGGGGAAGCCTTCGACTGGACCATTACCCTCTCGGAGGATGGCGGACCGCAGGTATTCAGTCATACCACCGCGGCGTTGTTCCGAGGTAAAGAAACGGTAACTTTCGATTTCACGGGAGAGGCAGGTGTGGACTATGTCCTGAAATTTGATGACGGCGGGCAGGACACAGCCTATGCCGCAATCGATGACCTGAGCTTCAGTCAGATTCTGCCGCCGATCGCCGCACGAGTGGATGTCGAGGCGCGGACCGGCGCACCTACCTCCGTTACGATTCTTAACCAGACAACGGACGCTGATCTTTGGGTTAGCGACGACAATCGGGGCGACTTCGGTTTGGGATATCCGGGTATATCGCGTCCAATTTTGCAGGCCAATGGTGTTGTCATCGCCAACTGCAACGAGTTGCCGACATCCGGAGCTAAGGGCAGCGTGGCAGTGACGGGCGCGTTGTCGTCGGGGATCGGGGGAAATGGCGATAACGGCGGGATGTGGATCGTGTCGTTTACAGCTGACGGAAACGGTGGCGAGGCCAACTATGACTTCAGTTTCGGGTGGTTCCCTTACGCTCTGGGCTGGATCGGCGGACATATCAACGCGGCCGGAACCGGGTTCGATGGGAGCGGCAACCTGCCGGCGGGGTCGACTGTCTCTGTGGCAACCAGTCCCGATCACGCTGGCGAACACCTGCTGACGCTGAATGGCATCAACCCCCGAACGGATGGCATGCTGTTCGTCATTGATGCAAGAAACAACGACAACATTGCCGCAGCGGGAGTTCCCGATCTGGACACGATTGAAGGCTCCAACAGCTGGCACATTGCCGCCTTCGATGAAAGCGGTAATTTCGACACTTACGAACAGGGACGGGTCAGTTTCCTCTATGTGCCGTACAGCACGGAAGGGCTGTGCGGGGGCTGGATCGACGAAGACGGGACAGAGAAGGAGTCCCGCGGTCAGTTCAGCGTGACCAGGACGGGCACGGGCGAGTACGAGCTCGTGATCCCAGATGATGCGAACGGCCGCTACGATGACAGTGACGGCGTCCTGCTTCTCACGGTTGCCAAGTTGATTGAGGACGGTGACT
>CAZXHG010000548.1:0-1537 GCA_964639985.1 uncultured Rickettsiales bacterium
CTTCGGCAAGGTGATCTGGGAGCACACGATGCGGCACCGCACGGCCATCGAGCTGTTCCGTACCGCGGTGGAGAAGGAACCCAACAACCTCGACTACCTGCTCGACATCGCCGACGCCTACGAGAACGTGGGCATGCCCAACAACGCGCTGAAGGCGCTGGAGCGGGCCACGCAGATCGCGCCGGACGATTCAAGGGTCAAGAAGGCCCTCAAGCGTTTGCGATAGTTTTCCAGGACATGGCAAGATAGGGCGTCCTCTCTGGGGATCGCACCCGTGGTGCGGGTGGGACGCGAGACGCGGAAGCAGAGGAAGCAAGGGGAGAACGAGCCACTATGGATCGCGTGATTGGCATCGATCTCGGCACCACGAACTCCTGCGTGGCGGTCTGTGAAGACGGTGAACCCCGGGTCATCCCCAATCGTGGTGGTTACCCCACGACCCCATCGATCGTGGCGGTCACCGAGGCGGGCAAGCGCCTCGTCGGCCACATCGCCAAGCGGCAGGCCGTCACCAACTCGGCCAACACCATCTTCGCAGCCAAGCGCTTGATCGGCAGGCCGTTCAAGTCCGACGAGGTGGCTCGCACCCAGGAGACCGTCGCCTACCAGCTGGTCGAGGGACCGGACGGCGACACCCGCATCGTGGCGGGCAACCGTGAGTACTCGGTGCAGGAGATCTCCTCGTACATCCTCCAGGAGATGAAGAAGGTCGCCGAGGAACACCTGGGCATGGAGGTCGCCAAGGCCGTGGTCACCGTGCCGGCCTACTACGGTGACAGCCAGCGCCAGGCCACCAAGATCGCGGGCGAGATCGCCGGGCTCGACGTGATCCGCATCATCAACGAGCCCACCGCGGCCGCGCTCGCGTACGGGTTCGAGCGCCAGATGAGTCGCAACGTGGCCGTGTACGACCTCGGCGGGGGTACGTTCGACATCAGCATCATGACCGTGGACGAGGGCGTGTACGAGGTGCTGTCCACCTCGGGCGACACCTTCCTCGGCGGCCTGGACTTCGACAACCGCATCATCGACTTCCTGGCCGAGTCGTTCCTCGGCCAGCAGGGCATCGACCTGCGGCAGGACAAGATCGCACTACAGCGCCTCAAGGAGGCGGCCGAGAACGCCAAGTGCGAGCTGTCGTTCAAGTCGTCGCTGGAGGTGACGCTGCCCTTCATCGCCTCCAAGGACAACGTGCCGATCCACCTGCAGCAGGAGCTGACCCAGAAGCAGCTCGAGGACCTGGTCGGCGACCTGGTGGAGCGCACCATCGCCATCTGCCGCTCGGCCCAGGAGAACTCCGGGCTGACCATGGACGAGATCGACGACGTGATCCTGGTGGGCGGCCAGACCCGTATGCCGCTGGTCCAGAAGAAGGTCGAGGACTTCTTCGGCAAGCCGGCCCAGAAGGGCCTCAACCCCGACGAGGTGGTGGCCCTCGGCGCCTCCATCCAGGGCAACGCCCTGATCGGCGAGGGTGAGGGCCCGCTGCTGCTGGACGTCACCCCCAAGACCCTGGGCATCGCCACCGTGGGCGGCG